>CAJQPT010000317.1 GCA_905480285.1 uncultured bacterium
CCCCGCCCATCACGGGGCGCGCCCAGGCCTCCGCGCTCGCGGGCCGCGTCCTCGCCTTCATCCCGCTCCCTGACGGCACGGCGCGCGAGCTCGACCTGGAGTTCGAGAACCGGGGCAGGAAGATCACCGTGCGCGCGGCCCGGGTCATGCGCTTCCACGGGGCGCCGAGCCGCGCGATGCGAGGCAAGGCCAACGGCCCCTTCGGCCCGGACCAGATTGGCTGCGGCATGCTCGGCTTCACGGCGCTCACCGAGCACCAGCACACGGCATTCAACCTGATCGACGTCCGCGCCGACGGCCCAGCGGCGGCCGCTGGCCTGGAGCGGGGAGACCTCGTGCTCGCCGTGTCAGGCAAACCCCTCGGGCGGTCGAGCCTCGCCCCCGGCTGGGACTGGTTCGAGCGCAGCCATGAAGCGGCCCTCGGCCGCGCCATCGAGGGCGCCCTCGAGGATGGCCAGCCGGCCGTGAAGCTCACGTACCTGCGCCCGTCGGACGGCGCCGCCCCGCCCCTGCGCACCGCGACCATCGCGCTGCCGTTCGAGGGTCCCATCGGCCCCCGCTTCCCGCTCTCCGGTCCGGGCGCGGATCGCTTCCGCGGCGACCTCCTGAGCTGGACCCTCGGCCACCAGAAGCGCAACGGCTCCTGGCCGGGGACCGACGCCGTGAACCCCGCCCTCGGGGCGCTCGCGCTCCTCGGGACCGGAGACGACCAGCACCTTGGGGCGGTGAAGCGCTCCTTGGACCGGTTGATGAAGCTGAACCCGAGCCCGTCCCAGATGACGGGGCTCGCCTACTGGACCATCGCGTTCCAGGGGATGCTGCTCTGCGAGTACCACCTGCGGACCGGCGATGAGAGCGTCCTGCCCTGGGTTGAGGAGGCCGTGCGCTGGCTCCCCACCACGACCCACGAGTGCAAGTGGGGCATGCAGGCCTTCGGCCACGGCCCGGACGGCCTGCCCTACGACAACAAGGCGCTCATGGCGCCCGCGGCGCACCTCCTCGTGTTCGACGCCCTCGCGCGCCGCGCCGGGGTGGAGTCCCGGATCTGGGAGCACATCGAGCCCTACGTGCGCCACAGCTGGTCCAACCCGGACGACGGCGGGCACGGCGCCATGGGCTACAACGCGTCCTACCGGGACAAGGGCGAGTTCTGGTCCCGCACCGGGCTGTGCGCCCTGGCCGAGGTGCTGCGGGAGGACCGCGCCGACCTCGCCCCGCCGCTCTGCGTCCTCATGGAGGAGCGCCACCCGTGGATGCTCAACAGCCACGCCTACGGTGAGCCGGGCGCCGCCCTCGGCCTCCTCTCCCTGGCCGTGGTGAAGCCAAAGGCCTTCGAGGAGATCCTCCCCCAGTGGCGATGGCGCTTCCTCTGCTCGTGGGAGCCCGGCTATGGGCTGCGCTATTCGACGCCCCACATGGGCGCGCCTTACCTCGGAGAGGAGGCCATCGTGAACCTCGCCTACCTGCTGCTGCTCTCCACCGAGAATGACGGGCTGCTCATGAGCACCACCCCCAGATGAGTCACGGGGGAGGCCCCGCTCACTCGGCGAGCAACGCGGCGTGGACGCGGGCCACGTCCCCCATGTAGTACGGGCTCGTGTGCTCGGTGGCCGCGACGCCGATCGCCGCGCGGGCCTCGGCGGGCCGGTCGAGCACCTCGTGATACAGGCCGATGTAGAGGTAGGCGTAGAAGAGAGCTGACTCGCTCTGGGCGGTGCCGTCCGCTGCGCTTGCGACCTCGAGCACCTGCTCCGGGGTGGACCGCCCCGCGAACATCTCAAGGACCTCCATCATGGGCACCCGGGAGTCAGGCGCGACGGGGAGAAGACGTGCACGCGCCGCCGCGACACCGTCCATCCGGGCGACGCAGAGGAAGTGCCACGCGGCGTTCTCCACGTCGTTCCCGTTCACCGTGCGGTGCAGCTCGAACTGCGCCGCCCCATCCGCGTAACGCCCGGCGTAGTAGTGGGCGATTCCTCGCCGCCAGTGGTGTGCTTCAAGGCTGGACTGAAGGGCGATGGCCGCGTCAAAGTCCGCGATCGCGTCGACGAAGCGCCCCGCCTTGAGGTGCCCGTCGCCGCGGCGGTCGAGCTCAGACCAGGAGAGTTCCTCAGTGACGGGCTCCGCCACAGCCTCGGGCTCCAAGGGGCCCTCGGCTTCCGACGCGGGTGCGACTTCTGACCCGTCTCCCATGGATTGGCTCTCGGCGGAAGGCCCGACGGAAGGGTCTGCGGAAGGAGCCATCGCCCCGGCCGAGGGCTCATCCGAGGGCGTCGCGGGCGCCCCGCATCCCGCGATCAAGAGGGCAGCACCGAGCGATCCGAGGGTCAGCGTGGAGTTCATGGGCGGAGTATGCCAACCACCTCGCCCGCGCGCGCTCCCATGAACGGGCGAGGGCCGGCGCGGTCTCCCGCGCCGGCCCTCGCCACCGTTGCCGTACAGCTCCGCTCAGAGGCCGGACTTGCCCTTCTTGGGCGCCGGGATCAGCGGGACGAGGCCCCTCGTGCGCTTGCCGCCGGTCGGCTTGGCCGCCGGCTTCTCCTCGCCGTAATGGCCCCGTTCGAAGTCCGTGACCCCCATCTCCACGAGGAGCGTGTCCACGGCGCGGTCCATCTCGTCTCCGCGGACACCCTGGTAGCGGATCTTGCCCTCGGCATCGAGGACATAGATCGTGGGCCAGCCGGTGACGCCCCACTGGCTGGCGATCGGGCCACCGGTGGAGCCACCATCGAAGAAGCTACGCCAGGTCACGCCCATCTCAGGCCGACGCTCTCGGTAACGCTTCTCGTTGTCGCTGTTGATTCCAACGAGAGCAAAGGGCTGAACCTCCAGACGCTTCACGAGCGTCTTTTCGTGCGGGATCATCGCAACGCAGGGGCCTCACCAGAAGCCCCAGAAGTCCAGGACGGTGACCTTGCCCTTGAAGTCGGAGAGCTTCATGTCATTCCCGTCGATGTCCTTGCCGACGATCTCCGGGGCCTTCATGCCGAGCTGCAGGCGCTCGACCTTGAACACCTGACCGTTCGCACGTTGGCCGTACTTGGTCGTCGGGTAAGAGGCGGCGACCGCGCGGTAGCGGTCGAGGGCGGGCTTGCGCTCCTCGAGGGTCCCCCGCCGGTCGTCCACGAGAGAAGCCCGGTTGTAGGCGGCCTCCGCTGCGACGTCCTCGCTGGACACCAACTGACCGATCATGACCAACAGCGCGTCCGTGGTCTCCTGGGCCATGGCCTGGCCACGGCTGCGCATCATGACCGCGCGGGGCAGCTTCTCGTGGGGCGCGCTCGCGTCCGTGAGGAGCGTCACGATCCGGCGGGTGAAGTCCGACTCCTGCTGGGCCTTGGGGACCACGTCACCCGGCACGTAGTGCTCGATGCACCACATCTGGGCCATGGTCGATCCCTGCGCGGCCGCCTCATTGAAGCGAGGCCAGAAGTCCGGTTCCACCTGAGGCAGGCGCTCCGGACGGGGCGCGTCGGGGTCCTTCTCGTAAGCGGCACGCCAGGCGTTCGAGCGAGCCGTGAGCTCCTCGCGCCATTCGGCGTAGGCGTCGTCGTATTCCTCTTCGAGCGCGATCACGGACTGCAGGAGCGCCTGGGCGTCCTGTTCCTGCGCCTGAAGGGGCGCCGCGAGGGCCATCAGGCTCGTCGCAGCGATCAAACAGATCTTCATCGGGGGTTCCTCCGCCCTGGGGGGCGCTGGTTAGGGGGCACGCCAGACCGGCTTCGGTCCGGGGCGTCGCGGCTCCGCCGGTTGGCGGGGGCCGTGGACAAGGTAGCGCCCGGAGATCGATTCCGGGTCCGTTATCTGCGGCGGCCTGCCGCGGACCACAGCGGGGAGCCGCCTCCCCCACCGGTTGAACCAAGAGGACCGTTCCGGGGGTAAGAAGCCCTCCGGAATCGCCTAGGATCTCCGCGCCATGATCGAGGTCGCAGCAGCAACCGAGGAGGCCCCCGGCCCCCACGAAACCCCCTCCGGCCGTCGCCCCCAGGACTGGAGCGCACCGCTCGCCTCGGTCGGCGGCGCGGACGCCGAGGTCACGCGCATCGCAGGCAAGGTCGAGGACGGCCAACGCATCACCGCCGAGGAGGCCCTCCACCTCCACGAGCGCGCGGACCTCCTGACCCTCGGGCGCCTCGCGGACCTCGTCCGTCGCCGCAAGCACCCGGAGAACCGGGTCACCTACATCATCGATCGGAACATCAACCCGACGAATGTCTGCCTGACCGACTGCGGCTTCTGCGCCTTCTACCGCTCACCCGGCGACCCGGAGGCCTACGTCCTCTCCCGCTCGGAGATCTACGGGAAGGTCGGCGAGCTCGCGCGCCTGGGCGGCCGCCAGGTCCTCATGCAGGGCGGGCACCACCCGCGCATCCTCTCCGAGTGGTGGGGCGAGCTCATCAGCGACCTCCGCGAGCGCTTCCCGGAGGTCAACAGCCACGCCCTCTCTGCCCCCGAGCTGGACCACTTCGCCCAGTACGAGAAGCGGCCGATCGAGGAGGTCATCCGGGACCTCAAGGAGGCGGGCCTCGGCAGCGTGCCTGGCGCCGGCGCCGAGATGCTCGTGGAGCGCGTACGCAAGATCATCGCGCCGAAGAAGACCACCACCGACCGCTGGCTCGACGTGCACCGCAAGATCCACGAGGGTGGCCTGCGCTCGAGCGCCACCATGATGTTCGGCCACGTGGAGACGGCCGCCGAGCGGGTCGAGCACTTCCAGCGCGTCCGCGACCTGCAGGACGAGACGGGCGGCTTCACCGCGTTCATCTCCTGGACCTGCCAGCCCGACGGCGTCCCCGAGGAGCAGGACTACCCGGAGAAGGCCACGCCCGCGGTCTACCTGCGGGTGCAGGCCCTGAGC
>CAJQPT010000318.1 GCA_905480285.1 uncultured bacterium
CCGCCCTCCCCCATCACCAAGCCGCCGATGATCGAGGTGCGGCGCCTAGCGGTCCTCGAGCAACAAGCCCTCGGCGTCGGCCTTGCGCATGGGCCTCGTCTGCCAGGAGTCGAAGGGTAGCAGCACCCGGCGGGCGCGCGCCGCGTGGTCGATACGGCGGATCCATCCGGTCGGGATCGAGAGCGTGCCGAGGTCGTCGTGCTCGAAGACGAGGCGGCCGCCCTCAGAGCTCAGCGCAGCGCCGTGGAGCACCGCTCCCCCCACCAACGGTCCGCCGCTCCGCCCCTGCGCACCGAGAGTGACCTGCCACGCCCCATCCGCCAAGACGGCGTCCGGCTGGGGGTCACGGTCCACCCGCACCCAGCCCGCGAGCCGCTGGAGGGGCACGCTGATGCCCGCGGTCGCGCCGCCGACCAGGCGCGCCTGAGCGTCCGCAAGCCCCTTGAGGTCCGCGCGGATCAGGTCGCCATTGCGAGCCAGGAAGAGCTGCTCCCCCGGGCTCGCGGCCTCACTCCTCGGGATCGCGAGCGCCCAGGACAGCCGAAGAGCGTCCCCATCACGCGTCATCCGGGAGGGCTTGAGTGAGAGGTCCATCGCCTCTCCCGCGAAGGACCGGCGCTTGTAGAACGGGTGCTGCGTGAGCTTCATCGCCTGGTTGATGAGGAGGCCTGGCGCGAGCAGGACGGCCTTGATCCGATCCTGCGAGATCTCGACCTGGCCCTCGCCCAGCGGCGTCTCGACGGTGACCGACATCGAACTCGCCCGGACGACGCGCGCTGGAAAGCGCTGACCATCCACGAGCACGAGGATGTTGGGGAACGCCCGATCACCGGCGGGGTCCTCCGCCGACCGCCTCGTGAGGCTGAAGGGCACGCCACTGGGGACCGCGATGGGCTCCTTGAAGCCGAAGACCTGAAGCCGGGGCTGCGGCCGGCCATCCACCACCTCGAAGCCCGCGAGCTTCACGTTGACCGCGGCTCGACCCTCGAGCTCGAGGCTGGCGGCAGGAGCGCTGTCGAAGCCCGTCGTCGATCGCCGCCGGAAGTGCCACAGCTCGCCGAGGGGGAGGACCACCGGGGTCTCGGCCCAGCGGGGAATGAACCGCAGTCCGCCCGGGACAAAGCTGAGCTCCCGCCCCTCGACGGACTCGCCGTCCCGGCAGGTCACTCGATACCAGCCCTCCTCGGGCTCAGAGGCCTCCAACGCATCCCGATCCGGACCCACCGCGGAGCGGAGCCCCTGAGACCGGTCAAAGTCCACGGTCCCCCCCTCCAGCTCGAAGGTCCGAACCTCGGGGTCGAACCCGCGGACGCGGTCCAGCATGATCGCTCGCTCCACCGCGAGCCGGCCCGGCTCGGGCCTGGCGGCCATGGCGACCTCGGCGCGCAGGATCTTCATGGGCGCGCCGAGCGACGTCACGAGCACGGCGTCCCGTCGGCTCGGCCGGTCCAGCGCCGCGCCGATGACCGAGACTCGACCCGAGGGCTCCTCGACGCTCGCGAGCCGAACACGCTCACCGCCGATCTCGAACTGGAGGACGATCGAGCTGTCGTCGGAGAGCTCGAGCCCGGTCTGCCTGAGGTTCAGATCTGCCCCGTCAAAGGTGTAGAGCACCAGCTCGCCCTCCCAGGGCTCCACCACGACGCCCCCGAAGGTCTCTCGGCGGTGATCCCCGCCCAGGTGGATCCGAAACTCGGGCGCACCCTCCCAGGAGAGCTCGAGCAGCAGCCGATCTCCGTAGTCGAGGCAGCGACGCGCTGCCACCGCGCCGCGGGTCGTGAGCAGGAGGGCGGCGTCGTTGCTCTGAACATCCTTCGCGCCCTCGTTGCGATCCATCCACGGTCCCCAGAGGGGGCGCGCGGGCCCGTCGGTGTCCGCCAACGCCGGCGGCAAGAGGTCGCCGCACTCCCTAACGGGCACGCTGAAGGACCCCAGCCGCGAGCTCTCGAACCCGATGAAGCCTCCCCCCACGGACGTCACGCGGCCGCGCAGGCTCTGGCGCCGCTTCAGGGTGAGCAGATCCCGCCCCGACTCGGGAGCGAGCGGGAGCCTGAGCCCCTCGGGAACCGTGACCAGCGAGGTGATCGCCTCGAGGTCCAGCGTCGCCGGCGCGTCGTACGGGTCCACCTCCAGTCGGAGTTCTCCCGACCCGGAGACCGTCGCCGGCCCGACGTACTGGGAGTCGTCCGCCAGCAACACCGAGATCGGGAGGACCTCACCTCCGGTCTCCTGGCTCGCCGCGGCGGGCGCAGCCAGCGCGAAGAGACCGGCGGTCGCCACCGCACTCAAGATCCAACGGCCCACGCTCATCGCTCGTAGACCGGCAAGAGGGTGTACTCGAGGGCTCCGGAGAGGAGCAGCATGGCCGTCTGATAGGCCGGCCCCTGGAATGACGCCGCGATGACGATCCGGCCGTCCTCGCCCTGTCGCAGGATCAGGTCGTTGGTGTTCTTTGCGCTCCACGCGCGCCACGCAGCGTGGTCAAGCTGGAAGAGCGCCTGCGAGACGTAGTAGCGGGAGTAGCACGGGTGGGCCGAGCGGGTGGATTCCACCGAGCGCGATATGACGTAGCTGCGCAGCGCGTCATCCGCCAGCGGCCGCTTCGCCACGGATCGGCACAGCGCGACGATCGACGACCGCGCGAGCGAGTCTCCGTACCCGCCCGTCCCCGAGTAGGAGACGGTCCCCGACTCCGAGGTCATGGTCTCGAGGTATCCAAGGGCGCTCTCGATCGACTCGTCGGGGACCGGCACGCCCGCGTTCCGAGCACCGAGCAGACCCATCAAGATCCCGCCCGTGACCGAGGAGTCCGCGTCGGAGGAGCTCGGCGAGTAGCGCCACGCCTTGAAGGGGTTCTGCTTCTGCGAGGTCACCGCGCAGCGCACGGCCAGCCGCAGGGCGTCCCCGATCGAGCGCTCCAGCTCCAGGTCCTTGTCCTCGAAGAGCCGCTCATCCACGGCGCCGAAGCAGTCCGCGAGGCAGAGCATCGCGAACCCGTGCTCGTACATCCCGCTCCCGATCTGTCCCGAGGAGCGGCTCTGCTGGGCGATGAGTGAGCGGAGGCCCCGGCGGATGCTGTCCGCGTACTTACCGTGGTTCGGATCTTCACCGGAGGCGAGCAACGCCATGATGCAGATTCCGCTGACCCCAGCGCTGCTCTCCCAGGAACCCCCGTCGGCCTGCTGGCCGACGATGAAGTCAGCGCCTCGCGCGTGAAGCCGGCGGTGGGCTGGCGGCACAGGCGCGCCCGTGCGCACCTCCTGCCCAAAGGACGGCGTGAGCACCGAGATGAGGAGGGCCAGCGCGGCCGCTATGCGGTTGATTCGTTGTCGACCCATCATCGTCCACTCTCCTCGACGCCGAGCGCCTTCAGCTGATCCGCCGAGAGGACCTGTCGCAGGTCCGTCATGAAGGCAGCCCGGGGCTGCACCTTGGCTCTGGTCTGGACGCCTGCCCCGACGCCGTTGGCGCTGACAACTTGCGGCAGCCCTAGAGCTCTGAGGAGCGGCCTCGCCCCGATCGCCCCGAGGCCCAGGGCCCCCCGGTCCACCTCCCGGCCGACCTCGCGCTGAAGCGCCGCGCCCAGCGCCTCGCGCCGGCCGTCGTCCAGCAACAGCAGCTGGTCGAGGTGTTCGAGCATGAGCCGGCCACGGGCGCCCACCAGTACGCCCCGGTCGCCATCGCGCCAGGGGCCGGGCGCCGCACCATCGACCGCATGGCGCGCCTCCTCCCGTCGCACGAGCGCCTTCCAGAGGAGCTGCTGATCCAGGTCGACCACCGCTCGGAGCAGGTTGCGTTCGCCGGTACGGCGCGGCTTCCAGCGGTCGCGGCGAAACTCCCGGCCCATCGCCGTCGCGCCCCGGGTGAGCAGGGTCGCCTGCTCTTCGCTCCACCCGTGATAGGCCGCCAGCGCCAGCGCCTCGAGCACGAAGTCATCCTCGGGAAAGCGTCCACCGCCAAGGGCCCTGGCGCCGCCGCGGCCTGAAGACCGGCCGGCTGCGGACACGGCGCGCATCCGCACGAGCCGGTTGACCTGCTCCCGGGCGAGAAGCGTTCGGACCGGCTTGAAGGTGACCACGGCCGCGGTCAGGTCAGTCGAGGTCGCGCGATCTCGCCGCCAGCGCGGATCCTCGAGCCAGGCCATGACCGGCTCGCGGAGCGCATCGGCCTGCGCCTCCCGGAGCCGCAGCTCCACGGTCAACGCCCGGAGGAGCACCTCGCCCGAGGCCGCCTCCAGGCGAGCCTCACGCGAGGCACGATCGGCCTTGAGGGCGGTCTGCTGCTCGACGTTGAGCCCGCCCTCCCAGGCCGAGGTCCACTCGCTGGACGTGAGCAGAGCCTCCCAGGCAGACTCGACCCAGTCGGGGTCTCGCGCCTCCGCCATGCGCCGAGCCTCGACGACCGCTTCCTCGACGAGGTCATCGAGGGCGACGCTCAGGCGCTCCACCTGGTCCCCTGATGAGCCGGCGACGCGGGCGATCCAGTCGAGGTACGCGGCAGCGAGCCCCTCGAGACGGGCTCCCTCCCCCGTGATGTCCGTGGGCGCAGTGGACCCCACCTCCACGGGCTGACCTTGATCCAAGGACACGATCGGGCCTGCCCCGGCGGGGGCCAAGACGTGCAGCGCCGGCATGGCCGCCAGGATTCCAAGCGCCCTCCAGGGCGAGCCGCGATGCCCGCGTTGATGACCTCGCTTGATGCTCACCTTCCGGCCTCCAGCGCCTCGAAGTAACGCTCCAGCGACTCCTGGAATTCCACCGGGATCTTGGAGGGCTCGCCGCGGGCGGCGCGCTTCATACCCCGCTCATCGCCCTGCTCCTTGTCCCCCACCGAGCGACCGCTGAGCGCCAGCGCAGCAGAGGCCTTGGTCCCGCCATTCCCGCCTCCGGGCGACGCGCTGCTCTTCCCCCCGCCCCCGCTGCTGCCGCCGGCACGGCGCGACTGAAGGAGTAGCTCGATGGCCTCGGTCTCCGCCGCCAGGGTCTCACGGCCAGTCTCCGCCACCGCCATCAGCTCCGCCGCCTCCACCATCGCCCGCCGCGCGGTCGCCATCATTCGAATCTCCGTCCCGAACGTCCGAGATCCATCGGGCAGCTTGCGCATCCGGTTCATGACATCGTCGAGACGGTCCGCCAGGTCTCCTTGCTGACCGGAGAGCTCCGTGGACCTCTCACGGTGCCCCGCCTCTTCGAGCGCCGACTTCGCCTGCTCCGCTTCGCGGGTCTTGTCCCGCAGGATCATCTCTCCCTCGGTGATCCGCAGGACCTCCAGGATGATCTCGGGCGGAAGGCTCTCGTCGTTGGTGCCGCCCTCTTCCTCCTGGTCCTCCGGGGGCGCCTCGGCCGGCGGTACGAGCTCGTCGCCCCAGCGATCGAGGCGATCCGAGAGGTAGCCTGCGAGCATCACGGCCTGCCCAGGGCGGCCCGCTGCAGCGCTCGCGGCGACCTCACCGGCCAGGAACGCGGGCCGTGTTCGGGTCCACTCCGCCACGACCCTGAGGAGCCGCGGCGCGCCCTCGTCCCCGCGGTAAGTGAGCCGGTCGGCATAGGCGTCAAGGTCCGTGAAGAGCGCCTTGAGTCGCCGGCCCTCCAGCGCCTCGAGGGCGCCGAGCTCCTCGTTAGCCACCGCGACAGCAGGACGCTTCAGGGAGCCTGTGGACCCAAAGGCCTGCGCCACGGGCAGCGTCAAGCGCTCCACTCCCTCCGCCTGGGCGCGGCTTGCCATCTTCATGCGCTTGACCAGGGTGCTGGCCTCCAGGCGCGCGAGGAGCTCCTGGAAGGGGAGCGCCAGCTCATTGAACGACTCCACCAGCTCGCGCTGCGCCGCCACAGCCTCGGCGAGCTGCTGGGCCGTCATGCTGCGCGAGCTCTTCTCCTCGACCGGCTGCTCCTCCTCCGGCGTCGGCGGGTCGCCCCCGCCGCTCGCCCCGGGCACCGTCGTCCCGACCAGGCCCAGCGAGCCGGGTCCGCTCGGCGCGTCGGTCGGACCGGGCTCCGCCGACTGGGGACTCTCCTCGCCTTCCGCGAGGCTCGACTCCACGTCAAGGAGGGTGGGGGTCGGGTCGAACGGCGACTCCTCCTCGGCTCCAGCAGCCTCGGCCTCGTCCTCGCTCGGGGGAGCCGCGCCGCCGCTCCCACCCGCCCGGATCACCCCGGCGGAGCTCGCCTCGCGTCCTCCCGGCGTATCCGCGGTGGCCGCCGCCTGGGCGGCGCTGGCGAGCAGCTCAGAGACGGCCTCCATGTCCTTCTCCGCGAGCTCTTCGAGCCCCTCTCGAGCATCGGACCACATCTTGAGGTCAGCCGCTTCAACAGACTCGTTCAGGGCCGCCTCGTCGAGCAGCTCCCCGCCTTCGGCGACGAGCGCGCCGAGCTTGGACTGGTTCCGGCGCTCCGCGACGACCTGGTCTTCGAGCATGGCCTGGACTTCGGCCGAGCCCAGCTCCGCGTCGGTCATGGCCAGCAGGGTCTCGTTGGTGGCCAGCAGCTCCAGCTCGCGGTCGCGGATCTCTGCCGCCTCCTCGATCCAACGGTCCATCCTCCGGCTCACCCACTTCAAGTGCTCCGCCTCGTCCATGACCGTGAGCTGGACCGGCGCAGAGTAGACCCGCTCCCGGCCGGGGAGTGAGTCCATGGCCCACGCCCGCAGCTCCAGGGCGCCGGGCTCGATGCCCAGGTCCACGGGGCTCAAGGTCGCGAAGGCCTCCGCCCGCGGCTGCCCCGGCTCCTGAGCCAGCAGCACCTTCTCGCCCAGCGAACGGGGCTCGGCTCCCGGCTCCGCAGCGGGCTCGAACCACTCGAGCCCACAGCGGTCCACGCCGAGATCATCCACCACCAGCACGTCAAAGGTGAGCGCTCCGAGCTCGAGCAAGACCGGATCGGGCTCGATCCCAACCATGGAGACCTGGGGCGGGGCATCCACCACGGGTCGCACCGAGAAGCGGAAGGGGCGCGGCCCCACCAGGCCAAACTCATCCACCCAGGAGATCTCCTGGACCACGGACTCGCCCGCCGCGACGCAGGCGAGGGGTTCGCCCTCGAGGCGCAGCCTCACGGTGTCGGTCTCGGCGTCGACCGCGCGCGAATCACGGCTGAAGTCGAGCTGCAGCCTCACCTCGCTCCCCACCACGGCAGAGAGCGCGCCGCCGCTCACGTCTCGCTCCAGCGGCTCCGGGATCCCGAGGTATTCGGGGAGGTGCACCCTCGCCGTCGCGGCCACCACCTCGGGCCGAGGCAGAGGGCAGAGCAGGACGCGCCGGCGCAGGTCGCCGATGACGAGCAGGGCTGACTGCTCCCCGGCGAGGGGAGGCACCTCGAGGGTGTAGCCGCCGGCGACCCGCGCTCCTTGGAGGGTCTCCCTTTCGAGCCGCAGCTCCGCCCGGTCCGGGCGCGATCGAGTGTCCTCGGCCAGCTCGAGGCGGACCGGCCACGCCTCCTGGATCGGCAGCACCCAGCGCCCCTGCGCCCCATCCACCCGGGTGAAGGTGAAGCGCTCCACCTCACCGAAGGGCAGCGCCCAGCGCTGGAGTGCGTTGAGACCCACCTCGGGGAATCGCACGAAGAGCGCGAGCATCACGGTGACCGGGAGCAGGAGCCAACGCGTGAGGAGCTGGTGCCGGGAGACGGGGAGCGCGTGGGCCAGGGACTTGCCCCCTAGGTCGCGCTCACCGCGGCGAATCGCGGCGCGGACGAGCTCCGGGCTCCGCCGGAACTCCTCGGGATCCGTCGCGAGCTCGAGGATGCCGAGCAGCCGGTCTCCCGTGCGCGGGTCCCGGGTCGCGACCTCACGGGCGATCGAACCGACAGTGCGGTGTCGCAGCACCCATCGGGTCAGCGTCCGGGGAAGAGCGGCCGCGAGTGAGCCACACGCGACGAAGAGGAGCGCGGCTCGGAGGAGCGACGGCGTATCGAAGAGTCGATCGATCCCCGCGGCGGTCAGGAAGGAAGCGCCCCCCACGAGCCCGCAAAGGGCAGCAGCCTCCCACAGCTTCTCCCGTCGCATCCGGGCGCGGAACGCCCGCAGCGAGCGGTCGATGCCCTCGGGGAAGGGAGGGCCGCTGCCGTCGGAGATCATGGGTCGGTCGTCGCGGGGCGGATCGCCGCCCGCGTGGACATGTTGGCTGGGCTCCATTACACCCTCCCCGCCGCCTTTCGGCCGATCCAGAGCGCGGTCATCAACACCGCCGCTGCGAGGCCAAAGAGAGGGTGACCCCAGAGTCGCACGCGAGTGACCAGGGGCGCAGGCGTCGGCAGGTCCGAGAGCCGCGCGCCGATCGCGCCGGGTGAGAGCTGCTCGAGAACGTCGCCGCCGCTGATCCGCGCGACCTCCGCCAGGACATCGGGGCGCGCGGGCCGCCCCACCCGCTCCCGCGGACGCGCGGTCACCGAGATCTCGGCCTCGAGGGTCGAGTCCGTCTCTTCGCACCGGAGCAGCACCTGGTGGCGCCCCCCCTCGACCGGCCGCCAGCTCGCAGAGTACAGGCCCCAGGCCGGCTGGTCGCCCGCCCTGGACGGCTGGGTGAACCGGATCCGCTCGACCTTCCCGGACGGCGACTCGATCCGCGCCGTGACCGCCGCTCCATCGATGGGCCCGCCCCCCTGCGAGTCCATGACGTTGGCGTTGAGGGCGACCGTCGTCCTCGCCTTCGGCCGGTCGGGCGCGAAGAACAGCCGCATGGACTCCCCGACGTTCATGTTCCGCTGGTACGCCATCCACCGGATGACCTGGCCCCAGAAGCGGTAGTGGTAGAGGTCTTCAAAGCCCTCGCGCCAGCGCCACGCGCCGTCGGTCCCCATGAAGAGCACCTTCCCCGTTCGGGCCGGGCGCGTCACGAGGAGCTGGCGTCGTCCTGTCCTCCCGATGCTGTCGGGGTGGACGCCGAGGACCTGAGCGCCCGCGCGCGCCCGCTCGACCGCGGCGTACCACTGGAACCCGGGGAGCTCTGACCAGAGGTAGGTGTTGGCCACGGTCTCGGGGATCAGCCGCGTCAATCCGCTGCTCAGGCCCGCCGTCGTCAGCCGGAGCCGCGCCGGCGTGGCCGCGCCGTAGCCCCTCGGCCGCGAGGAGTCCAGGTCCACGGGGTAGAGCTCCCCGAGCGCGCTCTCCTGGAGTTCGAGGTGCCCACCACCAAAGCCAGGCATGAGGATCAGCCCCCCCGCCTGGTCACGCACGACCCCCGCGATGTTCTCGCACTGCTCCAGCGTCAGGCCGTCCGGGCCGAGCCCCACGTCACCGATGAAGATCACGTCGTACTCGCCGAGCAGCTCCTTGGAGGGGAAGGCCTCGAGGTAGTGCGGCCCGCCACCCCTGGTGGGCATGCCAGGCAGCGTGAGGTAGCAGTCCACCTCGACGCCAGGGTCCCGCACGAGCGCGTTGCGGAGGTAGCGGTACTCCCAGCGCGGGAAGCTCTCCACGAGCAGTACGTCGAGGGACTCCTCCCGGACGTCGAGCTCGATCGTGCGCGTGTTGTTCTCCAGGTCCAGCTCGCCGGGGACGGGGTCCACGGTGATCGTCAGCGAGACCCGGCCCGGCACCGTGGGGAGGAACTCCAGGATCTCCGTCGTGATCCGGCGCGCGGGCAGCGCGATGCCCCTGGACTCCACGAGGCCATCCGGTCCGGCGAGCGAGATCCTCGCGGGGACCTCACGCGGCATCGCGCTCTCCAAGGAGACCGGGATCTCGAGACGGCGGCCCACGATCGCGAACGCTGGGGGCTCCACGGGCTCGAGGGCCACGTCCGGCTGCTGGTCCTGGCTCCCCACCGTCGAGGTGAAGATCGGCACGTCCGCGAGCCGGTAGCGGACGGCCGCCTCGAACGGGCTCTCACCCTCCGTCCAGTCGCCGTCGGATGCGAGGAGCACCACCCGCAGGGCTGGATTGTCGAGCAGCCGGTCCAGGGGACCGGCGAGGTCCGTCCCGCGCTCCTCCGCGGAGACGTCCCCATCGACAGGGTCCACCACCGCCGACAGCGGCGTGACGATCAGGTCGAAGCGGCCTCCAGCCGAGGCCTCAACGGCCGCCGCGCCGCTCGCCTCGAGCTCGGCCACGGTCCTGGCCAGCGCGTCGGCCCGGCTCATGAGCCCCGCCTCCCCGGAGGCGCCCCCCGCGGTCGCGGTCCCTGCCGGGGTATCTCCCCCGAGCACGTCGACCGTGTCTTCCCCAAGCACGACCGCCGGGTCTCCCCCAGGCACGTCCACCGTGGCCATGCTCCGGGAGTCATCCCACAGCACAGCCACCAGGGCGCGCTCCGACGGGACCTGGCTGCGGACCCACTCGGGACCCAGCAGGGCGAGGAGCACGAGCGCGATGAGGGCCGTCCGGATCACCTCCACAAAGAGCACCGCGGGCCGGCCCCCGCTCCGCCTCCAGGCGCGGACGCCGAGGGCGGCCACCACGAGCGTCAACCCGATGCAACCCCCGACCAGGACCGGATCGGTGACCTGGAATTGAATCCCCGTCGACACGTTCACTCCTCGACCCCCCTGGGCGCGCTGCCCTCCGGGGCGCAGAGCAGCAGCTCCGCGATCAGGGCGCCGAGCACCAGGAAGAGGAAGATCCTCCACACCTCGTCCAGCAGGGAGCCGCCCGCGGTGGCCGTCCGGGTCGTGGTCACCACCACGTCGAGCGGCGCGAGGCTCTCGGTCAGGGCCTCCTCCGGCAAAGAGCGTGAGGCGTCCTCGGCCAGCGGGCGATTGAGGGCGACAAAGGCCTCGCCGTCGGTGAGCACCCCCGCCCTGCGACCCCGCTCGGCGAGCGAGTCGGGCCGGTCGCTCGCGGCAACCGACCAGCGCTCCTCGAGCCAGCGCTTGTCCGCGCTCGCGACCTGCTGCTCCTCGGACCCGAGCGCGGCCGCGGCCTGATCGAGCGCGCGGTGCACCACCGCCATGAAGACGATCCCCTGGGTGGCGAGGTCGCTGGACCTCGACTCGGGCAGGGTCCCCATGAAGTACGCGGCGCCGCGCCCCAGCGCGGACTTGGTCATCAGGGCCTGGCCGCCGTCCAGCCCAGCGATGGGGATCCGGGCCACGGGAGCCTCCCCCACCGCTCGAATCGAGCACACCCGGCGCAGCGTCACCTCTCCCACAGGGAGCGGCGTCCCGTCCGCGCCCGACGCGAGCAGGTCAGCGTCCGCGCGCCAGGTCTTCACCGCGCTGTCGCGAGCCTCCTGTTCCACGAGGCCCCACTGGCCCCAGCCCAGGCCAGCAAAGGACCCACCGGCGGGCACAGGGGGCGGGAGGAAGAGGACCACCCCGCCGGCCTCACAGAAGCGCTTCACCTCCGCCGCGGCCTCCCCCTCGGGGAGCGGTGCCTGCCACGCGAGGAACGTCACGCCATCAAGGTCCACGTCGGCCTCCAACCCGGAGGCGAGCTGCCGGACCTCGTGGATCACGTCCGGACCCGCCGGCGACTTCGCGGCCACCGAGACGACGGCTCCCACCGCCGGCGACTGTGCGAGCACCGCCGTCTCGATCACCGGCGTGCTGCCGAAGGAGAACCAGAACCGATCGTCGCCAGCCCGCCGATCTGCGGGGAGGGCCACCGCGCCGTAGCCCGATTCCAGCTGCGGGTCGATGGCGACTCGGTGCCCCACCAGCCGGCCCTCTTTTCCCGTCAGCTCGACCTCCACGGTGGTCCGGGCGCCGCCCACCTCGATGGCCACCGGCACCCGCATGGCGGTATCGCCGCTGGCGTCGGTGGCTGCGGCCCTGGTGACCACCAGGTCCAGCACCAGCGCAGCGGCCTCGCCCTCCGACTCTCGGCGGACGCTCACCACCCGGATCGAGAGGTTGTCGCCTGCGACCTCCGGGAACGTCGTGAGCCGCACCCGAGCCCCGCCCCCGCCGCTGACACCCGTGAGCTCCTGCGCCACGGCCTCCCACCGGCCGTCCTCAGGGCTCCAGTCCTCCCGCTGCGCATCGGTCAGCGCCCAGACCTCGGCCCGTCCGGCGCCCGCCTCCTCGATGTAGCCCGCGGCGGTCTCGAAGGCCGCCACGAGCTCGCTGCTCGCCGACGTCGCCTCGTTGAAGCCAAGCGCCGACAGGGCATCGATGCTCTCGGGGCGCAGCACCTCGCTCGGCCGCGTGGCGTCGATCACGATGAGCTCGCGGGGCGACGCGACCGCGAGCGCGTCACTGGCGCCGCGCAGGCCAAACGCCAGCTTGGTCTCGGGGAGCCCGCCCACCTCCTCCCCCATGCTGCTCGAGCGATCGACGATGAGGACCACCTGGTCGAGCCGCTCGCCCGCGACCCGGGCGGCCCACCCGCCGGCGATGGGCCGTCCGAGCGTCAACAGCAGCGCGAGCACCGCGAGTGTCCTGGCCGCCAGCAGCAGGAACTCCCGGAGCCGCTGCCGCCCGCGGGAGGAGCGCTCGCCGTCGAGCAGGAACATCATCGCGCCCCACTCCACGACGCGGTGACGCCGACGATGAAGGAGGTGCACGACGACCGGCAGCGCCACGAGCGGGAGGGCGAAGAGCGCGATGGGCTGAAGGAGGTTCATCGGCGCCCCCCCTTGCCCGCTCTGGCCAGCAAGTAGGCCGCGACGCCGCTCGCGATGTCCTGGTCCAGGAAGGTCTCCCGAAGGTCGACGTCCGCGGCGAGCGCGATGGAGGCCAGGGCGCTCCGGTGGCGACGCCAGGCGGCCAGGTACCGCGAGGCCACCATCGACGGGTCTGCGAGGACGGGCGCACCGCCTTCGGGGTCCACAAAGCGCGTGGCCTCCTCGAAGCGAAACTCCGACTCGTCGCGGTCGACGATCTGAAATGCGCTCGTCTCGTGCCCCCGATAGCGGAGGTGCTGGAAGGCGTCGCGGAGACCTCCGGGATCCATGAACAGGTCCGAGAAGACACAGACCAGGGCCCGCCGCCCCGTCCGCTCGGCCACATCGTGGAGCACCTCCACGAGGCGGGTGGGCCCACCAGGCTCGATCCTGGCCATCTCGCCGGCGAGCACCCGCAGGTGCGAGGGCCTTCGGCGGGATGGGATGCGGACGGTCTCGCCCTCCGCGGCGATCGTCACCCCCGCGGCGTCCCCCTGCCGAATCGCCAGCTGCGCGATCGAGGCCGCCAGGCGGCAGGCCAGCTCGTACTTCGTCAGCGGCCCTGCTCCGTGTTGGCCGGAGTAGCGCATGGACCCGCTCCCATCGATCACGAGAACAAGCCGCAGGTTCGTGTCCGCCTCGAACTCCTTTACGAAGTGTCGATCCGACCGCCCGTACACGCGCCAATCGAGCCGCCTGAGGTCGTCCCCGGGCACATAGTCGCGGTACTCCGCGAACTCGACGCTAGAGCCGCGGTGCGGGCTGCGGTGCCGGCCGGACACCGACCCGATCTTCGCCCGCCTCGCCACGAGAGGGATCTGGCCGACCCGCGCGAGCACGGCGGGATCAAGCATCGCGGCGAGCGCCGCGGCTTCCTTCGCGCTCATCTGCAGGATCCCTCCGACACAGGCCGCGCGACCGGTTCAAGCGAGCTACGGAGGAAGGTCATGCGCTGGAGGGAGGACGGCTCCCCGATGGCTATTAGACGAGAAGTCCGCCCATCGAGGCACGTCCGTCCCCGCGGAGCGGCCCGTTTGCCCAAGGCTGACCGAGCCCGCTGCCGGCCCCTCAGGGGGGTCCAGCCGTGTCGATTCGAGTCACTCCGCGAAACGGGCCGCCGCCGCTCAAGCTCGGGGCCCCGGCTGACCGTTCTCTCCAGCGGCGCCGACCTACGGCCCAGACCGCCATGAAGTACTCCGATCGAATCAGCCTGCTCTCGCTCCTCGTCGCCCCCCTTGCCGCCTGCCAGTCGAGCGGGTACATGTCCTCGGTCGCGCTGACCGGCGCGCAGAGTCGCCAGCACGTGGTGGAGGCCATCAGCGAGGGCGTCACGGAGCAGGGGATGGCCAGGGACGAGTTCGTCTCCGCGGGGCGCATGCTCGCGAGCATCCAGACCGCCAGCGAAGCAGCAGCCTCCGAGCTCTACTCCGAGTACCTCGACCAGATCGATCTCTGCGCCCGCCGCGTTGAGAGCTTCGAGGACCAGATCAAGGTCGTCCAGTCCGGCGCGGAGGAGCTGTTCGTCGACTGGGAGGCCGAGCTCGAGCAGTTCACCAGCGAGGCGATCCGAGAGCAGAGCTCTCGCCGGCTCGACGCCGCGCGCAGCGGCTTCGCGCTCCTGCACGATGAGCTCACGGGCGTCCACGGACAGATGATTGCCAGTCTCTCCACCCACAAGGACTACGCCCTGTACTTCAACCACAACCTCGCCGGCTCCAGCAGGGAGCTCCTCGGCAGCGAGAACGGTCGCTTCAAGGCGACGATCGCCGCCATGAGCAAGGACTGCAAGGTCGTGGAGGCCGACGCTCAGACCTTCAACGAGCGACTCTCCGGCGCACCTGAAGCGGCCCCCGAACCCGCCACGGCCGCGGCGCCCGAGAGCACGCCCTGAGCGGCGCGCGGGTCTAGAGGCCGAAGAAGCCGAAGACGCGCCCGAAGAACCCCTTGCGCGGCGTCCCCGCCCGAGTCCTGACGTCGACCCGGCTCTGCTGCGCCTCGGAGCCGGCCTCGGGCGGCTGGTACCTGGGACGCTTGAGGTTGACCCGGCTCTGATCCACCTGCTCCCGGATCAACGCCCGCATCAACGCGTCCATCCGGGCCTGCGCGAGCTCCAGGGCCACCCGCCTGCGACGACGCTCCGCCTTTCCGGCCGCGTTCCGGCCCAGGAGCCCGGCGACCCGGTCCACCCGGGTCTCCACCTCCCCGAGTTCGCGGGAGATCTGGACGAGAGCCGCCTGCGCGTCCTCAAAGGCGCTGATCCGCGCCAGGATGAGGTGCGATCGGGCCGCCGCGGCGACCTCACCGCGCTGGCGAGCGAGGACGTCGCGCTCACGCCGCAGCGACTGGAGCAGCTTCACCGCCACGTCACCGTCGGGGTTGGCGAGCTCGCGCGCTCGCTCGATGTCCCCGAGCCCGAAGTGGTGCGTCCCCTCCAGCTCGAGGAGCGGGTCCTTGGCCATGGCCTTCACGATGGCCTTGAGCGCGGGAGGCAACTCGCTGTCCACGTGGGCGCTCCCGACCGCGAAGTCGACGGCGGCCTCCATCCCCGCGTACTTCGGCGTCCGGTCCCGGCCTCCGATCAGGCCGCCAAGACCGACCACGTCGGTCACGGACCCGACCGCTCGCAGCGGAGCCGCGGCGAGCGCGGCGGTGACGAGGCGCAGGAACGCCGCCGAGGCCTTGGCCGAGATCTCCGCCATCCCCATGGAGGACCCGCCGCCGAAGTCGAAGGACAGGGGCAGGCGGATCTCACCCTGCTCGTTCTTCAGGACAAAGACGACGGTGTCCAGGGGCGCCGGGAGCTTGAGGAACCGCGAGATGGGTCCGCCCTCCGGCTCCGACAGTGAGAGGTGAGCGAAGCTCACGGTCGAGTCGACGTGTCCGCCCCGCTTCCCGGCCAGGCGCGACCTGGAGTTGATGTCGAGCACGCCGTCGCCGATGTCGATACCGGATGCGATCGCCGCCCCTCGTAGGGCGGTCAACTCGAACCCCTGGATCGCGCCCTGAACCCAGCCAGACGTCGAGGGGTAGAAGGTCAGCTGTCCGGACGAGACCAGCTCCTTGAAGAGCGGGCGGTCCTCGTACTTGACGACCTCCGCCTCGCGGGAGGACATGGCGCCCGCCACGCCCTCCGCCACGCCGCGGAGCACAGAGGTCTGCTTGAGCCGCACGGGGAGGGAGACGTTCCCGCCGCCGAGCGAGAGCGAGAACCTCAGCGGACGCGGCTGCGTGAGCATCCGACTACTCAGCCCGCGGACCTCGGCGTCCATCGCCACGAGGGGAATCGAGAGCGTCGGCGTCACGGTCAGGTCCTCATAGAGGAGGTCCAGGTCCCGCAGAAGGAGGTCGTCGATGGTCACGTTCGCCGAGGGCCCTCCCGATCGGGCAGGCTGCGCCGCGCCCGCCACGCCGTCCCCCTGGGAACGCTCGGGCGGACCATCGCTCGCCTTCCCAGGCGCTGCACTCTCCTCGGCCGCGAGGACCTCCGCCACGTCGGCCTCTGCCCCAGCGTCCGTTTCGCTGGCCGAAGAGGCCGGCCCGGGCTCCGTACCGGGGGGCGCCGCCGGGTCCATCTTGGGTGTTGATTCGAGCTCAGCCGGCGAGTTCGCCACCGAGCTCGCCACCGAGCTCGGATCAGAGTCCGCGGCCTCGTCCGTGTCCGCTGCGACCAGCATGCCGGCGATCTCCAGCCCGCCCTTGACCCTCCGCACCACCCCCTGGGGGTTCTCGATCTCGACCCGCCGAAACTGGTAGCGCCCGGAGCGCGGCGAGATATTCGCGGCGTCCAGGGACAGCAGGTCGAGCCCGAGGGTCACGGGACCGTCGGCCTTGCTACGGAGCGCGAGGTCGTTCACCTCGAGACCGAGGCCGAAGCCCCCCCTCAGGTCGAAGTCCAGGGGTCCGCCACGCCTCCACCTGAACTGACTGTGGATCGCCGCCGAGAAGCTGCCGCCCTCGAAGCCGGACTCCGCGCTGGCGACCTGACGCTCCGGGAAGACGGAGCGGAGAAAATCGCCGTCCAACCCCTCGATCTGGATCTTGGCGTCGAACTCCGGCTCGTTGTCGAAGGGAGTGAGCGCGAGATCCAGGCTGAGGCTGGCGCCGCCGGGCTGGGCGCTCGCGGTGATCGCGACCTCAACCGGCGGCGCTTCCTCCATGAAGTCCTCGGCCCCGAACTCCACGGCGTCCTTCAGCGCGACCCGCGAGGTCACCACGAAGGGGTCGGCGCTGGCTCCCTCTGTGGACAGGCGGAGCTCCTTCAGGTCGAGGTCCAACGCTCCCAGGCGGACGCTGCGAAGACGTCGCCGCGCGGCGGGCTGGGGCGCCTCGCCCCCGCTGCTCGCGACCTCGCTGGCTCGGCTTGTACCGCCGGACTTGACTGCGCCGCTGGGCTCAACTGCGCCGCCGGGTGGATCTGTGCCGCCGGGTGTATCTGTACCGCCGGGCTCACTCCCGTCGCCAGGTTCAGGTGAGACCAGGTCGACGCCCGCGACCCGGAGGCCCCCATCGGACAGCCGCACGACCTCGAGCGCGAGGTCCTCGGCGGTCACCTCACCCACGTCGATCACCCCGCTGGCTCCGTCGAGGCGAGGCGCCGTGAACTTCAGGCTCGACGCCCCGAGGAGAGGCCGATCGGCGCCCCGTTCGCGCAGGTCCAGGTCATCGACCTGGATCGTCAGCGCGTCACCGCCCTGCTCGGGTTGGCTCCAGCTGCCGCGCACCCGCGCGCGCGCCACGCCGTCCGAAAAGCTCAGGGCCACCCCCTCGGGAAGAAAGCGCTCCAGCGCCTCTTCTCCAACCCCTTCCACGGCGAGCGCGAGCTCAAGCGAGGGTGCTGCCGGGTCCGGCCGAAGACTCCCTGAAGTGGACCACCGCGCTCCCCCCACCGCGAGCTGCGCGGAGCACTCAGCAGGCTGCGCTCCCGCGCCTGGCGCGAGCCCCTGTACCCCAAGGGAGGCGTTGAGGATGAGCGGCGGCTCCGCCGCCTCCCCGAGATCCACGAGCGTGACGCTGGCGCCGTCGACTCGGCCATCGTTGAGCGACAACCACCCCGATGGCGTCGGGAGGGCGGGCGCCACATCCGGCTGGGTCCCCCGGGTCGGAGCCGGGCCCACCGCTGACTCCGGAGGGAGGACGTGCATGCCCAGCGCAGTCCATCCGCCGGCGGCATCTCTCTCCAGGCGGAGACGGGGCTCGGTGAGCCGCAGCGACTCGATGGCTGCGGTGACGTCTCCGCCGCTGCGCATGCCCTCCACACGCAGCTCCTTGAGGTCGAGCCACTCCTTCACCTCGGAGCCGGCCTGGTCCGCCAGGCGCACAGGCCCCACGGCAAGGGCGAGCTCCGGGCGTCCCTCGACCGCACGGACGCCCAGCTCGAAGCGTCCATCCAGCGCACCATCCTGGAGCTCGGGCTCGACCCCCAGGAGCTCGAACCACTCCTTGACCGGGTCCAGGTTGAGTCCCCGCGCTGCGGTCGACCCCCGGACGCGAAGGCCACCGTCCTCCAAACCGTCGAACCGAACCGAGGCGGAGAACTCACGCGCGACTCGAACCGTCCCGCTGGCCGAGGCCTCGAAGGACTCAGGGCCGGCGTCCGCGCCGTCCACGCGCCCCGCCTTCACGGTGATCGGACCGATCGAGATCGGCACCTCGCTGCTCTGGTCGCTGAAGAGATCGAGGCGCTCGAACTGGAGGTCGAGGCGTGGGAGCCAGACCTTGGGGACCACGAAGGGCTCGCTCGGTGCCGTCGTGGGCGCAGATGGAGCCGTCGCGACAGGTTCCCCGGTGATCGGGGCGGCAGTCTGCGCCGTCGTCGGCGCCGAAGGCCCGGAGGCCACGTTGAATCGCAGACCGACCGCCTCGACGGAATCATCGAGGCGACGGCGAACACGGCCACGGGCTCCGCCGAGGGAAGCCCGGATGCCGTCCTTGCCGCCCACCACGAACTCAGCCATGTCCATCGCCGCGAGCTCATCCCCCCCATCCGTCACCCTCAGCCCGCGAGCCGCGAAGGTGAGCCCGTCCACGTCGATCTTGTCGACCTCGAACGTTCCGCTCTCGAAGGCCGGCTCCATCCCCGCCATGGCGAGGTAGGGCGCCAGCTCCTCCGGGGTGAGTCCGGCGATCTTGATGCCGCCGCTCGCCTGGAAGCGCGGCGCGATCGACCCGATGGACCCGTCGACCCTGAGCTCCTCCGCGACCCCGGGGATGGTCGCCGAGAGTCGAACGGGGGACGGCGGCGCTCCCTCCTCGGACGAGATCGGTCCGGCGCTGATGGAGCCCAGCAGCGCGGTGATCCGGTGCCCCTCGCTGAGGTCACGGTCACTGAAGGACAGCCGCGAGTTCTTGAGCTCGGCGCGACTCAGCGACCATCGCAGAGGTGCCGCGCGGCCTGCCGCTGAGGGGCCTGCAGTTGGGGCGACGGTTGGCGTCTTGGCAGCGGCCGATGGCGGATCCGGCGGGGCTGGATTCGATGGGGCTGGCTTCGATGGGGCTGGCTTCGATTGAGCCGACGTCGTCTGGCCCCCGGCAGCCGGCCCAATCCCCGCGAAGGTGAGTGTCCCATCGGCCTCGAGCGCGGCCTCGGCCAGGAGCCCGTCGATCAGGATGGAGTCGACGTCGAAGACGCCCTCCCCCAGGGTGTCCACCTTCACCTCGAAGTGCTCGAGACCAAACGCCTCGGTCTCGTCGGCGCGGACTGCGACGCGATCCAGGGTCAGCAGGGCGTCGAGTTGATTCGGGTTCGCCTCGAGGGGGCTCGCTTGCAGCTGCAACCTCGCCGCGCCGTCGAGGCGCTCCGCCCGCGGGTCGATCCCGGCCGCAGCGAGGAAGCCGAGCGCAGCCCCCGGGCGCAGGCCCGCCACGGTCAGCTCCAAGGACAGATCGGCGCCTTGTGAGGAGAGCGCGCCGGTGCCGCGGAGACGGAGGAGGTCCAGGCATTCGGCGGAGACCGTCCGTAGATCGAGAGCGGCGGGCTCGCCCTCTGCCCCGACCCCGGTGAGGGTGAGCGAGGTGGTGCTGGTCAGGTCGACCGGCGGAAGCGCTTGGAGGTCTCGAACCCGCAGCCTGAAGTCCTGGATCCGCACCTGGTCGACTTCGAAGGGCAGGTCGAAGAGGAGAGGCCCCGGCACGGATGGCTCAGGAGGCGCGGCTGGCGCTCCGCCCCCCGCGAACACGGCGAAGTTCCAGTCGCCTTCCGCGCCGCGATCCAGGTTCACGGCGGCTCCCTCAAGCACGAGCCGCTCCACGCGGAGGGCGCCCTTCAGGAGCGAGCTCACGTCGAGGTCCAGCACCAGGGTCGACGCCGCGATCATGGGCTGAGCGTCCAGCGCGGTGACGCTCCCCCCATCCTCCGGGTCATCCTTCGGCGTCACGCTCAGTCCCTGGACCTCCACGCGTCCATCGACGAGCTGGAGCTGGAGGGAGGACCAATCCGCCTTCACCCCGCCCGCCGAGAGGGCCGCGCGCAGGGCCGGCTCCAGGCCGACACCGAGGACGACTCGCATCGCGACCACCAGCGCCGCGACCTTGAACAACCGGCGGCGCCAGCGGCCAGGCCGCTCGACCTTGGCTGCAGAGGCCCCCTCTGTCGCTGACCCAGCTGAGGGAGATTCGGCAGATCGAGACTTAGCCGGCGGGAACTCAGCCGAAGGGGACTCGCCGGCGGCCTCTTCCGCCGCAGCCGCCTCCGCAGCCGAGGACGGCTGAACAGCCGCGTCTCGGTCAGGGGCTCCTCGCCCGGACGCCGCGCCGTCGGCAGCGCCCTGATGGGTCGGTTCGCTCACCGCTCCCCTCCCCCCGGCTGGGATCCGGCGTCGACCGGCGACCGCGCCTCGGACGTCGTGGGCGCCGCGCCGCGGGCGGCTGGCGCGTCGTTGGGCCCTGCCGCGCTCGTCCCTTCGGCCGCCGACATCCAGCGGCGGAGGGCCTGTCGGCGCTCCGGAGCTGGGCCCAGGGGGTCATACCCCGGCACGGTCACCGAGAGGGTCCGGAGCCAGTCCGCCGCGCGAACCCGAGCTGCGGAGCTGGAGGACTCGAGCGCGATCTTGTTGTCCTCGATCATCCGCGACCGGAACGTGGCGATCGAGGTGCTGGCGACGATGGCGTCCTGCACCACGCCCAGTTGGCGCCCGGCGTCGCCAGTGAACTGGAGCAGCAGCGCGCTGTATTCCTCGCCGAGGGTGCCCTCTTCCAGGCCCTCAAGGAGCTCGATCAGCACGTCCCGCTCGAGGCGCCAGGCGAGCTCGTCCTTTTGACTCGCGAGGGCTCGCAGGACCTGCCGGTCCACGACCAGTCCATCCGTGAACTGCTTGAGCAGCCCGTCGTCGGCCAGCAGCGCGAACTCACCCGCGAGCTGCGAATTCGTGCTGCTCGCGAGGTTCATGAGCGCTGCGCGACTCGTAGCAGGGTCCGCGAGAGCATCGATGCTGTCCTGGAAACGGATCAGCTGGCGCTCCTGAAGCCGCAGCACCTGCCGGCGCTGGGTCCCCTCCAGCGCGGCGTCCCGGACCTCCGCGCGGACCCTCTTGACCTGATCTTCGAGGCCCGGCTCGGCCCCCCCCATGGGCTGCGCCTCGAGGATGAGCGCGATCCGGACATCGCCCTCGAGCTTGAAGGCCGGCTCGGTCATCAAGACCAGCGGGCTCCCGTCCAGGGGAAGCGCCTTGTCGAGAACCAGCACCTCGTCCCGCTGGACCTGGGTCACCTGCAGCTGGCCGCTGGCCCCATCGGAGAGGATGGTCTCCACCTGGTCCTGCACCGCGAGAGCCACCGAGAGCCCCGCCGTGGCGTCGCGGCCCTGCCACAGCTCGACCCCGAACTGACGGTCCACCAGCGCCTCCTGATGGAACTCGATCCCCCGAGCAAAGACGGAGTTCATGCGCGTCGTGACCCCGGGCATGGAGATGCCGTTGAGGCGCGCCGTGCTCGCGCCCTGGGCCGGCGGGAGCGCCCTGAGCTCCTTGACGACTCGAGCCCCTTCCTCGCCTCCCAGGAGACGCGCGCCGAGCAGCACCTTGGGGTGAGCACCGACCGGCTCCGGCCCGTCGCTACCCAGGATCAATCGGACGTGCTGCGGGAGGGGTTCGGCCGTCTCCGGGATCGCCGCGCTGGTGATCAGGATCTCCAGGGAGACTCCCACGGCATCCCCACGTCGCAGAGACATGGAGACCGCCGCCCCCTCGTCCATGGGGCCCGCCACGGGGTCGCCGCCGTAGTAGGTGACAAAGGAGATCAGCTCAGGCTGTGGCAGCGGCTCCCCCGAGGCGGCGCAGCCGACCCCAACGGCCCCTGTCGCCAGCACCAGAGCGGCCAGCGCTGAGTTGACGAGACGAGGGAGGAGAGAGGGGGAGGTCATGGTCGCGTGGCTGAACATAGCCGGGCCTCCCGCCAAGCGCCGACGAAGTCAGCGCTTCTCCAGCGACCGCCACAAGCCGGTCGCAACTTCCTTCGCGCTCTCCTCCTCGGAGAGCTTGTCGAGCCCGGCGCGGAGCGAGCGAGCGGCGACGGGAAGCAGCTCCTCTGCGACATCCGCGTAGACCCGTCGAACCAGGCTTGCCTCCGACGCGGGCTCCGGGCTGAGGGCTCGCACGAGGGACGCCTCGCGCCGAGCGCGGTGCTCCAGGTAGCGGTCCAGGAGCGCCGGCCCGTCGCTGACCACCGGCCCGTGAGCCGGGTGCATGACCTCCCCCGACCCCATGAGGTCTCGAACCCGCTCCAGGCTCGTGAGATACGTCGCCAGGTGCCCGTCCGGTGGATCGATCACGATGGTGGAGACCGTGGAGACGAGGTCTCCACCCAGGACCGCGCCGTAGCGCGACTCCCGGAAGACCAGGTGGCCGCGGGCGTGCCCCGGCGTGTGGAGCGCCGTCAGGACCCACCCGGGCTCGCCGTCGGGGGCCTCGCCGAGGGGCAGTTCCACGCCGTCGCCGAGGGCCCTCGTGTTGTCCACCGCCAGGGCGAGCCGTGAGAGCGTCTGCTCGTGGGCGAGGACCGGGACGTCATAGCGGCGAGCGGTGGCCTCCACGGCCCCCACGTGGTCAGGGTGGTGGTGCGTCACCAGAATGCCCACCAGCTCAGCGCCCGCTGCGCAGCGCTCGTCGATCAGGTCGAAGAGCCGCTGCTGCTCGGCCGGGTCGGTCGGCGCGGGGTCCACCACATAGAGGCGCCGCTCCCCCACCAGGTAGGCGTTGGTGGTCGTGGCCGGAGGCAGAGTACGCGTCGCCAGCGGCGCCATGAGGATCCCGGGGACGTTCCGGATCGGGTGCAGCCTGCCGCTCTCAAGCTCGCGGCTACGGCCCTCCATGGCCTCCAGGAAGCCCTCCAACCCGAGCTCGAGCAGCTGCTCGAGCATGTAGAGGACCGGCGGCGCCACCAACCGCTCCCCGCGCCTCCAGGACGCCAGGAGGTCCGCGGGGCGCTCGAAGGCACCGTCGACGAGCTCTCCCTCCAGGATCACGGGCTCGAACCCATCGGGCGCCTCCACATGGAGGAAGCGGGTCCGATAGAGGACCGGGGCGAAGGGCGGCGTGGTGAGCCTCGCGAACGGGCGCGCAGCGAGGAGCACCCCGGGCGAGCGATCCAGGATCGCCCGGACGCGATCACCCGCCTGGTCGTCGGCTCGATCGAGCAGGCCGGCACGCTCCGCCATGGCAGCCTCAGCCCCCGCCGGCGCGAAGCCGACCTCCTCGACCAGCTCACGGAGGGCGCAGCGCCGATGGGCGTCGTCGTGGTCCTCATCACCGTCGTGGTCACAGGGATCGACCACGCCACCGGGGAACGCCCAGTAGCCGCCGAAGAAGCGCAGCTTGGGCGAGCGGCGAACCACGAGGACCTCTGGATCGTCCTCTGGACCTCGCGTCACGAGGACGGCGGTGGCGATTCGAGTCCGTTTCATGGGCCGAGGAGTCTACGATCAGCCGCCATGCGCCGCGCCGCCCCTCGCCGATCCGCGCTCCGCTCTCCGCGGAGCGGCGCGGTCCTCCGCAAGGTCCTGCTCGCCCTCGTCGGGCTGGCGCTGATCTTCGAGACGGTTCCCCGCTGGTTCTCGATCCCTGGGCTCACACGGATCGAGCTGAACCCTCCCTACCTCGACAGCGCCGAGGACCGCGCGTTCGCGCCGCACCCCTACCTCCTCTACGCGCCCAAGCCCAACTACGGGCGCAGGGCTGACCCGGCGAGCCCGGGAGCCCGCAGCTTCGAGCACGGACCCCTGGGCTTTCGCGCCCCCGAGGTGACCCTCACCAAGCCGGAGGACACCCTGCGAATCGCCTGCGTCGGCGGCTCGAGCACCTACGGAACGGGTCCCTCCCGGGACGAGGCCACCTGGCCAGCCCGCCTCGGCGCCGCCCTCGCCGCAGGGCCCACGGGAGCCGTGGAGGTGCTCAACGCCGGCGTCCCCGCTTGGACGAGCTTCGAGTGCCTCACCGGCCTCGCCTTTCGCGTCCTCCCGATGCAGCCCGACGTGGTGCTCTTCTACCTCTCGACGAACGACGCCGAGAGCGCCCTGTGGCCCGACCCTGTCGCGGACAACGTCCACTATCGGAGGGTGTGGCCGACCTTCCGCCCCTCGCCCCTCGAGTCCACCCTCGAGCGCAGCGTCCTGTACCTCGTGTGGCGCAGGTACTTCACCGATCACCTGCAGCAGCGGGCAGACCTTGGCTTCCAGTCGAAGCGCCTGCCCGAAGGCAGCGCTGGCGAGCGGCTGGCGCGCTACGAGGCGCCGGCGGTGGAGGGGCCCCTCCCGGACCAGGGCTTCGACAACTTCAGGCGCAACCTCCACTCCATGGTCGCCATGACCCGGGCCCACGGTGCCCGCCCAGTCCTGCTGACCCAGGCGATCTGGTCCGATGACCCCGACTCGAACCGGCTGCTGGACGGCGCCCTACGGCTGCGCGCCCACCGCCGCATGACCGATGTTGTCCGGACCGTCGCCGCGGAGACCGGGGCGCCCCTGATCGAGGTCGCCGAGCACATGGAGGCGGCCGCCCGCGCCGAGGTGGACGCCACGGGGAGCCAGCAGATCTTCTCCGCCAACGTCCACCTGACCGACGCAGGCGCGGGGCGCCTTGCTGACCTCCTGGCCCTGGAGCTCGCGCGCCTCGGCCTGCTCTGAACGATCCCTGAATCGGGAGCGACCTGCCCGATTCAGGGGTGAATCAAGCTCGCACCCGTGCCACATGAGCCCATGCCTGAGGCCATCGCCAGCGTCCGCGTGCTCCACCTGCTCCCCCACCAGGGCGTCGGGGGCCTCCAGCGCTCGGTCATCGACTTCGTGCGCCACGAGCGCATGGACGGCGCCACCGACGAGATCGTCCTCACGGAGCGGGCCCTCGACACCGACGGCGACTTCATGGCGCCGGCGACCCCCGTTCACTTCCTGGGGCTCACCGATGCCCGCCTCGCCGTCCGAGCCGCTCGCCTCGCCGACCTCGCCGCCTCCCGCGGCGCGAGGACCATTCACGCCTACACCTCGGCCGACCTACTGATCGCCGCGGCCGCTTGCAGCAGCCCAGGCGGGCCCCGGCTCATCGCAACCCTCTTCGAGCGGCCCACCGCCCAGGGCTTCCTCGACCGCCGACGGCTCCGCCGCGCCGTCCAGGCGGCCGACAAGCTGTTCGTCCCGACCCCGGCGCTCCGCGAAGACTGGCGCAGCCTTGGCCGTGAGCCCGAGGTTCGGCTCGCCGCCGTGGACATCCAGCGCTTTCACCCGCAGTCGTCCGAGGGCGCATGGAGCGGGGTCTTCCTGGAGGACCCCGAGACGCTGCTGGTCGGCTCACTCATGCGCGCCACCCAGGACAAGGCCCCGGAGGTGCTGATCGAGGCCGTCGAGCGCCGGCAGGCCGCCGGGCGGCCAACGGCCCTGATGCTCGTCGGTGACGGCCCCCGTTTCGAAGCACTGAAGGCGCGGTCCAAGGGCTCCTCGACGCTCCACGTGCGACGACGAGTGCTCGACGCCCCGGGCTTCTTCGGACGCATCGACGTCTTCGCGCTCCAGTGCCCCGACGAGCTCGTACCCGTGAGCCTGGTGGAGGCCCTCGCTTGCGGACGGCCCGCCGTGGTGGCCGACTCCGGTCCGGTGGCCGAGCTGGTCGGCGCCGATGTGGTGGACCTCGTCCCCCACGGCGACGTGGAGGCGGTGGTCAAGGCTCTCGACGGCCTGCACCTGCTGAGCCAGCGGAACGAGCGCGGCTTCGCCGCCCGTCAGCGCGCCGTGGAGCGCCACGCCCTCGGCACGCTCCGGTCCGAGCTCAGCTCGGCCTACACCTGAGCCCGGGCACCCGCTTCACGGGCCAGGGCGCAGGCTCGCCCATCCGGCGACGCACGCCCCCATGCGTGCCGCGTGCCCCCTCAAGCCGACCGCTCGGTTGAGGGGACCGGCCGGAGCGGCGGCGGGTCATGCCGCGAGCCCATGGGATCAGCGAGGCGCTCTCCGGCGAACCCAGAAGCGATGGGGCAGGCGACGAGCGAAGGGTCAGGCCACGAGCGAGGGCGCGTCCGCGGTTCGAGACTCAGCCGACACGGTCAACAGGTCAGCCACCGCGTCGACTCCCAGGCCTCGAAGCGCCGCGAGTTCACCCTCGGCTCGCCAGATGTGGGCGAGTTCGGTCAGGTACTCGTGCAGCTGTTCGAGCATGGCCGTCGCGAGCTCCACGCCCTCTGCACCAGTGCGCTCGAACGAGCCGATGTGCACCTGGCTCAGCTCTTCTGCGAAGCCCTCGGCCCGTGCCCTGTCAGGCAGAGTCTGCACCACGAGGTCGTCGTGCAGGCCGACTGTGCCAGCCAGGCGATCCCGCCAGATCCGATGTCGACCGGCCGCAGGGTGGGCCGCGACGATCTGGAGTTCGCTCGCAGCGCGCTCTCGAGTCCATTGACGAAGGCCCTCGAAGGTCCACTCCTTGTGGTGCTCGACATGTGCTTCGTCCCGATGGACCACCCGCACTCCGGCGAGGTCCTGAAGACGGAAGCCCAGCTCGAGGTCGACGCTCCCCGCGAAGCACTCCTCCTCGGCAACGCCACCGACCTCGAGGACGGCGCGACGGGAGACGCTGGCATTGCACAGGCGGAAGGCCGTCCAGTCGTGGAGGCGTGTGACGTCGAGAGGGGCGGAGAGCGAACCGAGGTCCTGCCCCTCGAGCGAGCGCATCAGCGCGTTGCTGCCCGTGGCAGGGGCCCCCGTCACCGCGCCGACCACGGCCCGATCCGGCCCCGTCTCGTCGTGTGCAACGAGGTGGCGCTGGACGAGGTCCGGGGCGGCGGCGGTGTCCCCGTCAAGGAAGAGCACCAGCTCGGCGCGCGCTGCGCGGAGCCCGGCGTTCCAGGCTGCCGGCGCCGAGGCCCCGGCGAGCTGAATCCGCTGAACGGGGATGATCGGTGACCAGGAGTCAAGCCAGGCGCCGCCTTCAGCGGAGGCGCCGTGGTCCACCAGCACCACCTCGAACCGGCCGGCCGCCGTCTGATCTTCGAGCGACCTCATGCAGCGGCGGAGCGCCTGGGCGCTGCCCTCTGCACAGACAATGACGGAGAGCGCAGGTTGGACCTGCTCTCCTTCCCCGTGGACCTCCGGGCAGGTGACCGACGGACCGTCGCAGCCCGCTCGCTCGCAGAGCTCTCGGTAGGTCTCCGTGATCGAGGCCCTGACGGGGACCTGGACCTGGCTCCGCGGGGACCCGGTCACTGCACGGAGCGGCGACGGCTGGAGCTGCTGGCCGACGAACGCCTCGAGGCGCGCGCGGCCCTCTTCCGAGTCCAGCTCATCCGCGTGGATGAACAGCCACTCCCCCTCGCCGGAGTGCTCATCGAGGATCCGGCGGTAATTCTGAGCCCAGATCTCGGTGGCCCCCTCGAAGTCGAGGGTGACCCCGCCGTACTCGGGCACGCGGACCAGGGCCCTCAGGGCCTCATCGGCCGCAGCCGCAGGGTCGTCGAAGACGCAGATGAACTTCGCGTCCCCGAGGGAGGGCCGCCAGGCGGAGAGCGTGTGGCAGAAGCGGGGATCCCCCTCGACGGGGCGGCCCTCGGCCAGGAGCCGGTCCATGCGGTCCCGAAGATCGGACTCGACGTTGAACTGAAGCGCCCCTTCCGCGCGGACGAAGCGCTGCTGAAGGCGCGCCATGGGCTCCCCGTCGCGGACCGCGTCGCTCAGCAGGAACTCGTTGATCGCGACCGTCTCTGACACCGCCTGCGGGGCGCTGGGCGCCGGGCCGAAGAGCAGGGCGTGGGCGGCCCCCAGCGCATCGTCCGAGGCTCCGACCACCACGAGGGGCCGTTCGAGAGTCGGCGGCGCAGGCGAGTGCGACGCCTCTCGGGGCTGTTCCCGGGGCGCCACGCGGGCCGCCTCCTCGCTCGGTGCGGGGGAGGGCTGGTGCGCGACGTTCGAGCCCGCTCCGGCCGGCGTCGCTGCCGGCTCCGAGGCAGCCAGCGCCGGATGCTCCGCGCCAGGCCAAGTCGGCGGCGCCGCGTCAGGTGCAGGCAGATTGAAGCGCAGCTGCGACTCGGTGGCCTCACCGAGCTGCGGGAGCTGGACTCTTGAGTAGTCGAAGAGCGGCGCGTCGCCGGCTGCGGGGCTCCACTTGGCCAGGAACGCGCGCCAGTTTTGCTCCATCCAGCCGTTGTGGCGCTCCACCTTGGCGGGGCCGTCGTAGAAGGCGTGATAGACGAAGGTGTCCCGCGCCACCCGGTTCCGCCACCCCGAGAGGCGGACCCGCAGCGCGATGTCGTCGTCCTCGAATCCCCAGGGAGAGAAGGCCTCGTCGAACCCTCCGATGCGGTCCAGGACCTCTCCCCTCACCAGGACGCCCAAGGACGTGAAGAGGACCGAGTCCATTCCCCGTCGCGGCGCCGAGTCGAAGTGGGTGTCGGCGAATCGCTGGAGCTCCTGCTGCTCGTCGGAGCCGTGGTACTCCACCACCTGGTGCTTGGAGGCTCGGTTCGCGCAGAGGGGGATCGAGCCGACGGCCGGATCCACTGCGCCGTGGTAGAGGGCCCGGTCGAGCCAGCCCTCCGGGACGAAGACGTCATTGTCCAGGAAGGCGACCCACTCTCCCTGAGCGTGACGGATCGCCTGGTTCCTCGCGCGCGGCGCGCCGAAGTTGAAGGGGTTGCGAATGAGCGTGATGTCCGGCTGCGCCTCCAACCACTCGGCGCTGCCGTCCGTCGAGCCGTTGTCCACGATGAGGATCTCCTGCGGGTAGCGGGCGTCGGCGCCACGGCGCAGGGACTCGATGCAGCGCTGCGTGTTCGCCAGGGCGTCGCACGAGACCGCGATGATGCTCACGCTCGTCCCTTCGGGCGCGCTATCCCGGCTGACCACCCGGAAGTCGACGCCCGTGTGCTCGAAGTAGAGGCCGCACAGTCGGGGGAACTGCGCCGCAGCCGAGACCACAGCAGCGAGCTCTGTGATCTGCTCAGGCGTGAGGTCCGTGCCGGCCGGCTGGGCATCGAGCTGTTCGAGCAGGTCCTGGTTGAGCTCTGACGCCTCACGCTGCTGCTCGAGGAGATCGACGAAGTCTGGCCGGAGCCCGTCTGCCGTCACCGTCCCCTCATCAAAGAAGACGTCCGGGGCGCCGACCTTGCTCCCGAGGCGCAGCTGATAGCGGCCCAGCTCGAAGGCCCGCTCGAAGAAGCTCTCGGCCGTGATGACGTGGTCGTGGTGTGCCACGCAACTCGCGCTGTGGACCACTTGCACGCCCTGCTCTTCGAGGCGCAGGCCCAGGTCGAGCCCCTCGCAGATCGGCTGGTCGAAGTTGACCTCGTCGAATCCTCCGACGGATACAAAGGTCTCGGTGGGTGCGCTCAGGTTGGACGTCCAGAAGAACGGCCACCCGTAGCGTTCCCCGTCCTGGAGCGCGGAGAAGTGCTGGAAGAGGTCGGTCTCATCGAGGAGGCGGGTGAAGGGGGCCTGACGCGCCTCCTCCGAGAAGCGGAACGAGCCGAGCACCGCGCAGGCCCCATCGAGCTGAGCGTGCGCCGCCACGTGCTGCTCGAGCAGGTTGGGCGCGGGGACCGCGTCATCGGTGAGCAGCAGGACGAGGGGTCCGGCGGCGAGGGCCAACCCGACGTTGCGAGCCGAGGCCGGGCCTCCCCATGCTTGGTGGGTCACGCGGCAGCGGTACGGGACGCTGTTCAGGTCGAACGCGAGCGCCGGCTGGCTGCCATCATCAACGACGATGACCTCGAAGGCCTCCGCGGGGAGCGTCTGCTCGGCGAGCATCCAGAGGAGCCGCGTCGCCGACTCGGGCCGCCCGTGGGTCGGCACGATGACGCTGATCTGGAGCATGGCGGGGAGGGCGGAAGCGGACTCGTTCAAGCGCTCGTTCTTCATGATCGGTGATTCGAGGGGCTGGCGGGGGTGCCGGGGCCCTCGGATCGAGCATCGAGCGAATGTGCGTTTCCCTTGAGCAGCTTCCGGCAGGTTCCTCGCCTCCCCCCTGGGAACGCTCCCCCTCCGTGCCTCCCCCTACCTCCGCCGGCCCCTCGTCGACCCGGCCCATGCGCCAGGCGCCCCGAGAGCCCCTCTGGGCTCCCTGGGCCCCTCAGGCGGACCGTTGGAAGCTGGCCTGGGCTTCGAGGGCATCGATCGCTGGCCGGTGCGATGCCGTCGGGAGCACGCGCCTCGCGCCAGCCGGCGCCCATGGGTCCATTGGTCCGGCGCTCGGTGGCCCAGCGGTCCAGCGGCCACCGCTCAGGATGCGCCCTCGAGTTCAGCGCAAGGTGACGGCGACGGCCTCGGTGAGGTTGCTGGTCGCCCCGCCGCCCAGCTGCACGTCGCGGTACCAGGCCTGGAAGTAGAGGGTCTCTCCAGGCTCCGGACGGCCGCTGGCTCCCCACCCGGGCAGGTCCATGAGGTCGACCTGCAGCGCGGCGACCCCGGCGGCGCTCGCGGGACCGGCCTCACCGGCCCCGAGGAAGCGTGCCACGGCGCCCCCCAGGCAGAGTTGCCCCTGACTCCCTCCGGGTTGGAGCACGAGAGCCGGCACCCGGCTCACCATGAAGACGGCGCCCGCCCCAGGCGGAAGACCCGTCGCCCGCAAGCTCAGGTCGTTGGTGGCGAGGACGTTCGAACCCAGAGCGATCAATCGCGCCCCCTCCCCGGTGGAATTGGAGATGCCGCTGCAGATCACCGAGCCGAGACCGGGGTCCAGGGCCAGACGCAGAAGGGCCTGGCCCTCCCGCGCCCCCGAGGCGCTGCGCAGCGTCACGACGACGAGGAGGTCCAGGGCGTCGGTGAGCAGCAGGTCCTCCTCTCCGAAGGAGTCAATATAGAGCCCGTCATTCGCCCAGCCGTCGCCATCGAGGTCGACCCCGTCCCCCTCTCGCGCCACGACGTGGCTTCCGTTCAGGACCGCCACGGTGTCGAACTCCGGTTGGAGCTGATCGGTGGTTCCGATGACCACAACATCACCCATCCGGTTCCCGGCCACACCGACAAACCCATCCGCCAGCCGTGAGTCATCCCAATGCTCCATCGCCCCCGGCACGACGGGGCCCCCCGTGGCGCAGAGCAGCGCGGGCCCAGCTCCGCTGCCGATCGCAGGTGAGCCGCTGACCACCCAGTCATCCCCCGTCGCGGCGTTCGAGCCGCGCGCGAACCAGCGGCCTCCTCCATCCATGGAGGCCCCGTGAATCCCGTTGGTGGCGATGGGCTCCGCGAAGCCTGAGTCGGGTACCGCGCTCCCCTCCTGGAGCACGACCCGGCCATCCACAAGCACGACGTCATCACGCCCGGTGGGCCCCTCGAGGTCCCCCAGGACCAGCCAACTCGATCCATCGAGCGCGGCCCAGAAGTCGCCGAGGTCCAGGTTCTCCAGGGGATGCTGCCCGTTCATCGACTGCCCCTGAGGGACCGACACGCCCTCCTGCAGGAGCAGCTCATCGCCGAGGATGAGCACCTCGTCCTCTCCGGTGGAAGCGACGCCGTCGATGCCATCGGCGGCGTATCCGACCCGTCCATCGTCCAGGACCACAGGCGAGTCGATCGCGTCGTCAAGGCGTGCGTGAGCTAGCCCTGGGACGGGGTCGCCCTCCCGTGCGGCCACCTCCCATGCGCCAGCGGCCCAGCGCACGGGCAAGTAATCGTCGAGGGCGCTCGCGGAGGTGTTGGTGGCGAACACGAGGTCGCCTCTCCCGTTGATGGCGCAGCGACGGTCCAGAGTCCCGCACCGCTCCCCTCCCTGGGCCCAGGGCGCGACGTCCCCCTCTCGAAGCACGAGCTCTCCGTCAGCGATCAGGCACTCGTCCTCCCCGGAGGGCAGGTCGGCGTGGGCGGTGAGGATCCAGTGCCCGGCGGGGTGGCCGTAGATGCGGTCGAAGTGCCCCGTGCCGGTCCCCGGCTCGAACACCGTCCCGGGAAGACCAGGAACTTCGGAGCGAGAGGCCCCCACGATGTTGGTCAGCAAGACCTCGGGGACCGCCCCTTGGGTCGGGAACGCCGGGATGGCGAGCGCGGAGGAGGCGGAGAGGACGAGGGTAGCGAGGGTCTGGAGGGCGCGGTGCATCGGAGCGTGGGTCAGAGAAGGAGGGGAGCAGGCCCCGGTGCCAACTCCCCTCCCTGGTGTCCGAACGAGCGGCGCCGCGGTTACTCCCTTCCCACGAGATCCCGACGCTCACGCTCCAGCCCTCGCCGCAGCCGCAGCCTCAGAAGGGGTTGGTGGCGAAGACCGAGAACTCGGGGACGAAGCCCCGGGCGTCGGTGCGCAGTACCCCCACCACCGCCTCGGCGATGTCCTCGGGGATCAGCTTCTTCGGCGACGCCTGCTGGTTGCCGCCGGCCCGGCGGGAGAAGTCCGTCAGCACCTCGCTCGGGTTGCAGAGCATCACGCGCACATCGTGGCGCCGGAGTTCATCCCGCCAGCACTCCGTCATCCCCCGCAGCGCGAACTTGCTGGAGGCGTAAGCCGTCCCGCGCCCGAAGCCCTTGGCGCCCGCGGTCGAGGAGATGTTCACGATCGAGCCCGAGCCTTGCTCGACCATCTTGCGGGCGGCGGCGCGGCCCACCAGGAAGGCCCCGAGCACATTGGTCCGCCAGACGCTCTCCATGTCGTCTGCGGTGGTCTCGAGGAGTGGGGCGAAGCGACCGAAGCCGGCGTTGTTGATCAGGATATCGATGCCCCCGGCGGTCTCCACCAACGTGTCGACCATGCGCTCGGCGTCGGCCTCGACGCCCACGTCCCCCTGGATCGCCGTCACGCCAAGCTCACCGGCTGCGCGCTCGAGCGCGTCCGCGTCCCGTCCGCTGATGGCGACGGTCACGCCGAGGTCCACCAG
>CAJQPT010000319.1 GCA_905480285.1 uncultured bacterium
GCCGATCTTGGTGAAGATGCCGCTGATCACGTCGCCGCCCAGGGCCTCCTCGGTCTCCCGCGCGGCGGCCTCGAGGATGCGCTGGACCTCGCGGGTGGACTCGATGGGGACGCCCACGGGGAGCCGCGCGGTGGCCTGGGCCAGGTCGGAGTCCACGCGGGGGAGGAAGCTCGTCCGGATCAGGCCGCCGCCCAGGACCCCGGCGGTGATCAGCAGCATCGCGACCCCCGCGGCGGGGATGAAGTAGCGCTGGTGCAGGGCGAAGTGCACGAACGGCGCGTAGACGCGCTCGCTGAAGCGGTCGAAGAGCCACGCCACCGCTCGGTTGGGAGTCCCGAGGAGCTGCATGAGGCGCCCCGGCTCGCGCGCGTGGGCGAGGTGAGCGGGGAGGATGAACAGGGACTCCACGAGGGAGATCGCGAAGACCGAGACGACCACCGCGGGGATCTGGCGGAAGATGTTCCCGCTGGCGCCCGGGACGAAGAACAGCGGCATGAACGCCGCGATGTTCGTCAGGACCGCGAAGACGACCGGCGTCGCCATCTCCTTCGCTCCGTTGATGGCGGCCTGGAGCGGTGGCTCGCCGGCCTGCTGCCGCTCGAAGATGTTCTCCCCGACGATGATGGCGTCGTCCACGACGATACCGAGGGTCACGATGAACGCGAAGAGCGACACCATGTTGATGGAGGCGTTCGTGGCCGGGAACACCAGGAACGAGCCGACCACCGAGATGAGGATCCCCACCGTCACCCAGAAGGCCACGCGGGGCTGGAGGAAGAGGCCCAGCAGGAGCAGGACGAGCCCGAGCCCGAGCAGGGCGTTGCGGCCGAGCAGGTCGAGGCGCTCGCTGTAGGAGACCGACTGGTCGTTCCAGGGCTCCAGGCCGATGCCTGTGGGCAGCTCGCGGTTGATCTCCGCGATGACCTCCCGGGTCGCCGAGGAGATCGCGATGGGGGTCTCGCCGCCGACCCGGCGGACGAAGATCTCCAGGGCGGGGAGCCCGTTGAAGGTCGCCTCGACGTCGGCCTCGCTGAAGCCGTCGTGCACCTCCGCGATGTCCCGCAGGCGCAGCACGGTGCCCGAGGTGGTCGTGACCAGCGGGAGGTCGGCGAACTGGCTGGCGAGCTCTCGCCGCTCCTGGGTCCGCAGCAGCACCTCCCCCGCGTCGGTGTTGACCTCGCCGCCGGGCAGCTCCAGCGCCGCCTGGCGGATGCGGTTGGCCACGCCCGGCAGGGAGAGGTCGTAGGCCCGGAGCCGCTCCTGGGGGACCTCGACGGCGATCTCGTGCTCGCGGGTCGCGCCCAGCTCGGCGAGGGTGATCTCCGGGTGCTCGATGAGCCGGTCACGCACGCGCTCTGCCAGCAGGCGCAGGGAGGCCGGCGAGAGGTCCCCGTGCACGATGACGCTCAGCACCGTGCGCTCCGCGTTGGCGATGGAGACCACCGGCTCCTCCGCCTCGGCCGGGAACGTGATGATCCGGTCGACCTCGTTCTTCACGTCCTGCAGGACGCGGCCGCGGTCCGAACCGGTCACGAGCTCGAGGGTCACGGTCCCCACACCCTCGAGGGCCTGGCTCGAGACCTTCTTGACGTCGAGGATCCCCGCGGTGCGGTCCTCGATCGCCAGGAGGATGCCCTGCTCCACCTCCTCGGGGCTCGCGCCGGGGTAGGGCACGCGCACGGTGATGCTGTCGAGGTTGAACTCAGGGAAGGTCTCCTGGGTCACCCGGGTGCTGAAGATCAGCCCGCCGACGAGGAGGATGAGCATCGAGAGGTTGGCGGCGATGCTATTGCTCGCCATCCAGGCGATGGCCCCGCGCGGGCGCTCCTCTTGCCCGCTCATCGGCCCGCCTCCAGGCGTGAGCCGGAGCTCACGCGCCCGGCGCCTTGTGTCCGCGGCGCGAGCTTGAGTCCGGGGAGGGGGACCGCCACGGCGCTCGTGATGACCCGCTCGCCGGCCTTGAGTCCCGCGACGACCAGCACGTCGTCGGGGCGGCGCATGACCACGTCCACCTGACGGATCTGCAGCTCGTCGTTCGCATCGGCCACCCAGACCGAGTCGCCCTCTCGAAGCGCCGCGCGGGGGACGGAGATGGAGCCTTCGATGGGGCGGCAAGGGAGGAGCACCTCGGCGTAGGCGCCGAGGAGCACGGCGGGAGCGCGCTGCTCCGTGGCGCCCCCGAGGGCCGTGGAGCCGAGCGGGTCATTGATCGTGACCTGGAGCCGCGTCATGCGTCCCTCGGCGTCCACCTCGCCCAGGACTCGCTCGAGGGTTCCCTCTCGCTCCCCATCCGGGAGCAGGATCTGCGCGGTTGCGTCCTCGCGCTGGAGGAGCGCAAGCCGCTCAGCGGGCACGCTGACCTCCACGGCGAATCGCGAGCGATCCACCATCCGGGCGAGCTCCGCGCCGATCACGGCCTGGCCGCCGACCTCGGCGGTCTCGCTCAGGACGAGCGCGTCGAACGGCGCCTTGATCTCCGTGCGCTCCAGGTCGAGCTCGGCTTGGGCCACGCGCGTCCGCGCGCTCTCCACCTCCGAACGCCGCCGGGCCAGGTAGGGCTCACGGAGCGCCAGCTTTCGGCCGGCCTCGGTCACCTCGATCGAACCCTCCAGGAGCTTCCACTCGCGCGCCGCGACCGCCGCGCTCCCGAGCTCGATGTCGAGGTCGGCTTCAGCGGCGACGAGGCTCGAGCGGGCCACGTCCAGGGCCAGCAGGTAGTCGCGCCGGTCCACGCGCAGGATGGTCTCGCCTCGGCCGATGAGGCCGCCCTCGAGGAGCTCGGGGTGGATCTCCTGGATCGGGCCACCGACGGTGGGGCGGAGGACGAGGGTGCGCAGGGGGCGGACGGTACCGAAGACCTGGAGGCTCGCCGGGTGGTCCCGCTGCTCGACGGTGATCACGTCCACGGGGAGCACGCGCGGCGGCGGTTCGACCTTGGGCGGAGCCTGGCGCTGGGCGATCAGCTGTCGGGCGACGAGCGCGCCTCCGGCGATGACGATGATGGGCGCGGTCCAGCGGAGCAGGACGCCGACGACCTTGATGGGAGAAGCCATGGGGTGAGGTGCGGGGCGGGGGCTCAGCGGGGGCCGAGGGCGGGAGCGGTCTGGGGGGGATTGGTCGGCGCGGCGGCGGCCATGGGGTCCTGGAGCTCTTCGGTCCAGGATCCACCCAGGGCGCGCAGGAGCTGCGCGCGGGCACGGAGGATGCCCGCTCGTTCCGTGATCAGGAGGCGCTGGAGGGCCTGCTCGGTCTGGACCGCGGCGAGCACCTCGAGGTAGCTCTCGACGCCGCCGGCGTAGCGCAGCCGAGCCTGAATGAGCTCTTCAGCGGCGAGCGTCTCCTGGAGCTCGAGCACGGCGATTCGCTCCAGCCCGCGGCGCTCCAGGGAGAGAGCGTCCTCGACCTCCTGCAGGGCGGCCAGGATGGACTGGTTGAACCCGTCGATCGCACCCTCGAGCACGGCGCGCTGTCGGTCGACCTCGGCACGGCGGGCGCCGCCGTCGATGATGGGGCCGACCACGTTGGCGGCGATCGATGAGATCGTCCGGTCGAAGATGTCGGCCAGCTCGGTGGCGTCGAAGTTGTAGGCGGCTGAGAGGTCGAGCCGGGGGTAGCGCGCAGCGATGGCGGCCGCGACGTTCGCGTCCGCGCTCTCGACGCGGAGCCCGGCGGCGATGACGTCTGGTCTGCGGGTGAGCAGCGCCGAGGGGACATCGAGGATCGGGAGCGGGGGTAGGGCGGGGAGCGCCCGGGGCGCGTCTGTGGCCTGCTCCCCGGGTGCCTCCCCGGTGAGCACCGCGAGCTGATAGCGCGCGCGCTCCACCTCACCTGCGAGCAGGGGGAGCTCCGCGCGGGTGCCCTCCAGCTGGCGGCGCTGCTGGAGGACGTCGAGGGCTGACCCCGTGCCCGAGGTGGCGAAGCGGGCCTCGGTGAGCTCGAGGAGTTGCTCGCCGGCGAGGACCTGCGCGCCCACCAGGTCCGTCAGGGCGTTGCGCTCCACGATGGTGAGCCACGCGTCCACCGCGCGTCCGCTGAGTGCGAGCCCGGTGGCGCGGACGTCGGCGGCGGTGGCTGCCTCCTCCAGCCGCGCGGCCTTCAGGGTGCTGTCGATGCGGCCGAAGAGGTCGACCTCGTAGCCCAGCGAGAGCCCCAGGGAGTAGGTCTCGCCGGTACGAATCGGGATGTTGAAGCCGCCGCTGCCGCTCTGGTCGATCTCCTGATAGCGGGCCGACGCGGTGCCGTCCAGGGAGGGGATCCGCGGCGCGCCGGCGGCGCGCGCGCTGGCTTCGCTCTGGCGCAGCCGTGACCAGGCCTGCCGGAGCTCGAAGTTGCCGCCGAGTACTTCGCCCACGGCCCGGTCGAGGCTTTCGTCCTCAAAGGTCGTCCACCAGGGCTCCGCCCCGATCTCGACGTCCTCGCCGGTCAGCGCGCTGAAGGTCTCGGGGAGCTCGATCTCGACCGACTCGGCGGCGGGCTCCGGGGTGGAGCGGCAGCCAGCGGTCAGGGTGAGGCAGAGGCCTGCGAGGGCGAGACCATGCAGGGCATGGATGGGGGCGCCGAGCCGGGGGAAGGCCTGGGCGGGAGAGGACGAGCTACTCATCGATGTCCACCGCGAAGTGATCCGCATCCACGTTCTCCAGCATGTTCATCAGCACCTCGTGGAAGACCGCCAGGCGCTCGCCAGAGATCCCGTTCTCGAAGAGCCCCTCGACCTCTTGGGCCTTCTTGGAGAGGCGAGGCAGGAGCGCCCGGGCCTCGGGAGTGAGGGCGATCAGGTGGCGGCGACGATCCTCGGGGTCCAGGGCCCGGGTCACGAGGCCCTTGTCGCTGAGTCGATCAATCATCCGCGTCACGGCGGTGCTGTCCACGCCCATCTGGCGCGTGAGCTCCGAGGCGGTGGGTCGGTCCGACCGGGCGATGAAGTGCAGCATGCCGACCTGGCGACGGGTCAGATCGAACTCCCTCAGCTCCCGGTCGACCTCGGTCCGGAAGGCGGCGCCGAGTCGGTTGACCCAGTAGCCCGTCACGTGCGGGAAGGGCAGTCCCTGGTGGGCTCCGAAGCGGAAAGCAGTCATGACCGATAATTCTCGGTATTGGCGGCGACTCCTGCGTGCTCAAACCCGGGGTTCGACCGTAAGACTAATGCTCCCGCCTGCGTGCGCCGATGAAGCCTCGGCCAGGAGAGGCCGGAAGAGGCTCGTCGGGCTCGTTTCTTCGGCGACCCTGCAGGTGCTACCTTCCACGAGGACTCTCCCGATCCAAGTCTGGCCCCTGGCGAGGTCCCCGCATGCCCAGCAACGACGGCCAAGATCACCCCGGTTCGACCGCCCCCGGAGGCTCCACTGGAGCTGAGGAAAGCCTCATGAGCCGCGTCCACCGCGGCCTCCACCGGCGCGTGGACATCAGCAGCCTGGTGTTCTTCCGCATCGCCTTCGGCGCGATCATGGTGTGGGAGGTGACCCGCTACTACGGGTACGGGTGGGTCCAGCGCTACTTCGTGGAGCCGACTTACAACTTCCCTTACCCGCTCTTCGAGTGGGTCAAGCCCTGGCCAGGGTTTGGGATGTACTACCACTTCATCTTCCTGGGGGCGATGGCGTTCTGCGTCATGATCGGGCTGATGTACCGGCTGAGCGCGGCGCTGCTGTGCCTGGCGTTCACCTACGTCTTCCTCCTCGAGGAGGCGCGGTACCTGAATCACTTCTACCTGGTCTGCCTCCTCACGTTCTTGATGGCGATCGTCCCCGCCCACCGGAGCCTCTCCGTGGACGCGCGGTTCGAGCCCTCGCTCCGCAGCAAGACGGTGCCGGCCTGGGCGCTCTGGCTGATGCGCTTCCAGGTGGGCGTCCCGTACTTCTTCGGCGGGCTCGCGAAGCTGAACAGCGACTGGCTGCACGGTTCGCCGATGCGCTACTGGCTCGCTTCTCGGGATGACTTCCCGATCATCGGGCAGACGTTTCATCACCCCTTCACCGCCTACTTCTTTAGCTACTCCGGGCTCCTCATCGACCTGCTGGCCGTCCCGCTCCTGCTCTGGCGCAGGACTCGGCTGGCGATGTTCGTGGTCCTGGTGACCTTCCACTTCACGAACACTCGCCTCTTCAACATCGGGATCTTCCCCTGGACGATGATGGCGGCCACGACGATCTTCTTCCCGCCTGACTGGCCCCGGCGGCTCGTGGGAGACCTGCGGAAGCTCTCGGGCCGGAGCATCGCTGCCTTCCTTGGCGCCGCCCTGGGCGCCGTGATGGCCGCGGCCTTCAGGGGGGACTGGACCTTCGTCCCGTCCAGCGTCGGGGCGCTCGCAGGCATGGTCATCGCATGGAGCCTGTTCCCGGCGATGCACGACGAGCGGGACCCCGGCGGGCCCGCGCCCGAGGGCGTGACGCGCGCGCGCGGGACGCGACTGATCACGCTCTGTGTCGTCCTCTGGATGGGATCACAGACGCTCATTCCCCTGCGGCACTACCTCATCCCAGGCGTGGTGCACTGGACGGAGGAGGGCCACCGCTTCTCCTGGCACATGAAGCTCCGGGGCAAGGACGGGCAGCTGACCTACATCGTGCGGAACCCCGAGGACGGGGCCGTTCGAGCGGTCAAACCGGGCGACCGGCTCGAGGACTGGCAGCTGCGTAAGATGTCGACGCGGCCCTACATGATCCGTCAATACGCTCGCTTCCTGGCGAGCGAGGCGGAGGCTGAGGGCTGGCCGCGGCCCGAGGTCTTCGCTCGCTCAAGGGTGCGGCTCAACGGCCGCAAGTCCCAGGTGATGATCGATCCAAACGCTGATCTCGCGGAGGTCGACATGCTGTACATGGCTCACAACGACTGGATCACGCATCTCACCACGCCGCTCCCGACGGAGTGAGCCGCGGGGCGCCTGCGCGGCCTCGCAGGGTGGCGGGCACGGACGGGACGGGCCCATATGGCGGGGGCCGCCGCCCCTCGAGGAGGAGCGGCGGCCCGTGGTCCGGATCGAGTCCGGTTGACCTCTCGTGCCTCTACCTCAGGGGGTGAAGGTGATCGACACGGCGCTCGAGACATTGCCGCCGGTGCCGCAGCTGCCGCCCATGTCGCGGAAGAAGGTCTGGAAGTACCAGGTGTCGCCGGGGACGATCCCGCCGACGATGGGAACGGCGGGGGTGTTCGAGAGGGCGATGAGCCCCGGGCCGAATGTCGCCGCGCCACTCGATCCGGAGTTGAGTGCGGGCGGAAGACGATAGATCTTCGAGGTCGGGCCGCCGACGCAGAGGAGTCCGTCGAGGAACGGGGCGCGCCGGGCGGCATCCGCCGCGAGGAAGAGAACCGTGGTGTTCGCGGGGAGCCCGCTCGCCGTCAGCTGGAGGTCGTCGGCGGTCACGCTGGCGCTGCCCTCTCCAGTGATGATCGCGCCCTGTCCGGAGCCGTTGATGCAACCGGCGGCGGGGTCGTCGTTGCCGCAGGGGCAGTCGTTTTGGTCGGCCAAGCAGTAGGGGGTCGTGGGGTCACAGTGGCCACCGCAGCCTCCACTGTCATCGTCGTCGGAGCCACCGGAGCCGCCGGACTTGCCAGAGCTACCGGAACCGCCGCTGTCGTCGTCGTCAGAGGCGCCGCTGCCGCCAGACTTGCCGGAGCTACCGGAACCACCGCTGTCGTCGTCGTCGGAGACGAGCATCCACGGCGCCACCGGGGTGGCGCTGGCATCGGGACCGAGGAAGAGCGGGACGGAGAGCGCAACCGTGAGGACGGTCAGCCAGGTGAGGATTGAACGGATCATTGGAGAT
>CAJQPT010000320.1 GCA_905480285.1 uncultured bacterium
GCTCGGGCACCTCCAGCTCTCGCGCAAGAGCCCGACGCTCTCCGGCGGCGAGCTCCAGCGCACGCGGCTCGCGAGCGTGCTCCGCGCGGGGCTCGCGGGCGTGACGCTCGTGCTCGATGAGCCCACGAGCGGGCTCCATGCTCGTGACGTGGAGGGGCTCATGGGGCTGCTCAGGGAGTTCACCGCGGAGGGGAACACCGTGGTGCTCGTGGAGCACGACCCCGGCGTCCTGCGGGCCGCCGATCACCTGATCGAGCTCGGGCCCGGCGCGGGCGACGCCGGCGGTGAGGTGGTGGCGATCGGCGCACCGTCCGAGGTCCTCGCCGGCGAGGGACCGACCGCGCGGGCGCTCGCGGCCGGCGCCGATCTCAAGGTCAGCCGCGAGGCGCCGCGCCTGGACTGGGTCCTCGAGGGCTGCCGGGCCCACCACCTCAAGGGCATCGACGTGGCCCTGCCCGCGGCGGGCCTCGTGGCCGTGACCGGGGTCTCGGGGAGCGGCAAGTCGAGCCTGCTCTTCGACGTGATCGAGCCGAGCGTTCGATCTGGCGCCCCCGTGCAGTGCATGGTCATGGGAGGGACCGGAGGGCGCGCGGCGCCCGCGACCTTCGCGGAGGTCCAGAGCTCACGCCGCGCGACCGAGGCGTCCACCGTCGTCACCGCGCTGGGCCTGATGGGCGCCGTGCAGTCCCTGTTCGCCGCCGAGGCTGGCGGCAGCGGCCTCGCCCGCGGGGCGTTCTCCTTCACGAGCCCGGCGGGCCGCTGCCCGGCGTGCCGGGGCACGGGACGGGAGCGGATCCCCATGGACTTCATGGCGGACCTGGACCTCGCGTGTCCCGACTGCGGCGGGCGGCGCTACCGGCCCGATGTCCTCGGCGTCCGCTGGGAAGGCCGGTCCATCGCCGACTTCATGGCCGCGCCTGTGGACGAGCTGCACGGTGTTCTGGAGGGGGCTCAGGAGGGGGCTCAGGAGGGGGCGCTGCAGGGGGCGGCCTCGCTTGGCAAGCTGCTCAGGGGCATCGAGGGCCTCGGGCGACTGGGCCTCGGCCACCTGGCGCTCGGCCGCGCCGTCCCCGAGCTCTCCGGCGGCGAGGTCCAGCGCCTCACCCTCGCGATGGGCCTCCTCGCCAAGGCTGGCCCCACCCTGCGCCTGCTGGACGAGCCCGCCACAGGACTGCACGAGGAGGACGTACGGCGCCTCGTCGAGGTCCTGCGAGACCTCGCGGACCGCGGCGACCTGATCCTCATGGCCGAGCACCGCCTCTCTCTCATCGCGGCCTGCGACCACGTTATCGACCTCGGCCCTTCCAGCGGCGCGGGCGGCGGGAGCCTCGTGGCGTCCGGGCCGCCGGACGGTCTGACGGAGGGCGCCACGGCTGCGGCGCTCCGGCGGCGTTGACGCGGAGCAGGGGCTCCTGCCCGTGCTCCATTGAATGGCGGCTCGTGGACTACCGGCCTTCCGTCGAGCGGCCGCGAAGAGGCTCCATGAACGGGCCCAGCGGGAGCCCTGTCTTCCCCACGAGGTTGCCGTCGGGGATCGGCGCCCAGGCGTATCGCACGGACATCGGCTTGGGCGTCCCGGGAGAGGTCACCACCAGGTTGGAGCCCTGGATGACGGCGCCAGCGGCGCGCCAGATCCCGTCATCACCGAGCACCTCGACGCCTCGAACGGGCGCCCCGCCCCGGGTGCGGAGCTCGCCGTCCGCGCTGGAGATCCGGACGATGCAGCTGAGCTCCCCGACGGTGGCCCCCTGGGCGGCGGGACTTCGCGGGAGGTCCTGGCCGTAGACCCCGTGGAGCGCGAGGCCCGCGAGGCGCGCGCCGACCTCGCGCTTGCGGCGCGGATGGACGTCGGTGGGGTGGCCCAGGTCGAGGGTGACGGCCAGGCCGACTCCGGGGAGCTTGGCCACCTGCCGCTGGACCTCCCGGTACGCCATCCACGCGCGCCCCATGCCCGGGAGCTGGACCATGAGGAAGGGGAGCTCGGGCCTCGCGAGGGTGTCGCGCCAATCGTCGATGAGCGCGGTCAGGCTCGTCCGACACCAGGCGGGGTCCGCGGCCACCTGCATGTCGGCCAGGGTCGCGTTGGACTCGCCCTGGTACCAGATGGCTCCGGCGAGGCCGAGCCCCGCCAGGGGGGCGATGGCGGCGTCGTGCAGGAAGCCCGGCTGGAAGGGGTGGCCGGGCATGGGACCCTCGGGCGCAGCGAACCAGCGCGCGAGGTTCTCCCGGCCGCGCTGCCGGGGCCACTCGGGGGCGCGGGGGTCCTTCAGCCACCCTTCCCCGTCCGCGAGCTCCGGCTCGGCGCGGAGCCGCTCGGGGCTGATGTAGGCCTCGGTGCAGGTGCCGCCGATGGCGTTGTGGATGAGGCCCACGGGCACGCCGAGCCGGGCCTGGAGGTCGCGGCCGAAGGCCCAGGCGACCGCGGAGAACGGACGTGCCGAGGCGGGGCTGGAGACCGCCCAGCCGGACGTCCGGTAGTAGCGCTCGGGGGAGCACTTCGCGAGCTCCTCGTCGGTCCAGGCGCGGGAGCTGGGGTAGGCCTCGCCCACGAAGTCGAGCAGGCGCAGCTGTGGGATCGAGGAGGCGGCGAGCATCTCCTCGGCGGCGGCGCTCTGACCGAGAGTCCAGCGCATGTTGGACTGGCCCGCGCAGAGCCAGACCTCGCCGACGAGGATGTCCTCGAGGGTCACCACCTCTCCCTCCGAGCGCAGCGTGATCGAGTGGGGGCCGCCGGCCTCCATGGCGCCGAGCTCCGCCCGCCAGCGCCCGTCCGCGCCAGCGATCGCCTCGGCGCGCTCCTCCGCCAGGCGTACCTGGACCGTCGTGCCAGGGGCAGCGAGGCCCCAGACCTGGATCGGCTGGCGGCGCTGGAGGACCATGTGATCCCCGAACGCACGATCGACGCTGAGCGTCCCCTGGCCCGCAGCGAGCCCCGCGAGCCCGAGGGCGCCGGCGAGGCGTCCCAGGACGGCCAGGGCGACGCGCCCGCAGCGCTTCACCTCGGAGACCGGCGTGGACGCAGGCTCCAGGCCTTGGCAGAGCGGGGCGTTCGAGGGGCCGTTTGGAGAGTGAGGGTTCATGCCGAGGAGGGGCGCCGGAGTCGGGGCAGGGGTGCCGAGCGAGAGACGGGTCATGGGGACTCCAGCAAAGAGAGACCCGCGGACCTGACGAGATCCGCGGGTTCAGTGGAGGCCCGTCCTGGCGGGGAGGCCAGTCCTGGCGGGGAGAGCCGTCCTGCCGGGGAAGCCCGTTCCGTGGGGGAGGCTCCGGCGAGCCGGCTGGCCGTGGCGTCAGTCCTTGTCGCCGCCCCCGACCTCCTCAAGCGCCTTCTTCTGGTCGAGCCACGGGACGCCGTCGGAGATCCACTCGGGAGCCTCCTTGCCGGTGAGGTAGGTGTCGAACCACTCTCGCACCCGGTGGTGGTAGTCCACCTGGTTCGGCTTCTTGCGCAGGCCGTGGTTCTCGCCGGGGTAGACGAGCATCACGAACGGGCGCTGGGCCAGGCGGGCCGCGTTGTACATCTCCACGCCCTGCTGCCAGTCCACGGCTCCGTCGTCGTCCCCGAAGGCCACGAGCAGCGGCGTGTTGAGGTCCTCGATGGAGAAGATCGGCGAGTTGGCGATGTAGGTGTCGACGTCGCTCCAGAAGGGGCGGTCCATGCGGCCCTGGCTCTCGTGGAAGATGTACGCGTCGGTCTGCCCCGAGTTCCAGTAGATGCTCATGGACATGCTCATCATGTTCGTCAGCGGCGCCCCGGCGACGCCCGCCGCGAAGAGGTCGGTCTGCGTCACGATGAAGGCCGTCTGGTACGCGCCCCAGGAGTGGCCCACGAGGCCGACGCGCTCGGGGTCCACCTTGCCGGACTCGAGCACCTTGCGCACCGCGGGGACCACGCACTCGACGGCGGAGAGCCCCGGGTTCTGGGCGCGGTAGACGATGTCGGGCTGGAAGACGAAGTACCCGTTCTGGGTGAAGACGGACGTGCTGTACGGGTTGCGCTCCGAGGGGGCCATGTACTGGTGCAGCGACTGCGAGCGCAGCTCGTAGATGTACACGACCATCGGATAGGTCTTCGTCTCGTCGTAGTCCGCCGGGTAGTAGAGGGCGCCCTGCAGGGGCACGCCGTTCGAGTTCTCGAAGTCGACGAGCTCCGAGTGCCCCCAGAGGTAGTCGCTGGCGAACGCGTTGGTGGCGCTGACCTGCTTGGCGTCCTCGAGGGCCGGTCCGCCGACGAACAGGTCCGGTGAGTCGTCGAAGCGCTCCGCGGTGAACGCGAACACGTCGGCGTCCTCCGCGCGGACGAGGCCGGAGATGCGCGCGGGCTCCCAGACCCGCCGGTCCAGGGCGCGGCCGGGCTTGAGGAAGCCGTAGCCGGACTCCTTCGTGAGGTCGCCGTAGAGGCTGACGTAGAAGCCCCCCGACGGGATGATGTCGCGCTGCTCGGCGTCGGGGTCCGCGGCGACGACGAACCGGCGGTGGCGGATCGAGTCCTCCGCGCCCTGGGTGAGGCGCTTGTGCGAGCTGCCGTCGAGCGCGAAGGACCAGATATCGTAGCGGTCGTAGAGCAGGACCCGGTCGCCCTTCTTCGTCCACCCCGCGACGCCGTACGGCGGCTTCTCGTCGGTGAGGCTTGAGTTCTCCTGGTCGGTGAACGCGGCCTCGACGTCGCCCGTGAGGTTCGTCGCGGCGCGGGCCTGCATGTCGTAAGCCCAGATGTGCCCGTCGCGCACGAACAGGAATCGCGTCCCTCGGGGGTCGCCCTCCATCGTGTACTTGACGCGCTCGAGGATTCGCTCTCGCTCGCCGGTCATGACGTCCACCGAGTACAGGTCGACGAGCGTTGCCGAGAAGCGCTGCTCCTCCTCGTACGGCGCCTCGTCGCTCCCGAGCGCCATGCGTTGACGTTCGAGAAGGACCACATCCGGGACCGCCTCGTCCTCCAGCCGGACCAGCGTGCCGGCATCGAGCCAGAGGGCCGCCATGAAGCTGTCGCGCTCGTCCTCAGACTCGGTGCGCTTCTGTCGGGGCACGATGTTGATGTCCTTGGCGTGCCAGATCTCGACGCCGGGAGCCTCGTCGAGGCTCTCCCGCATGGACTTGGCCTTCTCGCCTTCGGCGTCCGGACCCTGGGGCTCCTCAGCCGCCTCGCCCGCGGCCTCCTTGCTCTCGGGCGCTGCGGCGTCCTCGTCGACACCTTCCTCGTCGCCGGCTCCCTCCTCGTCGTCCTCGTCGAGCCCGGCGGGTCGGGTCTCCCAGGCCTTCAGGCCGAAGAACACCGCGTCGCCCTCGTCGGACCACGTCAGGCCGTCGAAGTCGACGACCCGCAGGTCCTCGGGGAACGCCTCGTCGTCCAGGTGGTCGTAGCGCGAGGACCGCGGCGCCTTCTTGTTAAGCCCGCGCCAGGCGAGCACCGTGAAGGTGGCGTCCTCGTCGTCCCCGTGGGCCTGCTTGCGCATGACCGCGAGGTCCGCGGCGTCGTCGCGCCAGGTCATGCCCACGTAGTCCGCCTCGCCCGAGTCGAGCGTCTGCATCTTGCCCGTACGCGCGTCGACCACGCGGAGCCCGTTGCCGGCCTGGTCGGGGGCGTCGATGGTCATCGCGAGCCACGCGCCCTTCTCGCTCCACGAAAAGGCACCCACGCGACCGAAGTGGGTGTCCACGCCGCTCGCGAGGTCGCGGACGACGAGGTCGGCGCCGTGATCGTCGCCCGGCTCACCGTGGCGCTGCATCGCGAGGAAGGCGCCGCCCTCGCTGAAGGCGAAGGTGCTCACGCCTTCGATGGTGTCCTCCTCACCGCCGACGAGGTCGAACAGACCCAGGTCGTTCTCCACGGGCTTCTTGCCCTTGGCGAGCTCCTCCCGCTCGGCCTCGGACTTGCCGATGGAGAACGCCAGCCACTTGCCGTCGCTGGAGAACGTCGGCCTGCCGCCCTGCTCGAAGACCTCCGTCGAGTCGGTGGCGATGACGCGCAGCCGGAGCTCGCTCGTGCCGTCGTTCCGGCGGATGGTGTACGCGATCCAGCGGCCGTCGGGGGAGAGGACGTCGGCGCCCAGGCGCTCCCACTGGCCCCAGTCGGCCTC
>CAJQPT010000321.1 GCA_905480285.1 uncultured bacterium
CCGAGTAGCCACGCCGGACCAGCTCGAGCGTGACGTTCCAGGTCTCGCTGGCGTCGCTCCAGCCCTCGATGCCGCCGCCTCCGTCGAAGTCAGAGCTGATGGCCACATGGTCCACGCCGATACGGCGGACGGCGTGGTCGATGTGATCCACGAAGTCACGGACGTTGGCGCGCTCGCGGGCCTCGTCGAAGGCGCGGACGCGTTCGCGGAGCGTCCGGTTGAGGGCGCGCACCTCCGGGTCGGAGCTCGCGGGTCGGCTGCCCTGCTGCGGGGGTAGCCCGAGCTCCTCGCGGGTCCGCCGGATGAAGCCCCGGCGGTCTCCGTCGTCCTTCACGTAGCTCGCGAAGGCCACGCACTGGATCACGCCGCCGTTCGCCTTGAGCGCGTCGAGCTCCGCGTCGCTCAGGTTGCGCCCGTGCAGTCGGACGGCGTCCACGCCGGAGTGGGAGGCGATCACCGGGGCCTTCGAGTGCGCGATGGCCTCGAGGCTGGTCTTCTCGGAGGCGTGGGAGATGTCGACCATGATTCCCACGCGGTTCATCTCCTCGATGGCGCGGCGCCCGAGGTCCGAGAGCCCGCCGTGCAGCGGCTCGTCCGCCGGCGTGTTGGAGTCGCCGAGCTGGCTGTGCTTGTTGTGGGTGAGGCTCATGTACCGAGCCCCTCGCCCGTGGAACGTCTCGATGGCAGAGAGGTCCTCGCCCATGGCGTAGCCGTTCTCGATCCCGATGCAGGCCACAAGGCGGCCCTCGGCGGCGATTCGCTCCACGTCCGCTGCGCTGCGGGCGAGGCCGATCTCGTCGGGGAAGCGCTCGGCCATGCGCTCGATGGCGTCGAACTTGGCGTCGGCGGCGGCGCGTGCCCTGGAGAAGGCCTCGGGGGTGAGGTCCCCCTGCCCGACGTAGACGATGAAGAACGCGACATCGAGGCCGCCGCTGCGCATCTTCGGGAAGTCCACCTGGTTGCGGCCCCAGACCCGCGGGTCGCTGCGCAGGAGGAAGCGGCGCAGCGCCGCGGGGTCCTCGGGGATCTCCACAGAGGCCAGGGACGTCGAGATGTCCTTGTGGGTGTCGAGGGTCAAGGCGGCGGCGTGGATCGCCCGCGCGCGCTCGAGGGTCGCCGTCTCGGGCCCCGCACCAAGGATCCAGCACTGGTAGGCGAGGGGCAGCGCGAGGCGGCTCCGCTCCTTGAGGTCAGGCCCGAGCTCCACAACGATCAGGCCGGGCTCGCCGTCGCTGCGCGGCCCGGCGATGGCCCAGCCCTCGTTGACCAGGCTCTGGGCGGTCAGGATGGGCCGGACGGTGAGCACCGCCTCGAGACCCAGGTTGCGTACGGCCGCGGGGGTGAGGACGGTCTCCTCTCGCACGCGGTCTAAGCCGCCTGCGTGGACGGCCACCAGGGCTCCGTCCGCGCGGACGCCAGCCCAACCGTCGCCCGTGGCCACAGGGTGGCGGAGCACGTCGGCGGCCCACTTTCGGCGACTTGAGAGAGCGCCCATGTCGACGTCCTCCACGTGTCCGGTACCGCGGTGGACCAGGAGTCGCTCGTCCTCTCCGATGTCGAGGCCGAGGCGATGGAGATCGTCGGCGGCAAGGCCGTTGTTCGTGGGGGTGGCGAGGAGGCGGGAGCCGGGCCAGAGCGCACCCGCTACCTCCACATCTGTTCGGCCGCCAAGGCGATCAAGCAGCCACAGCTCTCCGGCGGCAGCGACCGCGATCCTCCCGTCCGGAAGGAGAGTGAAGGCGTCGATGGAGGCGTCTGGCAGCCCCCAAACGCGCCGGCCGTCGGTCCCTCGAAACTCGCTGATCCCCCCTCCGGAATCCAGCACGATCAGGTTGCCGTTGGGGAGGCCCTCGACCTCCCGGGCATGGACGCGGACCAAGGTTGTGTCCGGCGCGTAGCCTGCCCCCGGCGGTGTGGTTGTGACGGCGAGAGAAGGTCCGCCCTCCAGCCGCTGGAGCGAGGCGACGTGGAGCTGAGCGCGCGCGGCCGCGGGCGGCGTGACGGTCAAGGTGGCGAGCGCAAGGAGGCCTGGGAAGAAGCGCATGGGGGAGACGCTATCCCGTGAGGTGGTGGCACATCAAGGAACGAGTCCAACTGTGGTCCCGGCTGGGAATTCCCAGCCTTGATCTCCCCGCGAAACCCCCTCCGTCGCCATCCTTGGACCCATGTCCGTCATTGTCTACGCCGCCATGGCTCTCGCCGCCTCGCCGCTCCAGGGGACCTTCCTCGTGGAGGTGGGGGCCTCCCGGGGCATTGGGCCCTACGTCACGCCCCCGGGCCTCGCCGGAGGCATCGCCGCTGCGGACTTCGACCGCGACGGCGACGTGGACCTGTTCGTCCCCAACGGGCCTGGGGCCCCAGATCAGCTGTACGTCAATGACGGCGCCGGCCACTTCACGGAGCAGGCCGCGGCCTTCGGGCTCGATCAGGATGGCAACCACCGGGCGGCCCTGTGGTTCGATGCGGACGGGGACCGGGACCTTGATCTGGTGACGGTGGGAGACTGCTTCACCTCGGTGCCATGCACGGGCGAGCCGACCGTTCGGCTGTACCAGCAGCTGGCGACGGGCGGTTTCCGTGAGGTCACGGCCGGCTGCGGGTTTGATCGGGACCTGTCCTCCTTCTCCGACTCCCACGTCGGCGGCGTGGCGGCGGGTGACGTGGATGGTGATGGGGACCTGGACCTGCTGGTGTCCATCTGGGAGGGCCTGTCGTACCTCTTCATCAACGACGGCATCGGTCGCTTCGAGGAGCAGGGCGCGGCGCGCGGGATTCAGACGCTGGCGAACCACTGGCAGCCGGTGCTCTTCGACCTGACGGGGGACGGCGCCGCCGACATCTTCCAGGCCGTGGACTTCACGGAGAACTACCTCTGGGTCAACCAGGGCGGCGGGACCTTCGTCGACGAGGCCCAGCAGGCCGGCGTCGCGAGCGCCTTCAACGAGATGGGAGTCGCCCTCGCGGACCATGACCGTGACGGGGACCTTGACCTCTACGTGACCAACATCTACGTGCCCGGTGTGAGGTACAACACCCTCTATCGCAGGGATGCTGGGGGCCTTCGCTTCACCGAGATTTCGGCGCAGATGGGGGTCCAGGATTCGGGCTGCGGTTGGGGGACCAGCTTCGTTGACCTGGACCAGGACGGGTGGTTCGACCTGCCGTCGAGTAACTCCTGCGCGGGCCGCGACTCGCGCATCTTCTGGAACGGGCTCGGCGTGACCGGCTCATACGTGGACGCCACGGAGCGGGCGGGCTTCGAGGGCCGCGACGGCACGGGCCTGATCACCTTCGACATGGACGGCGATGGGGATCGAGACATGGCCCAGGTCGGTCTCGACGGGCTGCGGCTCTACGAGAACCTCCACCTTGGCGGCTCCCTCAGGCGTCACCTCGTCGTCCGGCCGCGCATGGCGGGGAGCAACCGCTACGCCGTGGGTGCGCTGGTGACGGTCTCTGATGGCGTGTACCGCACCTCCCGGCCCATCCTCGCCGGGCAAGGCGTGCTCTCGCAGGAGCCCTTCGAGGCACACTTTGGCGTGGGCGATGCGGCCACGGTGGACGTGCGTGTGGACTGGCCAGACGGCCGCAGCGTGGTGCTTGAGGACGTGGCCGTCGGCCAGACCTTGACGATCACCGCGCCGTGACGGCGGCGGGCGAGGCCTGGCAGGCGATCTTCCCCTCGGCCGCCTGGGGCGTCCATGGAGACCCCCGGGCAACCGTGAGGCGGGCGCCCGGGCCTCCGAGGCGGAGCTGATGGGAGCCCGCGGCAGAGGACCAGCTTCTGGACGGTGCGAGGTCGTGCTCGTGTCCCGATACGAGCAAGCCCGGAGCGGCAGAATGCCACGCCGGATTCGGGCCCTTCGTATACGCCCATTTGGCGGGCAGGGGTCGGGCGCGTGATAGCCTTCGACAAGGCTTGAGGAAGCCGCGCGCTGCCAACGGATCGGTGGCGGCGGACCTCGCATCATCCCGATACGCCATGCTCGCACTTCGACTCGCAGCCCTGGGCTGCCTCTCCACCTCGGCCGCCCTCGCGGACGTCACCTACGTCGACTTCTCGTCCACCGCCGGACTGACCCTGGTTGGGTCTGCGGCGGGCCTGGGCGACGAGCTGCAGATCAACCCGGACCAGCCCTCGCAGGTTGGCGCCGCCTGGGCCACTGCCCGGCAGGACGTGACGTCGCCCTTCACGACCGAGTTCACGTTCCGGCTCTCCGGTGGCGGAGAGGGCTTCGCCTTCGTGATCCAGCGCGACGCGGTCGACGCCATCGGTTCCGGCGGCGGCGGGCTCGGCTATAGCCAGCTGTCGAACTCGATCGCGATCGAGTTCGACACGTTCGGAAACCTCCTGACGTTCGACCCGTCGGCGAACCACGTCTCGGTCAACACCAACGGAGCCTCACCCAACCGGGCCGCGCACTCCGCGTCTCTTGGCGCCACCTCCGCCGTGACCACCATGGCGGATGACGATGCCCACACGGTGCGGATCGAGTACACCCCCGGCGCGCTCCAGGTCTACATGGACGACACGGTCGTGACGCTCCAGCTGGACCTCGACATCGCGAGCACGCTCTCGCTCGCGGACGGGACGGCGTGGGTCGGGTTCACCGCGTCCACCAGCGGCCTCTCCCAGTCCACGGACCTCCTTTCATGGTCCTTCGACGAGCAGACCGGCGCCCCCTCCGGGAACGCTGCACCAGCGGCGCCCAGCATCAGCGAGCCCGCCTCCTCCAATCAGCCCCTGAACCCGTACGACGTCCACATGGAGGCCGGCCCGTTCGTCGACCCCGACGGCGACCTGCACGCGTGCAGCGACTACGAGATCTGGAGGATGATGCCGCCCGAGCGTGTCTGGCGGACGTCCTGCATCGGCGGTCCCCCGAAGGTGCACTCTCACCTCGGAGACGGGACCTTCCTGGGGTCCCACGCGGGCGCGACCTCGCTGGACCCGCTGACGAGCTTCATCTTCCGGGTGCGCTTCCGCGACGACAGCGGCGACAGCGTCACGGACTTCAGCCCCTGGGCCGAGAAGACGTTCCAAACCGGAGCGGCCAGCACCTTCTATCCCTTCGAGACCGAGGACATCGTCGAGGACCCCGAGCCGACCTGGACCTTCTCGGTGGGCAACGTGGAGCCGATCCTCCCCCCGTCGACGGACCCCGCCGTGATCTCCCTGGAGTCGGGCATCGGCATGTCGCTCCTGAGCATCGAGGCCAATGACGGGGTGACCAACACTTGGAGGAACCCGGCGGCGCTGCCCGAGCACGAGGACCTGCGGATGCGGATCTACGGCGGCGCGGCTGGCCTCACCCTCGGGGACACCGACCTCCTCGTGGTGGACGACGAGTGCAAGCGCACGCGCATCCTGATCCCGTCCCTGGCCCTGGGGCCGAACCAGTCGGCCTACTATTGGATCTCCTCCGACGGGGCGACCTGGGAGACGACCGCCGGCCAGACCACCCCTGACTTCTCCACCCAGGCCCGCGGGCTGTCGCTTCCCTGGGTTGCCTCGCAGCCGGGATACCAGGTGGAGGTGGTGGCTACCGACCTCGAGCTGCCCATCCACATCGCCTTCGTGCCGAACCCCGGTACGGACCCCGGTGACCCGCTCCTGTACGTGACCGAGCTGTACGGAGCCATCAAGGTGGTGACCAACGACGGCACGGTGGGCACCTACGCCGACAACCTCATCAACTTCAGCCCGACCGGGGCGTTCCCCGGCTCTGGCGAGCAGGGGGTCTCGGGCATCGCCGTGGACCCGGTGACCGGGGACGTGTTCGCGGGCATGCTCTACGACGCGAACGGGCCGCACTTCCC
>CAJQPT010000322.1 GCA_905480285.1 uncultured bacterium
CGCGTTGAGCGAGTCCCACGCGGGGATCACGTCGAGGCGGCCGCTGAGCTGGGTGTCCGCGGGGATGATGCCGAGGCGCTTCTGGTTCGCGACGATCTCCTCGCGCACCTTGTCCCAGCCCTGGTCGAACTTGCCGCGGTACCGGTCGATGTAGTCGGCGGGGGCGTGGTGCGGAGAGTGCATGGAGCCCGACGCCCAGAGCATCATGAACGGAAGCTCGGGCTGCAGGGACTTGTGCCCCGTGACCCACTCGATGGCGCGGTCCGCGAGGTCATGGTCCAGGTGCTCCGAGATCCGATGCGGTTCTGGATGGTGGTCGTTCCACATGACCGGAACGAACTGGTGCACGTCGGCGGCCATGAAGACGTAGGAGTGCTGGAAGCCCTCGTCGCTGGGCCACCGGTCGAAGGGGCCGACCTGCGAGACCTCGTAGAGGGGCGTGTGATCCCACTTGCCGATGGCGTAGTTCACATAGCCGGTCTCCTCGAGGTAGTTCGCCACCGACTTGGCGCTGGGAGGCACCATCGCGTTGTACCCCGGAAATCCCATGGCGGTCAGCGCGTGGCTCCCGAGGCCGATGGAGTGCGGGTTGCGGCCGGCCATCAGGGTGGCGCGCGAGGGGGAGCACAGGGCGGTGGTGTGGAAGTTGTTGTACTTCAGCCCGCCTGCGGCGAGCCGGTCGATGTTGGGCGTCTCGATCAGTCCCCCGAAGGCGCCGATGTGGGCGAACCCGGTGTCATCGAGCAGGAAGATGACCACGTTGGGGGCGCCTTCAGGCGGACGGGTGGGCTCTGGCCACCACTCGACGGAGTTCTCATATGACCGATCGATGGTGCCGCCGAATTCGGGGGTGGAGGATGCGTCGCTGCCGATGAACTGGCAGCTGGCGAGGGCGGAGGCGAGGAGCAGGGCTCCGGGAAGGAGGCGCATGGCGGGAGCTTGGGACGAGATAAGGGTTTGCGGGGTGATTTTAGGGGCAAACCCTAGCTAGGTGCCGGCGACCTGTCCAGACGTCTCGTGGACATGTGCGCCGGTCGGAGCCCTCTGGTTGGTCCAGGAAGGCCCCTCTCTTCGCCGCCAGGGTGCGTCCGTGTCAGGCGTACGCCGGGATCTCAGGTCAGGTGCTCGAGCTCGTCGCCCCAGTCGCCACCAAGGATCGGGTAGCGGCACCACGTCTTGGGGTCGAGGCTCTCGTCGTCCAGGTGGAACGAGGGTGCGATCCGCTCCCGCTTCCACTGGTTGCGTACCCAGAGGCCGAAGAACCGCCGGATCCAGCCGATGAGGGCTTCCCGCGGGTGACCAGGGAAACGCCTGGCCAGGGTGTCGAGGACGGCCTGGGGTGCGAGCCGGTCGCGGATGTAGAGCTCTTCGATCGAGTCGAGCACGTCGTAGGGCATCAGGTCGTCCTCGTCCCGCTGGGCTGCCGAAGGCGGACGGAGCTCTGCGGTGGGCCGCTGCTCGGTGATGGCACCGAGCTCCGGTCGGGGCGCCGCGCCCTCGGGGCCGTGGTGCTCCATCCACCGGAGCCACGCGAGCACAAAGCTCTTCTCGACCCCGGAGATGGGGGCGAGGCCGCCGCTCGAGTCGCCGTCCATGGTCGTGTACCCGACGGCAGCCTCGGACCGATTGCTCGTGGCCACGAGGATCGCGCGTGCCTCATTGGCGAGCGCCCAGATGGAGGGGCTGCGGATCCGAGCCTGGAGATTCTGGAGCGTGAGGTCGTCGCGCTTCCAGTCTAGGCCGCGGCCCAGCGCTGCCTCGATCGCCGACCGGTAGGCGTCGAGCATGGGCTGCACGTCGAGCACGAAGTAGCGCGCGCCGAGGGCGGCTGCCGTGCGCTCGGCGGCGTCGCGGGTCACCGGACCGCTGTTCTCGGTGGGCTGGTAGGCGCAGGTCAGGAGCTGCGCCATGAAGGGCTGCTCGCTGTCGAGCCCCAGCCGCTCGGCGAGCACCGTGGAGCCGAGCTCCGCGCGCCCCAACCGGACCATCTCGGCCACCAGCACGGCGCATGTCGCCGAGTCTGCGCCCCCGGAGAGCGAGATCACGTAGCCCGTGCTGCGGGTCTTGCGGGCATAGTCGAACAGCGCGAGGGCCACCATGCGGGTGAACTCCTCGAAGGTGAGCTCGGTCGCGGGGGCCGATTCCCATTCGGGCCGCTCCGGCCTCGCGGTGCTGCTGGGGGGCTCGCCCCAGTCGAACTCGATGGTGTCGGAGCGGGAGGTGCGGTCGGGCAGGGCGAGCGTCGTGGAGGCCACCTGCACCTCACGGAAGCTGAAGCGGGGCGTCAGCGCCCGAATCTCACCACCGGCTGCGATGTAGGAGCCGCCGTCGTAGAGCGCCCGCCCGGCCTCGTTGCCCAGGAGGTTCGCATAGAGGTACGCGACGCCAAGGCTCGCGGAGCTCTCCTCGATGAGGGTCTCACGGACGGCACGCTTTCCGAAGGCGAAGTGGCTGGCGCTGGGGTTGAGGAGCGCGTGGGCGCCCCGGGCCGCAAGGCGCCTGCCCGGCCGGTCCTCGACCCAGGCGTCCTCGCAGGTCTCGACACCCAGGCGCAGGCCGCCCACGTCGAACAGGACCTCGCCGATGGGAACATCGGCGGCGCCGTCGCACGTGGGGAGCCCGCCGCTGTCGTGTCGGCCCTCGACCCCGGTCGGCCACGGGCGGAACCACCGGGGCTCGTAGTGGATGCCGTCGCCGGCGAGGTGCTGCTTCGCGGCGAAGCCCGCGAGGCAGCCGTCCACCAGCACGGCCGTGGCGTTGAAGAGCTCTCCCTCGTGCAGCAGGGGGAGCCCGGCGGTGACCACGAGGCCCCGGGAGTGGGGCAGGAGCGCGGCCAGGGAGGACCAGGCACGCTCCGCGATGTGGGCGGAGTGGAAGGCGTCCTCGCACCCGTACCCGGAGAGGCAGAGTTCGGGGAGGAGCAGCAGCCGGGCGCCCACCGATCGGGCCTCCTCCACCGCGGCGATGGAGCGACGGAGGTTCCCGCTCCAATCGAGCGGGGTCTGGTTCAGGGCGGCGACGGCGAAGTGAACACGTTCCATGGCGACTCCCCGCGAGGGGGACGTTAGTTTCGTCCGTCAGACCCGGTGCACCACCCGATGGGGACATATTTCAAGCAGAAGGACCTCGAGACCCTCCGAGAGCTCCGCGCCACCCTGCTGGGGATGGAGCAGCGCCCCGCGGGGGAGCCAGCGCAGCCCTACTGGGCCTCGGCCCGCACCCTGGAGCTCTACGACCGCATCTTCGCCGCTCGGATCGGCTGGAAGTGGGAGGCGGTGCTCGACGAGGTGGAGCAGCGGGGGGGCCTCCCGGCGCCCCGGTCCGTCCTCGACTGGGGCACGGGCACGGGGGTCGCCTCCCGCACGACGCTGCGGCGCATCGCGCGGGCCCGGGCAGTGGATGCCCGGGCAGTGGATGCCGGGGCAGTGGATGCCATTGCAGCGGAGGGCACTGCAGCGGAGGGCACTGCAGCCGAGGCCATTGCAGCAGAGGCCATTGCAGCAGAGGCAGGTGCAGCAGGGACCTCGTCGCTCCCTGAGCGGGTCGTCCTCCTCGACCGTGATGAGGCGGCCCGGGAGTTCGCCGCGGCCTCCCTGCGGGCGGAGTTCCCAGGTCTGAACGTGGAGACCACCGCCGAGCTGCCGGCAGAGGCCTTCGACCTGGTGCTCGCCAGCCATGTGCTCGATGAGCTGTCGGATGAGGACGTCCAGCCTCTGCTCGGGGCCGCGACCGCAGCGGATCAGGTCTTGTGGGTGGAGCCCGGCAGCATGGCCACCTCGCGCCGTCTCGGGGAGCAGCGCGCGGTGTTGCTCGAGTCCCACGATGTCATTGCACCCTGCGCCCACCGCGGGTCGTGCGGGGTCCTGGCGGCAGGGCACGAGCGCGACTGGTGCCACCTCTTCGCCCGCCCGCCCGCCGAGGTGCACACCACGGGTGAGTGGAGCGAGATCCACCGGGAGCTGCGCATCGACCTGCGGAGCCTGCCGTACTCCTTCCTCGCCCTGCGCCGTGCTTCGGTCCAGCACCCGGACGCCGCGCGCCTCCTCGGGCGCCCGCGCTTCCAGAAGGGCCGGGTGCTGCTCGACCTCTGCGACGCTGAGGGGGTCGAGACCCGCCCCATGCTCCAGCGCAGCGACAAGGTCCTGTTCAAGGCGCTGAAGGAGACCGCTGGCGAGGTCGTGCTCATGGAGCGCGACGGCGACCGGCTGACCCGCCGCCCTTGATCCTCCCACCCATGACGCCAATGGCCATGCACGTACTCCTCGCCCTGACCCTTGGCCTCTCGCTCCAGCAGCCCGGCGCCCCCGTGCCCGCCCAGGCTCCCGTCCAGGTCCACTCCATGAGGCCTGCTCCGGCCGTGCACCTGGCCAACGGGGTCAAGATCGGGGAGGTGACGGACCGGTCCGCCATCGTCTGGGTGCGCCTCACGGCAGCGCCGGAGCGCAACGTGGAGGGGCTCCCCTGGCCCGATGGCGCGGACGCCTTGCCGGAGGGGCGGGCCCTTGGGGACATGGTGGACTCGGCCCCTGGCGCCGCAGGCAAGGTGCGCCTCACGTGGTGGCCGGAGGGTGATGGGGAGGCCCGGCGGAGCACCGCCTGGGCGGCGGTGGACCCGGACCGAGACCACACCCATCAGTTCCTCGTCACCGAGGGCCTCGCGCCGGGCCAGCGCTACCGCTTGCTGGTGGAGGGGCAGGGCGCTGGGGGCGGAGCCTGCCGGCTCGAGGGGAGCCTGCGAACCGCGCCTGAGCCCGGCGCCGCCTCGCCGGGCCGCTTCACCGTGGTGACGGGCCAGTCCTACCTCCGCCGGGACGACCCGGAGCGCGGGCACCGCATCTACGCCCGGATGCTCGCCCTCGACCCGGACTTCTTCGTGCACACCGGGGATGTGGTCTACCACGACAAGCCTGGCCCCTTCGCGAAGTCGACGGCGCTGGCCCGCTACAAGTGGAACCGGATCTACGCCATGCCGCTGCAGCGCGCGTTCCACGCCCGCGTGCCGTCATGGTTCATGACCGACGACCACGACGTTCTGAAGAACGACTGCTGGCCCGGTCAGCGCTACGGCGACCTCTCATGGGACGAGGGGCTCGCCATCTACCGCGAACAGACGCCCACCGGCCCGAGGCCCTATCGCCGGGTGCGGTGGGGGAAGGACCTGGAGGTGTGGTTCGTGGAGGGCCGTGAGTTCCGCAGCCCCAACCGCATGGACGACGGTCCGGAGAAGTCCATCTGGGGAGCGGAGCAGAAGGCCTGGTTCAAGGAGACCTTCGCCGCGTCGGACGCGACGTTCCGCGTCCTCGTCTCCTCCACGCCCATCGTCGGCCCGGACCGCTCGAGCAAGAAGGACAACCACGCCAACGCGGCCTTCCGCCACGAGGGGGATGAGCTGCGCGCCTTCCTCGCCTCGCAGCCGAACGCCTACGTGATCTGCGGTGACCGCCACTGGCAGTACGTGTCCGAGGACCCGGCCTCAGGCGTCCGCGAGTACTCCTGTGGCCCGACCACGGACAAGCACGCCGGCGGCTTCAGCCAGAAGAGCCGCTCCGACGCCCACCGCTACCTCAAGGTCTGCGGCGGCTTCCTCGAGGTCAGCCTCGAGTACGAGGACGGGGCGCCGAGCCTCGCCTTCCGCCACCGCGCGGTGGATGGCTCCCTCAACCACGAGGACCGGCGGTCCGTGACGGGGGGGCGCTGAGCCCGGGGCCGGACGGCTCAGCCTTCGCCCCCGACGCCGAGCTCCTCGGCGTGGGGCTTCATGGCGTCGATGATGAACTGGATGTGCTCGGTGAGGTCGGCGCCCAGGAACTCGACGCCCGCGGCCACCTCGTCGCGCTCGACGCCCGCCGCGAAGGACTTCTGCTTGAGCTTCTTCTTCACGCTCTTGGGCGTGAGGGTCGTGATGCCCTCCGGGCGCACCAGGCAGCAGGCGCCGACGAAGCCCGTGAGCTCGTCGCAGGCGACGAGCGCCTTGTCCAGGAGCGAGTCGTGGGGGACGCCCCACTTGGTGTAGTGGGCGCTGACCGCGTGGGCGACCTCGGGCTCGCCCTGCTCCTCGAGCCAGGCGACGATCTTCTTCGGGTGCTCCTCAGGCCAGCGGTCGTAGTCCGCGTCGTGCAGGAGCCCCGCGAGGCCAAAGCGCTCCTCATCGGCGTCGCCGGCGCCATACCGGTGGGCGGCGGCGCGCATCACCACCTCCACGGCCCGGGCGTGGGTCATGAGGGCCTCGGAGTCGGTCCACGAGCGGAG
>CAJQPT010000323.1 GCA_905480285.1 uncultured bacterium
GCGACGTCCGATCCGACCAGCCTCGAGGGGCTCGAGCGCGGGGCGCGCCTCGCCGACCGCATGTTCTCCGCCCGACCGGAGAACCCCAACCTCGCGAACAACGTGGGCTTCGTGAACCGCGACGCCGCGGTGCTCCGCGAGATGGACGCGACCGCGCGCTTCGCCCGCGCAGAGTCCGACGACGAGCGCGCCGCCGCCGCGGCCAGCAGGGCCCGCGCCCAGGAGCTCATCGAGCGCAGCTGGGCCGCGTACTGCATCGCGGCAGCCATGACCCCCAACGACGTCCGGGTGGTGAACGACACGGGCCTGATCATGACCTACTACCTGCGGACCGACGCCGAAGCCGCGGAGCGCTACCTGCTGGACGCGGTGGCCGACGGCACGGTCCAGATCCAGGATGCGATGGGCGATCGGGAGCGCTTCGACCTCAACGAGGCCTGGGGCGACGCGCATCAGAACATGGGCATCCTCGAGATGACGCTCCGGGACAACCCGGCGCCGGCCCGCGACTGGTTCGTGAAGGCCCTGGAGATCGGGCCCCCGTCCCGTGAGTGGCTGCGGACCGAGGTCCTTCCAAGATTGGATGAGTGGATCGAGACCGGCGTCCGCCCGGCCTCCCTCGACGAAATCGAGGCCAGAACCATTTGGGCCCACAGACCCTGAGAGCATTTTCGGGCCGAGTTGGCCATCATTCCGGGGGCGCCCCACGGCGCCCCGTCCACGTCCTCTTCCAAGCCTTCGGCGACATGCTGCTTCAACTCACCCTCCTGGCCACCTGCGCCCCCCTCGTGACGGCCCCCCTGCCCCCGCTTGCGGCGGCACCTGCCCTCGTGGTCGATGACGTGGCGGACCTGCTCCGGCGCGGCAAGGCCGAGCTCCTTGCTGGCAACGTCGAGGCCGCCCTGGCCACGTTCCGCGAGGCCAACGACAGGAACGGCGGTGATGTGGACACCGAGGTGTGGGTCCTGCGGGCGCGGATCGCGAAGGGTGAGCTCGACGCGGCGTTCGACCGGGTCATCGAGCTGGAGTCCGAGGGGCGCGGCGGGGTCGACGTCCAGTACCTCATCGGCATCGCCCGCTACGAGTTCGGTCGGCGCCTTGAGCTCCAGAGCAGCCCCCAGGCGGGCGGCGCCTATCAGGAAGCCGCCGCGTACCTGAAGGAGGTCATGGAGAAGGGCGGCGACGCCTACCCCGACGCGTGGCTCCCCCTCGCCGCCTCCTCGCGGTGGATGGGAGACACGGAGACCGCCTCCTCGGCCATCGACCGTGCGCTCGAGGTTTCCCGCGACGGAGCCACCCTAGCCCTCGCAGCGAAGATCCGCATCGCGCGCGGGGCCGCCCTGATGGGCGACGAGACCACGCGCGCCGCAGGCGCCCGCGCGATCGAGCAGGGAGTGCGCGACGCACAGGAGGCGGCGAAGGCCCTGGGGAACAAGAAGGAGACCGCTCAGCAGCAGGCCGACGTGTACCTGCAGTGGGGTGTGGGCCTGCTGTTCCTTGAGAAGAAGGGCGAAGCGGCGACCGCCTACTCGACCGCCATGGGCTGGGACCCCACCCAGGTGGACTTCGGCCAGCTCTTCAGCAGCCTCGCGGACAAGGACGGGACGGCGGCACCCTTCGTGGACGCGCTCAAGGCGGGCGCCGCGGCGTTCGAGAAGCGCTGGGGTAAGAACCTCAGTTCGGACGCGGGCCTCCTCTGGTGGCTGGGGTACGGACAGTACTCCCTGGGGCGCTACGAGCCGGCCATCGCCTCGTTCGAGCGTGCCGTCTCCAAGTTCCCGGCCTACTCCAATGCCCACTGGTACATCGGGCTGTCGCAGTACTTCCGCGGCAAGGAGTTCGACATCGAAGCCGGGCGTGCGTTCCGTCGCTACGCGGACGCCGACGCCGTGAGCTTCGCTCAGATGGTGAACTCAAGCCCCCAGAACAAGGCCTACCCCGGCCGCCTGCTCTTCCGCCTCTGGGACTCTCAGAAGTTCGTCGCCTCCGCCGATCTCGCCGAGGTCCGGCTGGTCGCCGACCGGAGCGACCCGCTGCTCTGGAACGACGTCGGGCTCATGAGCCGCGACGCCGGCGACTTCGTCCGGCGCTCCAAGGCGAAGGACCCCAAGACGACCCCCATGGAGTACTACGAGCGAGCATGGGAGGCCTACCAGAAGGCCCTCGAACTCGACCGTAAGCCGCAGTACCTCAACGATGGCGCGGTGATCCTTCACTACGGCCTCCAGCGCAGCCCCGAGTTGGCCATCGCCATGTACGACGAGGCCGAGGAGCTGGCCCTTGAGATGCAGGCGAAGGGCGAGTTCGCCGAGGGTGAAGAGGAGATCGTGAAGATTGCCCTCCGCGATGCGCGGAACAACCGCAAGCTCCTCAAGCGCGCGCTGGAGCGCCAGAAGGAGAAGCAGGGCGGAGAGGACGGCGGCGACGGCCGCCCCTGAGCGAGAACCCGATGCTCCCGATCCGCTACGTCGCCGGCCCCTCGAAGGTCGGCGACCGCCCCGTGGTCATGGTCGACGGCTCCTTCGGAGCCGCGCCCGCCGGCGGCCTCCACCTGGCCCACTGGCCGGGGAACCGAACGCCCCGTGACCTGCGCCGCGACCTCTCCACCGAGATCGCGTTCGCCTTCCTCGACCTCGACGAGCCTCGCCGCGCGGAGCTCCTTGGGGGCTGCGAGGCCCTGGTCCTGAATCACTACGACACCGACGGCGTCTGCGCCTTGCTGGCCCTCGCCCGGCCGGAGATCGCCGCTCCCCACCGCAAGCGGCTGCACGAGATCGCGGCGTGCGGAGACTTCTTCGAGGTGCGCTCGGACCCGGCCTTCGCGGTGGATATGGCGCTGCAGGACCTCGGCCGACGGTGGACCGGGGACCGTGACGGCCTGCTTGAGGCCGCCCTCGACCTGCTCGCGACGATGCTGGCCGACGAGGAGGCCGAGCCCAAACGCTGGCGCTCCGCCCTTGAACGGCTCCACCTCGATCGCGCCGCGCTCGGCGCGGCCCTCCATGACGACCTGGTCTACATGGACCTCGGCGTCTGGAGCGCAACCCTCAACGGCGCCGGCGCCCCCCCCTTCGACCCCGGCCGTCACGCCTTCCTCGGCTCGGGGCGTCACGATCGGGCCCTGCTGTTGGGCACGGGCTCCGAGGGGACCTCGGCCCGGCTGGTCCTGGGGACCCGCTCCTTCTTTGATGTGGTCTCGAGGCCCGCCTCGGCGCGCCCGGACCTCGCTGCGCTCACCCGCCTGCTCAACGAACAGGAGGGCGCGCGAGGGGATGGGCAGCGCTGGCGGCACCAACCCCAGGCCGGAGCCACCCCCGAGCTCTGGTTCGGCAGCGAGCACCTCCCCCTCTATGCGGAGCACGCGGGCAAGGCCCTGGGCTGGAGCCGGCTCGACCCCCTCGAGATCAAGCGGCACGTCCTCGACGCCGTGCGAGAGGCCTGGGTGCTCCCCGATGACGACGACGAGGCCGACGACGGTGAGGACATCTTCAACGTATGACGCTCCTCGTGGACACGCCCCCCGGCGCTGAGGGCCTCGTGGTCCAGCGCTGCGGGCTCTGGGGCTACAACTCCATCGGCGTCGTCTCGGGGGACGAGGCGTGCGCCGTTGACCCCGGCATCACCCCCGAGGAGGTCCTCGCGTTCCGCCGCGCGCTGGAGTCCGGCGGGCGCCGCGTGACCAAGGTCGTGCTCACCCACAGCCACCACGACCACATTCGAGGCTGGCAGGCCTTCGAGGGCGCGGAGGTGATCGCGCCCAGCGCCGTCGCGAACAAGGAGGCCGGCCCCCGGGAGCGCATCCTCGCGGGCAAGGCCAAGGTGGATGAGCGGCTCGGCGTGGAGGACGCGGGCTTCCAGTACCCCGCCGTGGACCGCGCCTTCGATGACCACCTGACCGTGCGGGTCGGCGCCCTCGACCTCGAGCTCGAGTTCCTCCCCGGCCACTCCAACTGCACGAGCGTCGTCCACGTCCCCGCGCTCAAGGCGCTCCTGACCGCGGACTACCTCGTCTCCCCCGGGCTCCCCTACTGCCGCTGGGAGGCTGCTCCCTTCGAGGCCGCCAATCGACGCCTGCGCGAGCTGGTCACGGATCACAGCGTGGAGCAGGTGATTCCTGCACACAACGACCTCATCACGGGTCGAGCAGCGGCGCTGCACGCTATCGACGAGGAGCTCGCGTACTTCAAGGCGCTGAGGCAGGACCTCGCCGGCCGACTGGACCAGGGCGACTCGACGGACCGCGCCATGCGCGGCGCCGCGACCTTCATGGCCGAGCGCCGCGGCGTGGACCTGGGGCCGCGCGCCCGACAGGACCGCGACAACGCGCGCCGCGTCCTCGCCGAGCTCGGCGGCGCTCAGTCGAAGTAGCCGTTCATCGACTTCTTGATGCGCGGCGTCCGGCTCTCGCTCGCGGGGCGCGTGGTCTCGAGCGGCGCGACCCCGGACTCCGCCATCCTCACGAACGCCTCGCGCTTCGCGTCGTTCTTGCCGGCCAACCGCGCGAACCACTTGAGCCGAAGTTCGCTCCGCTCCGCCTCTCCCATGGCGCCGACGAGCCCCGGCTCGGCGTCGAAGCAGCGCTGGAGGACGAGGGCCGCTGCGACCGACAGGTTGAAGGACTCGGTGAAGCCGTGCATGGGCAGGTAGATCTGCCGCGCCGTCGCCGCGCGCAGCTCATCGCTGATCCCCGCCATCTCACGCCCCATGATCAAGCCGACCCGATCGGGAAAGGGGCGCAACACCTCGGGCCCCGTGAGCTCCAGGGCGCCGTCGTCCAGATCCGTGGCCCACAGCTCAAGCCCCTCCTCGCGGGCCGCCGCGACGCACTCACTGATCTCGCTGAAGAAGCGCCGGGTGAGCCACTGGTGGCTGCCCTTGGTCACCTTGCGCTGCGCGCGGCCTCGCATGTGGGGGTGCTTGATCGTCCAAACGTGCTGGATCCCGAAGGACTCGGCGGTCCGCAGCACGGCCTGCACGTTCTCGTCGTTCCACGGACGCTCGAGGATGAGCACGAGCCGAGAGGTGCGGCGCTGAAGAACGGCCTCGGCGCGCTGAAGTCGGTGCGGGGTTTCGTCGAGGTGCTGCATCAGTTCCCGTCCGGAGCGCGCCGCGCAAACCGGAACGTCCCCAGCGTAGCGACCAGGAGCAGCGCCGACATCACCATGACCCCCCTGGCGCCCAGGACCGGGTAGAGGGCCCCCCCGATCATCCCCCCTGTCGCCACCGCGAGCGTCCGGGCCGAGAAGACCACCCCGAACGCGCCGCCCCGGCGACCCACGCTGGCCTCGCCCGCGGCCAGACCGAAGGCCAGCGGCCCGATTCCGGCCATGCCAATCCCCATCACGAAGCGGCCGACGAGCAGCAGCGAGAAGACCGGCGCGGCAGCCTGGATGGAGATCGCCAGGACCGAGAGGACCGCGCAGTGGATCAGGGCGCGCCGGTGCCCGATCGAATCGCCGTACCGGCCCCACATGGATAGGCTCAGCAGGTTGGCGACCGCCATCACCGCGAAGGATACGCTGGTGGCGAGGGCGACGGCGCGGTCATGGAGCCCGAGCCCCTCGGTCCCCGCCGCCGAGGTCAGCGCCTCCCAGTAGGTCCCCTCGAGGACGCGGCCAGCGAAGAGCTCCTCGACATAGATCTCGAGGGTCGGGTTCACCGCGCCGAGGCCAAACTGAAGCGCGAAGACCACGAGCACGGCGGAGCGCAGGGCTCGGATCTTGAGCACGTCGCCGATGTCACTGGCGGTGGATCGCATGACCCCCCGCCCCCCGGCTCGTGCTCCGTCGCTGTCCCCGCGCACCTGCCGCTTGGAGGTGTCCTCGACCGCCCCCAACCAGACGATGATGGCCCCCGTGAAGGCCATCGAGCCCACGACGAAGAAGACGGACTGGTAGGAGCCGAGCAGAGCGACGAGGAACCCGCCGAGCAGCGGTCCGAACAGGCCCCCCACCGCCAGCGCCGTGGAGAGGTTCCCCGCGACGCGCCCCTGCCGGTCCTCCGGCGCGACGACGCTCACCAGGGTGATGCTCGGCGGAATGAAGCCTGAGAACAGCCCCTGTCCGAAGCGCATGGCGAGCAGCTGCGCGGGCGTGTTGACGAAGCCCATCCCGCCGACGAAGACCGCGATGGCGAGCATCGCTCGGCACACCATGACCTTGCGGCCGAAGCGGTCTCCGATGGCCCCCCAGAGCGGCGCCGAGACCGTGGCCGAGAGCGGCGCGGCGGCGAAACAGAGGCCCGCCCAGCGGCTGACGGAGGCCTCGCCCTCGACCCCCATCTCCTCGAGCAGGCTCGGGAAGAACGGCAGGAAGCTCATCATCCCGATCGAGGTGATCAGGTTGGCGGTCCACACCACCCAGTACGTTCGCTTCCAGTGACTCTCCATGGGGCGCGGGGCCGTGATGGCGCGCCGCGGGCGATGAGGGTGCCCGCGGAACCGACCAGAAGCCACGGACAGACCCGAAACACCGCCCCGTCACTCGGATAATCTCAGGCGATCATGACCTCACGCCGCACGCTGCTCACCGCCGTCGCCAGGACGCGTCGCTCCCAGGACCCGCTCGCGGCACCTGCCCCCCTGACGCGGGTCCTGAAGTGGCCCCTGCGGTGGCCCCTGCGGTGGCCCCTGAAGCAGACCCCTTCGGCCTGGGGCCTGGCCGCCCTCGCGGTCCTCCTCGTGAGCCCTCTCAGCGCGAGCCCGTTTAGCCAGGAGGCCACCCAGGAGCCGGTCGAGGCCCAACCGCAGCCGGCGAGCCTGCTCGTGGTCGACGGCGCCGGGATCCCCGTCCCAGGCGTCGAGCTGCACTTCATCGAACGGCTCCCCGGGACCTCGGTCTCGGCGCGACTCTCGGGCGGCGAGCGCAGCGACCCGCGGGGCATGATCACGTGGGAGCCTGGGGCCGCCCCCGAGGCCCTCGATATCACGTGCCCCGACCCGGACTGGACGGTGGCCTATGTCCACGCGGAGCGCCGCCTCGAGGACGGCCCGGAGGACATCGAGCGCCTCGCCACCATCGACCTTCGACAGCTGGCCGTGTGTGTCTTGCACGAGACCGGCACCGTGGAGATCGAGGTCGTTGGCGCGCAGCCCGAGGAGCTCTTCCACGCCACCTGGACCGACGCGCGGCCCGAGCCCGCGAGTCACCGCAAGGCACAGGCCTCCGTCAGCTTCGTCGGAAGCCGGGGCCGTCTGCGGGCGCCGGCGGGCCGGGGCACCCTCTATCTCACCCGCGACGGATTCCTCGGCGCGGCCACGCTCCGCAACGGCTCGCCGCTCCTCGTCAGCGTCACCGCCGGTGAGACGTCGACGGCACGGGTCCGCATTGAGGCGGGGCCCGAGACGCTGTTCCTCGCTCCCTTCGACACGATCCAGTTCCAGCGACTGCAGGCGCTGGCTCCCGACGGGAAGACGGTGGTGGCCGACCTCGACTTCGAGTCCTCCCCCCTGCGCGTCCCGTCCGTCATCCCGGTCAGCGTGACCGGCGACCGTGACGATCGCCCAGGCGCTCGGCCTCGCCTCCCCAAACACCTGATGCGGGCGGTGGATGCGCCGACCTCGCTCGCCTCACTCGGCTCCAAGCCGGACCCGGCCGCGAGCCCGCGCCCGGGCGTCGAGCGAGCTCCCGTTCTGGTGGTCTTTCCCGTGGATCTCGGCGGCAAGCTCCGCTTCCCCGAGGTCGAGCAGGGCTGGATTCGGCTGGCGCTGCAAGGGAACCTCTTCCTCACATCGCAGCCCTTCGCCGTTCAACCGGGCGGCGCGCCGCTCCGGAGCAAGCCAGGCGTCGCGCGCCTCGACCGGGTCTACGCCGGCGCTCCCGGTCCGATCGGCGATCCACAGAGCCCGTGGCAGCTCGAGGTCACGACCCAGGACGGCGAGCCCGCGAGCTTCCGGGAGGTCCTCGTGGTGGGCGCTCCGCTCCCGGCCTTCCGCGCCCTCACCGACGAGGCAGGGCGACTTGAGATCCGGGGAGCGCTCGGCCCCGCCGTCGAGGTGATGGCCCTGGAGAACCTGGGGGACCGGCTCACCTCGACCCCGAAGGCCCACGGCACGACTCGTCCGGTCCCTCGTCCGGTCCTCGTCCTCAGTGGCGCGACCGGAACGGTCCGCGGCACGTGGAAGAGCCGGGCAGCAGAGGGGCGAATCCTGACCCTGATTCCGGGTGACGAGGAGCGAAAGCGCCGAGGCGCTGCAGGCACCCGCGCGACCTCGCTCTGCTTTCCCGACGCCAGCGGAGACTTCAACTTCGGTCTCACCCCCGCCGGGGACTACGAGCTCCGGCTGGAGGGCGCGAGCCTGGGCACGGTTGAGGTCCGCGCCGGCGAGACCACCACCCTCCGACTTGAAGGGGACGGGCAAGGCGTCAAGATCACCCGCTGAGGAGCGAAGATCGCGAGGAGCCCGGATCGACAGGGCCGCGACCTGTGCGGGGAGGGAGCGAAGGGCCCCTCAGGGCCACCGCGCCGGCAGATCAGGTGGGACTGCAGGGCCGAGGCGGCGGCAGAGCGGGTGCCGCCAGGAGTGAGATGCCACCAGGCGTCAGGGGCCACCAGCCGTCAGGGGCCACCAGCCGTCAGGGGCCGACCCTTCGGGGCGGGAACGCACGCACGTTCACCTCACCCGCGAAGTGCAGCAAGGGCGGCTCTTCGGGGATCTCCAGGCCGGCGATCTGGAACATGTCGTTCCGCCCCAGCTCGACCTCGGCCGCTTGCAGCGGCCAGGGCGAGTGTTCGATATCGCCTCGTAGGAGGCCGCCGCGCAGGCTCCTTGGGACGCCGTATCCGCGCTGCGCAAACAGCGAGTAGCGCTCGGTCAGGAAGTGCTCGAGGGAGCCCGGCTCACCCGGAGCCTCCGGTCCACAGGGCCGAAAGCGCACGTCGAGCGCCGCTGGCGGCCCACCGAAGCGGTCCTGACGCTGGCTTGCGAACTGAATCGAGCCCCCAGGCTCTCGCTTGATGGACATCTCTGCGTCGAAGTAGGGCAGCGCGAACGTCTGCCGCGCTGCGCGCACCGCGACCTTCGAGCCCGCGTCCAGGCTGAAGAACCAGACCCCGGGCCGGTCACCGTGCTTCACATAAGTCCGCAGGTTCAGCTCGGGAAAGTGCCGCACCCCGGGCACCGCGGGCAGCGGCGAGATGCGCGTGTCCCTCATCTCGAAGGGCACCACCCCCACCCAGGCGGCCCCGTCGAACTGGTCGATCTCCAGCGAGTCCGGGATCAACGGCCGCAGCGCCGCTGCATCAGCTCGCCAGTGCATGAAACACAGGTCGCGCCACGTCATGTGGATCGAGGGGCGGAGAGAGAACGTCATTGCGAGGCTTAGCCTATTCGCCGTGGCCCAGCGCATGGGTGCGCGGAGGGCCGCGATGTGGAGTCTCCCTTCTGGATCGCCCCCTGACCCCCGAGAACCTCGCCAGAGCCGACCCCCTCGGCCTTGACCTGGAGCGGCGAAGCGAGGACCGTTCCCTCCATGACGCTCATCGCCCTCGAGAACGGGACCAAGGGGTTCAACGACAGGACCCTCTTCGAGGGGGTCAGCTTCGAGCTGGGCGAGGGTGAGCGCGTGGGCCTCGTGGGACGGAACGGGTCTGGCAAGTCCTCGCTCCTGCGGATCCTCGCCGGGGTGGACCCCCCCGACGAGGGCGTGGTGACCCTGCGCTCCGGACGCCGCGTGGGCTTCCTGGAGCAGGAGCCGGAGCTGGATGGACAGCTCTCGGCCCGTGAGGCCGTGCGCAAGGGCCTGGCCGGCAGGGAGAAGATCCTGGCCGAGCTCGCCACGGTCCATGAGCAGCTGGGCGAGGTTGAGGGCGAGGCCATGGAGAAGCTCTTGGCCCGCCTGGAGCGACTGGAGCAACGCCTCGAGGACTCGGGCGGCCACGACGTGGAGCACCGCATCGAGGAGGCCCTGACCTCACTCGACATCCCGGACCCCGACGCCAAGTGCGGACCGTTTTCGGGCGGTGAGAAGCGCCGGGTCGCGCTCGCACGCCTGCTGGTGTCACGGCCCGACGTGCTCCTCCTGGACGAGCCCACCAACCACCTCGACGCCTTCGTCACCGACTGGCTCGAGGACTGGTTCCTGGAGACCCGCATCCCGCTGGTCCTCGTCACCCACGACCGCTACCTGCTCGAGCGTGTCTGCGATCGAATCGTCGAGCTCGACGCGTCCAAGCTCTGGTCCTATCAGGGCGGCTACAGCGACTACCTCGAGCAGCGCGCCGCGCGCCTCATCGCGGAGCAGCGCGCGGAGGCTGGCCGGCTCGCGGTCCTCAGGCGAGAGACCGCCTGGATCCGCCGCGGCCCCCCCGCACGGACCACGAAGTCCAAGGCCCGCATCCAGCGCTACGACGACCTCGTGGAGGCCGCGCCCGAGCTACGCCCCGAGGACCTCGAATTCAGCCTCCCCCCCGGGCCGCGCCTGGGTGCGCGGGTGGTCCACCTCGAGGGCGTCACCAAGCGCTACGGCGAGCGCACCATCCTCTCCCCCTTTGACCTGGAGCTCGGGCCCGGCATGCGCCTGGGCGTGATCGGGCCCAACGGCGCGGGGAAGTCGACCTTCCTGAGGCTGCTCCTGGGCCAGGAGCCACCGGACACCGGCAGCCGCGAGGTCGGCGAGACGGTCTCGTTCATGGGCGTCGACCAGGAGCGCACCGAGCTAGACCCCGACGCCTCCGTGGCCGAGAACGTCGCGGGCCGGCAGGGCGTGGTCGCTGTCGGCGACCGCACGGTGCGCGTGGAGAGCTTTCTCGACAAGTTCGGCTTTGACGCGCGCCGCCGGGACTCGCTGGTCAAGACCCTCTCCGGCGGGGAGCGCGCGCGGGTCCTGCTGGCCAAGCTCCTCCTCCAGGGCGGCAACGTCCTGGTGCTCGATGAGCCCACCAACGACCTCGACCTGACCACCCTGCGCGCGCTGGAGGAGTCCCTCGCCCTGTTCCCCGGCGCGGCGGTGATCGTGAGCCACGACCGCTGGTTCCTCGACCGCGTGGCGACCCACCTCTTGTACCTCGACGGCAAGGGCGGCGTGCGGCTCCACCACGGCGGCCTCGCGGAGCTCCTGCCCCAGATCACGGCGGAGCGTGAGGCCGATCGGCTCGCGGAGCAGCGGGCTCGCAAGGGAGCGAGCCAGGAGCCGGCAAAGAAGCTAGCCCAAGAGGCCGCCGAGAGGCCCAGCCAGGACACCCCGGCTCCCAAGCGGCTCACCCCCTGGCAGGAGAAGGAGCTCGTCGAGGTCGAGGCGGAAGTGAGCCAGCTTGAGGAGCAGATCGCAGGGCTGGACAGATCCCTCGGGAGCCCCGACATCTACGCGCCCGGCGCCGACCCGCAGCGCCCCAAGGCCCTCACCGCCGAGAGAGAGGCCGCCCAGAAGCGGCTCGAAGAAGTCTTCGCCCGTTGGGAGGAACTAGAAGACCTGCGCGGGTAGTCCTCTTGATGCACAATGCGTCGCTGAGCACCGGCCGAGGTCGCCCCTGCTTCATCTGTTGATCCACCGCCATCCCATGAGCATCGTGAACTGCCCCCCGCCCTCCCGTCCCACGACGTCCCGCTCCTCGTTGCTCGGGGCCGCCCTTGCGTGCACTCTCGCGGTGGGTTGCTCGAGTGAGGAAGAGCCCTCCCAGGCCTTCGTTGTCCGTAGCACGGAGCACGCGGCCGCCAGCAACACGGAGCCGCTGCGTGCGGACAACGACTGGCTGGCCTACCGCCTCTCAGAGGCGGGCCAAGGCGCCGGGGCCGGTACGGACTTCAACGGGGACGGCGATACGCTCGACTCCATCGCCGTACGGCACAACACGAGCACCCGGATCTCCGAGGTCCTCAACGTCGCCGCGATCGAGGTCACCTTCGTGAACGAGACGCTGTTCATCCTCGTGGACGAGGCCCAGGACGGTCGTGACTGGAACCTTGATACGGACCTGACCGACCGGGTCCTGCTCTTCCACGCCGTCGGCACCCCGGACCCGGTCTTCTATGACGAGGTCCCCACGAGCCTCAGCGGCGGCCTCGTCAGCGCGGCCGACCGGCTCCTCTACCCCTCCGCGACCGCCCCCACGGCCTCAATGGAGTCCAACCTCTACCTGGCGGCGGTCGCCGCCGCGGGGGCTGCTCCCGCCGCGCCCGCGATGGTCCTCACGGGCACCGACCCCAACAACGACGGGGTCTCGTACTCGGTGCAGAGCGAGAGCGCCGGCTTCGTCTTCCTGGTGGCAGACGAGGTCATCGAAGGCGAGCTCAACGGCGACGGGGACGCGGTCGACGACAACATCCTCGCCGTGGTCGACGCTGGCGCGCTGACTCCGCAGATCGTGAACGTCGGACTCGCCTTCGATACTGGCAGCAGCGCTGACGCGGTGCCCGTGGTCGGCGGAGGCGAGTGGCTCGCGGCCTTCCTCGTGGATGAGGCCAGCCAGAATGACAACCTCAACGACCCGGCGGACTTCACCGGCGCCTGGCAGCCCGGCAACTGTGTGGCCGTCCCGGATACCGACGAGACCGACGCGGTTCTGCACTGGTTTCAACTCGGTGACCTGATCGCCGGGACACCCGCCGTCAACACCGGGCTCGTCGGGGACACCCAGGCCTACGCGATGATCGACCAGTTCGTCGGTACGGTCTCGCCGGAGGTCGAGGAGGGCAGCGGCCCTGGCTGCGACCTCAACGGCGACGGCGACTCCATCGACGGGATCTTCCGGTGGGTGGCCGCCGCAGACCCCATCGCCCCCCCCCTGCCCGTGACCAGCTCCGGGCGCCTGCTCGCCGTACGGGGCAACATCGCCGGTGGAACCGGCGGCGTCATCGCGCTCGAAGACACCTGGGCCATCGTCGTGGACGAGGCGGCCGACGGCAGAGATCATGACGGGGATCCGGGCACCGACCGGAACCTCGTGGCCGCCCACCAGCCCTCAGCCAGCGGCCAAGCCTGGAACTTCGATCACGGCTCCACCTTCACGACGCCCGTTGGCACGACCTGGATCCAGCCGGACCTCGAAGACCCCAGCCGCTTCTTCGCGGCGATCACCGAGGACAGCCTCCTCGCGGGGCTCGGCCCGGGCTACACCGGGAACAACGACGGCGACTTCGTGGACTCGATCTCCACGATCCCCACCGTCGTCTCCGGCAATACGCTCACCTTTCCGGGCGTCGCCTTCGCGGTCGCCGCGACCAGCCCAGGCCTCCGCGTGAAGCAGAACGTCGGCATCCACCGGATCTCCGAGGCTGCACAGGGGAACTCTGACATCAACGGCGACGGGGACGCGACCGACTTCGTTCTCCAGCGCTTCAGCCTGGTCGGCGCGTTCGCCAGCACGTACTTCGCCACGGCGGACAACGCGCCGACGCCCGCCACCTACTTCCAGGTGGGGCAGGCCAGATTCGGAGGCTTCCTGACCGACGAGTTCATGGCCGGGGGCGACCTGAACGGTGACGGCGACTCGGCCGACAAGGTCGTCCGCTACTACCGACTCCAGTGACCGGGCCCACGGGGCCATGAGGGCCCAGGTGCTGCTCCTGGGTGTCGCCGGCCCCGGTCTCCCGCGAGGAGTCCGGGGCCGGTTCATGTCAGAGAGCCTCGGCCGCGCGCGCGAGCCGGCTCAGGTCCGGCGTCGACGCGGACGTCGTTGCCAGGTCGGACTCCAGCACCTCGGCACCCTTCACGAGGAAGGACCCAGCCAGCACTCGAGGGTCCCCCTTGGGGAGCCCCACACCGTGCCGTCGGGCTCGAAAGCCGGCCGCCCAGGTTCCGGGCCCCACGAGCTGCAGGAGCGACCCGCGCTCCAGCCCGAAGGCATCGAAAAGGACCTTGTCCGGGTCGGAGACGGCACGCGCCTCCGGCCAGCGCTCCTCGAAGAACCGCTCCCCCTCCTCGAGGGTGCCCATGTGCACCACGAGCGCCGGCGGGAAGGCCGGGTCCGCAGCGCGGGCGCGCAGGTTCTCGATGTCACGCCGGCAGAACGTTCACCCCAGGTGCCGGACGAACACCACGATGGTGGGCTCGTCGCCAAGGGCTACGCCGAGGGTCGAAGCGCCCGCGAGTGCAGGTGTCGCCGAGATGGGACTCTGGAGGATGGACTCGGGCAGCGTGAAGGGTGTCATGGGTCGGGGCGCGTGGGCGCGTTCAGGGCGGGGTGAGCGGCTGAACCGCTCCGACTGGAGAGTCAGGGTATCAGCGGACCGCCCGGCGTTCGCCCATGAGGCGGCCGGGGACGCGACGGTCAGTCGCGGCCGCCCTCTCCCTCTTCCCTTTCGCCCTCGCCCTCGCTCTCGCCCTCGCCGCGACCACGTCGCCCTTCAGGCTGCCTCTCTCCGCGCCGGCCGCCCCCACGCCCGAAAAGTCGCTCCCGCGGGATCTCGTCGGAGCCAGCGGTCTCCAGGAACGAGCGGAGCCCGGCGTAGGGCTTGCCAGCGAGGACGCTGAGGCTGGCCTGAGCGGCCTCCTTCAGGTCTGGCTCGTCCGCCTCGGCGGCGGCCAGCTGCTCGAGGAATGGCTTCCACTCGGGCTGCCTTGAGATCCCCATGGCGACGACCGCGGCGAGGCGCTCCTCCTCGGTCACGTCCTCCACGTCGACCTTCGCGAGACCCCCGTGGACCGCGGGCGTGGCCGCCGCCTTCAGGCGCTCCGCCACGTCCTCGTCCGCGTCCAGCCACCCGAGGGCGAGGAGCGCGTTGGCGCGGATCAAGGGCTGCTTGCGATCCACCGAGGCCTTGAGCAGCGCCGAGCGCGCCTTGCGGTCATCCCTCGCCACCGAGCCGATGGCGCGGAGCACGTTCTTCTGCCGCTCAGGCTCGGACCCGCTCCGCCGCAGCGCCTTCATGAGGACCGAGAGCGAGTCCTCCGCCCCCAGTTGCTCGAGGGCGACGACGGCCTCCTGCTTGACGGCGTCGGCCCCGCTGTCTGCGAACTCGATGCAGACCTCCCAGTAGCTGGCCGGCGACTGCTCTCCGATCCACCGCAGGAGCTGGCCCCGCTCGCGATCCGAGTTGCCGCCGCGGCCGCCGCCGCCACCGCCGCGCCCGCCACGACCGCCGCCCCCACCTCGGCCGGTGCTGCCGCCTGCGCGCAAGACGCTGAGGACGTACTCCCTCGCCTCGGGCTCGTCGGAGGTCGCGAGCCGCCGGATCATCTCCCGCTGTTCCCCGCCGTTGCCCCCCTTCTTGATGGTAGCGATGAGCTCCAGCGCCTCCTCGCGGGTGACCGGTCCATCCGCCCCACCGAGCTGAGCCACGTCCCCCACGATCAGGCGCCGAGGCCTGCGCCCCGGGTGGGACCGGTCGGCGAGCTCGACGCCCGCCTGGATCGCCGCGGCCTCGTGGAAGCACCACTCCAGCTCCGAGACCGAGATCCCGTAGGGCACCGAGAGGATCACGCTCCCGTCCGGCGCGCAGAACACGTGCTGTGGCGCGATCACCGCGCCCGTCGCCGACGGCTTCAGGACCTCTTCGCGCACGGCGATGTCCACGAATCGGTGCTGCTCAC
>CAJQPT010000324.1 GCA_905480285.1 uncultured bacterium
AGGCGTCCTCGCTGCGCGACCCGCGGTCCGTGACCGTACGAGCCGCGGTGTCCCAGCGCTTCCCGTCCTGCACGGGCTTGCCGAACTCGTCGAGCGATGCCTTGGGGACGTGCCGGAGCACCTTCTGCGACCGGACGTCGACCAGCAGGCGCGAGTCGCAGCACGGGCAGTCGATTTCGATTTCCTTCATACAGGCGCAGGTCGGAGCGTTTGAATCACGCCGTCAGGGCGATCCTCATCGCGTTTGAGGCGCCGCTGGAATGGCTTCGCCGATTTTATTACAGATTGATGGACGAGAGGTGACCCCGCTGCCGCTGAGGCGTAGGGACCTCTGCGGAACGAGCAGGAACTGCGCCGAGACCCGACGCGACCCCCCGCTTCACCGCACTGACCGCCTGCCCAACGATCCGATGACGCGACAGACCACGATTCCCGATGACGCGACAGACCACGATTCGTAGCGCGTTCCAGACCTCGCTGCTCTTCGAGCGGGCCCTGGGCCTGGTGCTCTGGACAGGGCTGATCGCCGTACTGTTCACGAAGTCCTACCTCTGATCGTCCCTTCGCCGGGTCCGATGGACGCCCAGGTGGCGCCCGAGAGGCGCCCAGAAGGCACTCAGATCAGCGACACGGTCGCGGCCGAGTTGGCCGACGAGACCTCGCTCCCGCGTGACCCCGTCCAGGCACCACCGGCGTCCGGCGCCGCTGATCACGCGATCACTGACTCCGGGCCGCGTCCAGCGCCAGCGTTGCCTCGCCAAAGGCCCTGCCGATGTCGCTGAAGGTGCGAGGGCTGCCGAGATAGTGGAAGGGGTAGTCCGAGCCCACCAACTTCCACTCCTCGAGGTGCTCCCGCCAGCCCTTGTCGAAGATGGCCTGAGCCTCCTCGTCCCAGAACTGGTCGGTGCGCACGAGTCGGGTGTTCGACCGGAACTCGGGGAGCAGGGTGGGCGCTGCCTGCGCGTCCTTGAACAGGTCCCGCTTCGGGTCCGCCTGCTTCGTGCCGCCGACCCCGAGCTGCCCGACCACGAAGGGCAGGTCCGCCGCCTTGAGGTCACGACGGACATCACGAATCAGGCAGGCGAGGTTGCGAGAGTAGTCGGCCACCGCCTCGTCGCTCACGAGGTCATTCCACCCCTGGAACCAGACGAAGCCGCTGAGCTCGAACGCACCGCCCCCCATGCCCGGGAAGGCGCTGCGCGCCTCACCCAGCGCACGCTCGACCTCGCGGAGCATGCCGCGGTAGTCCCGGCCGAAGGACGCCTTCACGTCCTCCATCGTCTTCTCCGGGGTCCTCTTCTGCTCCGCCGCGAGCAGACGCTCCAGGGCCCCTTGGTCGGGGAGGCCGGCGCTCGGCGGACGGAAGTCCCGGTAGAGGCTCCGGCCGCCCCAGGCCGCCTTGATGAGCAGCACAGGCTCCTCGAAGTGATCCCCCACCACGTGCCCAAAGTCCAGCTCAACCCCCACTCGGCCCGGGCTGCCATAGCCGACCGTCAGGGGCCCGCGGCGGCCAAGAAAGTCGATCCAGACGTCATCTCGGACGCCCCAATCGCCGTCCTCTCGCAGGTGCGCAAAGCGCTTCGCGGTGGCGGGCTGGGTGGCGACATGCTCCATCAGCGGGAGCTGGACCTTGCCCTCCATGTTCGACTGGCCGGCGAGGATGAAGACCTTGATCGTCTCCGACGCCGAGGCCGGCGAGGGGAGGAAGAGGCACGCAAGGAGGAGGAGGAGCTGCTTCATCGTTGGTTGGCCGAAAGGTCCGTCCGTGGGCAGAGTGGCCCGGGCGAGGTCAAGAGGAGAGGTCCGCGGCGAGGAGGCGCTGGAAGTGATGGGGCCCGGCCTCGTGCTCGGGGGAGAACCGCCCGCCCGGGTAGAGCCGGGACCGGACGCCCTTCTGCACCGAGTGCACCACGGCCTGGTCCTCGAGCTCGACCTGATCGAGCCCGCTCCCGACCCCGGTCTCCACCAGCGCGGGCCGGGCGACCCAGCGCAGGTAGCGCACGCGGCATCGGCCGGGGCCAGTGGGCTCCACGAGATTGACCGAGATCCCCCACGTGTAGACGTTGACCATGAGGTTGGGATAAAGCCACAGGTACTCAGCCACGAGCCCCGCCTCCCGCCGGAGGCAGCGCTCGTCCCCGGAGCCAAACCCCAGCTGGTTCACCGTCTGCCCCTCGATCTCCACGCGGTACTTCCCGAAGTCGAGCCCTGCGTTGAGGCCGGGATGCACGAAGGGGATATGGAAGCCCTCGAGGTAGTTCTCGCAGTACACCGCCCAGCTCGCGTCGAGGTCATAGGCGCGCGAGGCCTCCGGGGCGAAGGTGAACCTCTCACCCTCGAACTCGGTGAGGGCGGTGCGCAGCGGCCCAGACCAGCGTTCGAAGTCGATCCCCGGGGCGAGCGACAGGAACCGAAGGGGACCCAGGGCCTCGAGCCCCACGCCGGCCAGGTCGTCCTCGGGACGCGGGAAGTCGAGGGCCCCCTCGAACCCGGGGCAGGACTCCATCTTCCCGTCGAGCCCGAACCTCCGGCCGTGATACGCGCAGCGCAGCCCCCTGTTGTTCGAGCCACACTCGGCAAGCAGCGCGCCCCGGTGGGTGCAGACGTTCGAGAGCACGCGCTCCGCCTCCCCATCACGGATCCAGACCAGCGGCTCGTTGAGCCCACCCTCGAGGAGCGTGAAGGGCTCCACCACGTGGGCGGGTTCCGGGACCGGGAGCAGCTGCCAGGAGGGCACAAAGACGCGTTCGAGGACCCGCTGGTGAGCCGCCGGGTCGAAGTGCAGGCCCGGGTGAATCGTGCCCGCCCGCCGGAGATCGGGGTGAACCGGGCTCGCTCCATGTGACTCTTGACTCATGCTCGACTCACTTCAGGAGGGCACGGAGGTCGACGCGCCGTTGTCGGCGGCGCCGAGGTTCAGGAAGAAGGGCGCCGCCCGATGCGACCAGGCCTCGGGGGTCTCACAGTCCCCCGCCGCCTCTCCGCGCACCTGCCGCAGCATGCTCGTGTCGATCACTCCCGGACCGACTGCCACGGCCGCCATCCCGGCGGGGAGCTCCTGGGCGAGGGCGCTGATCATCCCCTCCACCGCGAACTTGCTGGCGCAGTAGGGCGCCACCTCGGGGGAGGCGAAGCGCCCCCAGCCCGACGAGAGCCCGACCAGCACCCCTCGTCCTCGCTGGATCATCGGGGGGGCGAGGGCCCGTACGACGTTGGCGATCCCGGAGACGTTGACCGCGAGCACGGCGTCGAACTCCTCGGCGGAGACCTCCCAGAGGGGGGCGGGGTCGTTGATCTTGCCAGCGTTGGCGATCACGAGGTCGGGTACCAGGCCGTGGGCGCACGCCTCCTCCGCCCAGGCCGCCACCTCGGCGGCAGAGCGGACGTCCACGGGTCGCGCGAAGACCCGGTCACCGCCCAGCTGTTCAAGCTCCTTCAGAGCCCCCTCGGACCGGCCGCAGGCCACGAGCCGGTGCCCGCCCTCCAGCAGGCGCTCCGCGAGGGCCCGGCCCAGGCCCCTCGTCGCGCCGGTCAGGGCCACGGTCCGTTGCGTCACTTGCTCCATCCTCGACATTCGACCACGCCGGAAGCGACCCCGCCGCTCCCGTAGGGCCGAAAGCCCGCCACCCCGTAGGGCCGAGAGAGCGGCGGGTGCAGCGGGCCGCGGGGCGGATGACCGGGGGCGGGCGAAGCGCTCGGCCGCAGGATCGCTATCCTCGCCCCGAGTCCGCGCGGGCCTTTCCCCGCCCTCCTCCGACGTCCACTGCCCCGGCTAGCCGTGCTCGAGTCCCTCTTCACGCTCTTCATGCTCATCGTCCTCCAGGCCGTCCTGGGGTTCGACAACCTGCTGTACATCTCCCTGGAGTCCAAGCGCGCGCCCGAGGCGGAGCGCAAGCGGGTCCGGCAGCTGGGTATCGGGATCGCGATCGGCCTGCGGATCGTGCTGCTCTTCGCCCTGCTCCAGCTCATCGAGGTCGCGCAGAACGTGTTCTGGGAGCCCCACTGGGAGGGGGTCTTCATCGCCGAATTCAACGCTCACAGCCTGATCGTGCTCTTCGGTGGCGCCTTCATCCTCTACACCGCGACCAAGGAGATCCTCCACATGATCGCGCTGGAGGACGTGGACTCGGGCGAGGGAAAGAAGGCCGCCTCGACGGCGCGCGTGGTGGCGCTGATCGTGCTCATGAACCTGGTGTTCTCCTTCGACTCGATCCTCAGCGCGATCGCGCTCGCCGGGCCGGACGGCGAGGTCATCATGTCCATCGCGATCATCGTCAGCGGCATCCTCATGATCGTCCTGGCCGAGCACGTGTCGACGTTCCTGGCGCGCAACCGGATGTACGAGGTGCTGGGGCTCTTCATCCTCTTCATCGTCGGCGTCATGCTCGTCACCGAAGGCGGTCACCTCGCCCACATCGAGCTCTTCGGGAGCGAGGTGATGCCGATGACCAAGACGACCTTCTACTTCGTGATCGCCGTCCTCGTGCTCACCGACGTGGTCCAGACCCGCTACCAGAAGCGGCTCCAGCGCGCGCTTGAGGCACAGAAGGGCCGCCCCGTCGACGCCGCCTGAGGAACCAGCCGGCGGCGTGCAGAGCGCCAAGTCCAGGTTCGGCGACCGCGCCGGCCGAATCTCCGCGCCGAGCCTCCAAGCCAGATCCCGACGCCGGGTTCAAGCCGACCGCTTCATGGGCGCGACGGGGCGCGCCGGCGGCGCTGCCTGATCGCAGGCTCGCCCTAGGTCCGGCCCGGGAGGTGCGCGTTCGTGTGCGGGGCCCACTCCCGGAGCCGACCGCGGTAGACCCGAAGGTGCTCGTGATAGAAGCCGTCACGCAGCTCGTAGGCGCCCTCCACGTCCTCGATCTCCTCCATGAAGTGCTCGTCCTCGAAGTAGTAGTCGCGGAAGGGACCCGAGGTCGTGCCGATGACGTCCACGTCGAAACCATTCCGGTCCATCAGGCGCTCGGTCTCGCCGAAGTCCGCCATGGACGACTGGATGAAGATGAGCTCCCCGAGGGGCCGCAGCCGCTTGTGGGCGTCGAGGATGAGCGAGTCGATGAAGTAGCGTCGGTTCTGCTTCCCGCTCTGACAGAAGGGCGGGTTCGACACCACCGTGTCGAAGCGCCCTGGCGTTGAGAGCCAGTCGGCGACCCGGAACTCGATGTCCACGTCGTGGCCGCAGTTGCGCTCGAAGTTGGCCTTGGCGGTCACGAGCAGGTCCTCGGTGATCTCCGTCGCGACGATGGACTTGGCGCCCTTGCGATGGATCAGGATCGTGTGATTCGCCACCCCAGCGCCGAGCTCCAGGACATCACGATCCTTGACGAGATCATTCTCCGCGATCATCCGGGCCAGCCAGTGACCGTGCGGCGTGGGGCTCCAGTCTGCGTCTCCAGCTCGGAGGTCCATCGAGAGCAAGCGGTCGGCTGATTCCATCTGCGTTCTCCGTCGTGGGGGCATGATCACCCCGAGGGGGGCAGAGCATAGCAGGTCACGCCGATGATCCGGCGCGCCCCCTCGGCGCCCTCACCCGGGCGGCGTCACCCGACGGAAACACCCCGCGGACTCACCCCACCGAGTCTCCCCGCCGAGTCTCCCCGCCGAGTCACCCCGAAGCGTCACCCGTCAACAATGGAGTTCGTGGCGGACTCCGCGAGGAAGAAGCGACCCACCTCGACCTCAACCGGCTCCCCCTCGTCCGGGGCGAAGGCGAAGCTGCCCTCCATCGTGCCCCAGTCTGTCGGGAGCTCGGCCATGCTCTGGTACTCGAAGTGGTCCCCCGGCTCCAGCCGCGGCTGCTCCCCCACGACCCCTGGGCCGCGAACCTCGCGCCGCTCGCCGTTGGCGTCCGTGATCACCCAGTGCCGCGTGCGGAGCGTGAGCGGGCGGTCCCCGACGTTCGTGATGGTGATCTGATAGGCGTAGACCCAGCCCCGCTCCCCCGGATCCGTGCGCTGCTCGAGCAGCTGCGCCTTGGCCGCCACCTCGATGCCGTGGGTCGTGGTCACGCTGTTCGGACCGTCGGTCTCGCCTGAGGAGGGTTTCATGATCGCAGGGTGGGTGTCGGCAGGCTCATCCAGACCGGTGGGCGGGCCTCGGGAAGTGTAAGCCCAACCCGTTACTCTTTACATCGCGGCTCGCGACCATGGTCCAACCTGCACACACCTCGAACTCGACCTTCGCGGTCCTCGTTCCGGGGGCCATCGCCTCCCTGACCCTGGCGCTCGCCGCCTGCGGTTCTGTCGGGTTGTTCTCCGAGGATCCGGGCGCCCCGAGGGACCGTGCCTCGAGGTTCGACCGTTTCGTGTCCGAACTGGACCTCGCGCTCACGGACACCGCCCCGCTGCTCGAGCAGGTTCGACGGAATTCCGATGGCGGCTCCGGGACGGCCTCGAGGCCGGGGTCCGACGTGGGGAACGTCGTGCTGAACGCCGAACGCCGCGACGCCGTGCGGCGCGCGGTGATCGAGAGCGGCCGGCAGCGGCTCGACCGCGAGTTTGCTCCCGGCCGACTGGACGAACCCCAGGCCACGACTTCGAGCATCCTGATCCGCGATCTCACCCAGCTGGCGGATCAGCGCGAGAGAGCGAGCCAGCGCCCCACGACCCCGTGGAACGGACCGCTCACCCAGGCGCCATCAGTCTTCCTGCGGGAGCACCAGCGCTCCACCAGCGCAGACCTCGAGCACTGGGAGGAGGCCCTGCGCGTCCTGGCAGCCACCGAGGACACCGAGCTCCCCAGCCCCTCCGACTCGCCGAGCGCCCGGGACGCCGCCGTCGCTGGCAGCGCCGGAGTCTTGCTCGATGCGCTCGCCCGGTCCGTCGGTCCTGGCGGGACTCCGGACCCACTCCTCGGCCCCCTGGATGCGGCCCTCGATGAGCTCAACGGGCGCCCGACCTCAAGCCTGACGTCCGACGCAGACCGCTCCGAACTGGGCGTCACGCTGCAGCGCCGATATGCCACCGCCGCCTCGGACGCCGCCATCGAGGAGGTGTTTGGCGCCTCTTCGTGGGAGGCCCTCGAAGGACCCGCGAAGGAACGATGGCTCTCACCGCTGCAGGAGGCAGCGGGCATGGAGGCCTCCGCAGAGCGCCTCTCCGACATCGCTCGCTCCGAGCTCGATCGCCTGACCCTTGAGCTGGCGCAGGCCGCAGAGCTGGTCGACGAGGACGAGACGTCGCCCAGCGCCGCGAGGCTGGCTCTGCGGGATCTGCGATCCGGTGAGCGCTCTGTCCCCGGAAGCGGACGTCCCGTACGCCAGCCCGAACTCCTCTGGTCCGAGGCGCGCAAGGGCCTCGCCAAGCTGGTCGCGGGCGCGCCTCCGGTCACCATCGAGGTCGGGATCGCCCTCCCATTCGAGCGACCCTACGGCCGCTGGAGCCCGTTCATTCCGGGCAACCTCATCCCAGGAGAGGATCCCCGGGCCCGCGCCCCTCTCTATCTCGCCGCGCCGGCGGAGGCGGAGTATCAGCCGCGCTGGCTTCGGGAGGCTGAAGCCTGGCGGAACGGCATCCCCGGTCGAGCCGTCGCGGATGCGTACCGCCGCTCGGCCCTCGACGTCCCGCCCATGATCCGCTGGAAGACGCGGGAGGCGTTCGAGGAGGGCTGGGGCCTCTACGCCGTCGGGGCCGCCGCAGAAGCCGGGACACTCAACGAGGTCGACGGCGGATTCGGCCGGATCGCCCAGGAGCTCTGCGCCTTCGCGGCCATGCTCTCCGACCTCGGGGTCTATGGAGATGGGTGGTCCCAGGAACAGACCGTGGCCTTCCTGCTCGACGTGACCCCGCTCCCCGAGGCGTCGGCGGAGCTGCTCGCGCTTCGCTGCTTCGCCCAGCCAGGCCGCATCACGCTCCCCGCCATCGGGCTGCTCCGGTTCCGGGCGCTCCGTCGCGGGGTGGAAGCTGCGCTCGGTGGGCGCTTCGACCTCGCCTCATTCCACGCGGCGCTCCTCGATGGCGGCCCGATCCCGATGAGTCAGGTGGATCCGCGGATCCAGAGCTGGCTCAGGCGCGGCGCTCCCGGCCCGCGCTGAGGCGCGCGACCGGGACCGTCAGATCGTCACTGGCTGGCGAGGTAGGCCTCGGCCAGCCACCCACCGAGCGCGACGATGCCCTCGGTGGAGATCACGAGCGGCTTCGCCTGCGGCGGCAAGTCGCTGATCGGGATGTGGACGGTGTACTTGTCTGCGGCGGCCAGGGCGGCGACCTCAGACATCACGTCGATCCCGTTCACGTCCTGGTGATCCGTCGGGGGCTGTTGGCTGATGAACCAGAGCAGGCTCTTCTCCTTGAGGTCCTTCCGGCTGGCCTCGACCAGCTCGCCGATGCGCGCCGCGGCGCCGCGCCGGAACGGGCCGAAGGACATGTCGTTCTCACCGACGTGATAGAAGATCCCCTCGAGCTCAACCCGGTACCCCTTGGAGCGGAGCTCCTTGATGGAGGCTTCCACGAACTCGATGAAGCGCGGGTACAGGTTGCGGCTCACCGCGACGCTCCCGCCGGGCGTCCAGTCGATGATCTGGCTGCCGCTATGGGTGAACTTGGCGATGGCCACGTCCTTCACCTTCCCCTTCAGAAGGGCCGCGCCAAAGCTGAGCTCCGGGCCGAAGGTGTCATAGGGGCCGCAGGGTCCGAGGGGCTCCCAGCCGCTGGAGACCTTGAAGTCGCCGCCGACGCTGTAGCGGTAGGCGATGTCGTCCCGGTCCCTGAGCAGCGCCTTGCCGCCCTTGAGATTCCCGAGCTCCTGCACGAAGGCCCGCTCCCCCTCCATGTTGCGGTGCCCGGCGAGGACGAACAGCTTGACCTTCCGGCCCCGGCGATAGGGCAGCTTCTTGAGCCCGCGGTCCTCATCCTCGAGGGCGCCGATGTTCCGCAGGTACGCCCGCGCGTAGTTCACGCCGTGCTCCAGCTGGCCGAGGGTGCCGTAGTGGTAGTGCAGTCCCACGCCGCCGCCGATCTCCACGCCCACGTGGGAGGTCGGGACGTACTCCGAGAGCGGGTCCGCCTCGGTCACCGCGCGCTGGCCGACGCTGATCGCGTGCATGCGCGGCCGGAGATCCATGCCCCAGATCGTCTTGGTGCACAGCTCCCCCACATAGAACCGCAGGTCCGGCGCGTCGAGGTCCTTGCGCCAGCGGGCCACGAAGTTGGCGAGGTTCTCGCCGTAGTTCTTCTGGTAGTCCTCGTTGAACATGTCGTTCTCGCCCTGGTGCCACATGACGCCCTCGAGGCGGTAGGGCACCTTCTTGCGGTCGAGCTCGTCGAGGGCGGCGCGGATCAGCTCCATGGTCAGCGGGTACATCTCGAAGCCGCTGGGCTCGTCGGGGTTCCAGTCCCCGCCGAGGTGCGTCCCGCCCGCGGCGCACTTGATGATGGCGATGGGCGCGTCGATGGCGCCGGTCACCTCCCGGGCGAAGCTCAGCTCGGGCCCGACCACGCCGTTGACCGGCTGCAGATCGACCCAGCCGTCCGAGCGCATCTTCTGCTCGCGGCCGATGCAATACTGGAAGCGGACCTTCTGCTGGGGTTCACCCAGACCGGCGAAGGGCGGGAACCGCTCGATGTCCCTGACCTTCGAGTCGGAGCCGACCATGTTGGACTGGCCCGCGAAGATGAAGACCCGGACAGGCTCGCGCGCGGCGTCGCTCGGGGCGGGGTCGGAGGCCGCCAGAGCCGAGACGACGAGGACAGGGGCGAGGACCGCAGCGGCGAGGAAGCGGAGGATCATGGGGAGGTCCAGGTTCGGCCGGGCAGCGCCGGGGGGGGGGGAGGTCGCGACTCAGTCGCGGAGCGATGGGTCGAAGAGGTCGCGGGGGATCCCGCCCTCGGCGAGGCGCTTGCGCAGCCGCTGCCAGCGGCGAGCCACGGCGCCCTCCGTGGAGTCGAGGCGCTGGGCCGCGACCTTGTAGCTGAGCCCCTCGAGCCCGCAGTAGCTCACGAGCTTGCGATCTCCCTCTTGCAGGGAGGAGACCGACTCGAGGAACCGGGCGAGGGAGTCGTCGCGCTCGATGCGCGCGCTGATGGCGGTCGCGGGGTCCATGACCTGCTCGAAGACCGCGCGCTTGGTCTCGCTCCCCAGGTTCACCTGCCGGCGTCGGCGCCCGTCGCGGAGCAGCTCGAGCAGCACGATCTTCGCCACCCGGAAGATCCACTTGCGAAAGGGCGTCGTCTCGGCGTCGATCCGTTCGATCGAATTCCAGGCCCGCAGCCAGACCTCTTGCACCACGTCCTGGGCGTCGATCTCCGAGCGGCGGTCCCGCGCGAGTCTCAGCGTGGCCCAGGCGTAGATGGACGGCGCCACGTGCTCATAGAGAACACCGAACTCCGTGACGCCGCCGTCCTGGGCACGCCGCAGCCAGTTCTGTGTCTCGCCTTCGGGCGGCTCTGCATCAGGATCAGACAAGCTGTTTGGATGATACCCCGTAGCGCGACGCCTACGGGGAAGACCCCATGACCCAGAGGCTTCCCGGGAGCATCGAGATTCCCACCGCGCTGCTAGGCTGAACCAAGAGCCTGCTGCCCTTGGAAGACCCCGAAGAGATCGTCGACCCCGCCGTTCTGGACTTCATCCAGGACTTCGAGGACGACGTGGCCGAGGGGACGCACCGCCCCCTCGGGTTCTATCTCAAGCGCTACCCCGAAGCCGAGACCCAGGTCGCCGGGGAGTTCCTGCGTCGACGCGCGGCGACGGACGAGGAAGCCAAGCGCCAGGCCAACGAGCCGGACGGCGAGCGGATCGGGCGCTACCGGATCGTGGGCGCCCTGGGCCAGGGCGGACAGGGGATGGTCTACGAGGCCGTGGATGACCGCCTGGGCCGAAGCGTCGCCCTGAAGCTCCTCCAGGGGCGGCTCATCACCCCGACGCGTCGCCGACGATTCCAGCGGGAGGCCGAGATCCTGGCGCGGATCGAGCACCACGCCATCGCCGAGATCCTCGACGCAGACTTCGATGGCGAGGAGCCCTACATCGCCATGCGCTTCGTCCCCGGGACGGACCTGGCCGCCGAGGTCCGCGCCGCGCGGTCTGGGGCCCAAACGGTCCTGCCCCTCCCCCCCGCCAACGTGCAGGACCTGCACGAGGTGCTGCGCTTCTTCGAGGGCGTCGCGCTGGCGCTGGACGCCGCCCACGAGCTGGGTGTGGTCCACCGGGACGTGAAGCCCGGCAACCTGATGGTCCGCCCCGACGGCGAGCCGGTGGTCCTGGACTTCGGGCTGGCCACAGGCTCGGAGGGCGAGGCCCTCACCCGCGTCGGCGAGGGCATGGGGACACCGGAGTACATGGCCCCCGAGCAGATCGAGGAGGGGCGCGGCGCGGTCGACGCACGGACGGATGTGTATGGCCTCGGCGTCACCCTGTACGAGGTGCTGACCGGGACGCGCCCCTTCCAGGGCCCCAGCCCACACGAGATCCAGGCCTCGATCCTGCGGGACGCCACGGCCACGGTGGATCGGCTGAACCCCGCCCTCAACGGGAGCGTCGCCGCCGTGGTGGCGGTGGCCATGGAGCGCGACCCGGCCCGCCGCTACGGGAGCGCGCGCGACCTCGCCGAGGACCTGCGCCGCCTGCGAGCCTTCGAGCCGATCATGGCGAGGCCGCCCGGCCCCGCCGTCCGCGTCCAGCGCTGGGCCCAGCGCCAGCCCGCCCTCGCCGCCTCCCTCGCGGGGGTCTTCCTGGCGATCACCGCGGCCTTGCTGGTGGCCCTGCACGGCATCGACGTGCGGGACGGGCTGATCGCCGACAAGAACGACGCCCTCCGGGAGAAGACCGAGGCCCTCGACTTCGCGCGCTCGCGGCTCTACCTGGCCCGCGCGGAGGAGCGCCTCGAAGGCAACCCCAGCGCCGCCCTCGCCCTGGCCGAGTACGCCGACCGGCTGCACTCCACGCCCGAATCCCGCTCGGCCCTCTTCGCCCCGCTCCTGGCCACCCGCCTCGAGCGCCGCTTCACCGCCGAGGGGACGGGCCGAGTGCGGAGCGTGGCCATGTCGCCGGATGGGAGCAAGGTGGCCGGCGTCGCGGACCAGGACCAGCTCTGGATCTGGCCCGTGGGACCGGAGCCCGGACGGCGCCTCGACCTCCCGGGCGACGGCAAGGATCTCACCGTGGTGCGGTGGCTCGACAACGACGGCGGTCAACTCGTGGGCAGCGCAGGCGGAACGGTCCACCGGGTCCGCGGCGAGACGCTGCTCTGGTCCTCAACCGGCGGGCCAGCGGTGAGCTCCATCGAGGTCGACGGCACGCGCGCCTTGGTCTGGGGCGAGGAGGGCGGAAGGGTGCTCGACCTCGCCACGGGCAACCACGTGGAGGCCGACGGGAACGAAGCATCACACCTCGCCCTCATCCGGCACCGCGTGGAGTTGACTGCTCGCCCCGGCTCCACCGAGCGATTCCTCCAGGTGCGGAACTCGGACGGAGCGGTCTCCCTGGAGATCCCGTGCCCCCCCGGCGAGGTCACCGCCCGCGTCGTGTCCGCCGACGGCACCCGCGCCGCGGTGGCCCTCAAGCCCGGACGAGTCCTTGCGTGGTTAGTGGCAACCGGAGACATCCTTGCAGATGAGACCGGGGAGTTCATCGCAGACTCCTTGAGCTGGACGAACCGTGGGCGCCGATTGCTCATGACCACCGAGTCCCGCAACGCCTACCTCTGGCGGGCTGAGCCTCTACCCGAGCTCTTCGAGGTCCGAGAGGCGGGACCCGGGCTCCTGACCGCCGAGTTCATCGGCGATGGGCGACGCGCCCTCTTGGTCGACCGCAGCGGGCGTCTACAGCTGATCGCCACGCCCCATCGGAGCCGGGGCGTCATCGGGCATTCCCCCGGCAAGATTCTCTGGGAGATGGAGCTCCCTCGGAGCCTCGAATGCGCGTCGAAGATCCCGCCGAGTGGGCACCTGCTCACGATAGACGTCCGCGGAAAGGCGGCCCTCTGGCGCGTGGATCCTGAGGGCGACCAACTGGAGTTGGAACACACGGTGAATCTCGGCCGGACGGCCACGGCCTCATCGCTCACTGCTGACGGCACCTTCGGCCTCTTCACCTGCGAGGATGGATCAGCTCACCTCTGGGAGCCCGCACGGGGCACCCTGATCGAGGTCGACGGGAGCCGGCAGGCCACCTCGTGCTGCCTGCTGGAGGGGGGGCGAGTGGCCCTCGGTCAGCCGGACGGTCAGATTCGGCTCCTCGGAGACCCCACGCGTCATCGGCCCTTCGATGACCCGGCGCTCCTGCCCCCCTTCGACGACCCTCGGCTGCACCCCGTGCTGACCATGGCCCTGAGCCCCGACGGGCGGCAACTGGCAGCCTGCTACTCTCCCACTTTCGTGGTGACCTGGAACCTGGAGACCCTGGAGGTGGTTGGCCGGCGGGTCACCGTGTTGCGCACGGACAGTCTCCTTTGGAGCAACGACTGCAGCCAGATCGCGGTGGGCGCGCGCGTCGCAGGGAACACCTTCAAGATCATCAACGTCGCCACGGCCACGGCCTCACCTCGAGTCCTCCCGATCAAGGCTGGGTTGACCAGCGCGTCATTCTCGACTGAGGACGGGCTTGCCGTCGTGGGGGCCCGGGATGGGCGCGCCTACGTCTTCGGAGCTGCGCCGGAGGCGAAGTTGACCTTCGGCCTGCACTCCGCGGCGGTCAACACCGTCGACCTTGATACGAGGGGGCCGGTCACGCGCGCACTCTCCAGCGACGACGATGGTGGTCTGTACCTCTGGCCGCTCCGCCCGACTCCGGTGGCGTCCGCCTCCCTGGCCCGCGGCGTGGACGACTGGGAGCAACAGCGGATCGACGGGAGCGTCTCCGATGGGTGATCTCCGCCTCCAGATCAGATTCTTCCGGGATTCCTGTCGCGGAACCCGCGCCCGATTCACGTGAACGCGTCGGATGGGCCCCAAGGGCCCCCTCCGATACCCCCCCTGATGCCTCTTCTTCCCTTCCTCGCCATGCCCCACGTCTTCCTCCTTCGCCCCCGGACCTCCGCCTGCGCCGTAGCGCTGGCGGCCCTCCAGGGCCTCTCGCTCGCCCAGAGCGGCCCTGTGTTCGAGACCCCGTCCCGGGACGACATGTACTTCTCGATCACCTGGCGCGGCCCCTCCATCGGCCTGATGAGCGGCCCCAACACGGTGACCTCCGGCGACATCCTCCAGCCCGAGGCTCCCGGCACTGCCCTGGCGGCCCCAGCCCCCAAGATCTTCCTGCCTGCCGCCGCCATCGGCCTCCAGGGCCTGTGCGACGAGGTCCCCGGCCTCCCCTGCGCCCAGGAGCTCGACGCCCTCTCCTTCGGCTTCGACGCCAAGCTCGGCCACGCGGCCTCGCCCACCGAGGCCATCCACTTCTCGGTGGACCGCCACGCAGAGGGCATCACCGCCTCGTTCCTCCAGCAGGGAGTGTGGACCGAGGCCGTCCTCCACGACCACGGCGCCGACGTCATGGCGTCGAACTGGTCCGGCGCCCCCGACCCCGCCGACCCCATGGCCATCGGGCACAACTTCATCTCCATCGACGGCAACGG
>CAJQPT010000325.1 GCA_905480285.1 uncultured bacterium
CCTCGCGGCCTGCGCGATTATCACCTACTCCATGTACACGGTGGACGAGGAGACGGCGGCGAAGTTTGGAGAGGACAACGACCTCGTCTGGACGGTGCCTTTCGTGGTCTTCGGGCTCTTTCGATACCTCCTGATGGTCACTAGGAAGGAGGCCGGCGGGAGTCCCACCAAGGTGCTCCTCGGCGGGGATCTCATCTTTGCCGTGAACGGGGTGCTGTGGATGGCCGTCGTGGCCGCCTGCCTGTTCGCGATCGGCTGAGCGGCGCCCGCTCGCTGCTACTGCCCTGGGAGGTTGCGGAGCTGCTCGGTGAGGAGCGCCGCCCGCTGGGCGCGCCGCTGCTGGGCCTGCTCCGCGGTGTGGATGATCGCCTGTTGTGGCCCGAGGGCCTCCCACTCGGGCCGGAGCAAGGCCCAGTGCGCTCTGTCAGGATCGTCCTTGGCGATCCCGCTTAGCCAGCGTCCAACCAGCGCCTCGGCCCCGGCCGGGTCGCCAAAGCGGCGCGTCATGGCGTCGGCGAGCCAGGGGAGGCAGGCGGCCTCTTCACCGGCCGGCAGGAGCCCCTCGGCGGCCGCCAGGCGTAGATCCGCCGGTGCCCCGGCTCCGTTGAAGGCCTCGAGGAGGACCTCGACGGGGACGGCATGGGTCCGGCCCAGACCGCGCACGAGGGCCACGCGGACCTCGTGGGGCGGGGTCTCGCCCAGGCGTGCGATCAGCGGAGCCCCGGCGCTCCCCGGCGCCACCGAGGCCAACGCCTCGGCTGCGGCCCCGGCCACACCGTCGCTGGCGTCGTACAGGGCACGCTGGAGGCTCGCCGCGGCGCCCCCGCCTCGTGGCCCCATGCGCTCCAGGACCTGGACCACGTGGAGTCGGACGTACTCGTCGTCGTCCTCGAGAGCGGCGCCCAGCTCGACCGCGGCCCAGGGGCCGAGGCGCGAGAGGATGAAGCGCGCGTCGTCCACGCCCCGGAGCTGGAAGTGCTCCCCTGAGAGGTCAGAGATCAGCCGCCACACCTCGGCGCGCAGCGCAGCAGGGGCCACCGTGTCACGGCTCTGCTTGCCCGCGGCCCAGTCGGCCATCAAGCGGTCCGCGTCCTCCGCGGTGACGTCCTCGCGGCCGGTGGCGACGCGAACGACGTCGTAGAGCTGCTGGTTGGCCGAGCCGGAGGCCTCTGTCCCGGCGCTGGCGATGGCGGCCAGCGTGCGGAGCCCGCTCAGGTTCCCGTGCGCGGCCAGGGTTCGCGCCGCCCAGACCAGCGCCAGGCTGTCCTGCTCGTACTTCAGTCGTCGAAGGAGCGCGGTGACCTCGGGGCCGCTCCCCTCCAGCTCCGCCGCGGGTACGAGGGCCCAGGAGGCATAGGCGCGGACGCTCGGGTCATCGTGGTCGGCGGTCAACTCGGTCAGCGCGGCCGAGGTGGGAGCGCTCGGCGCCGCCTGTGCGAACTGGGCCAGGACCCTCAGGTCCTCGGGGGCGCGCGCGGGGTCGCGGAGGCCAGCAGCGAGCACCGGCGCGAGCTCATCCCTCGACGCGACCACGTCAGCCGTGGCGGTCTCGAGGTATCTGCCGTCGCTCAGGACCATGCCCACGAGGCCGTCGCGGAGCTCGACCAGCCCCGGGTCGAGGCTCGGGGCCTGATCGGCGGACACGGCGTCCTCCTCGGCCTGGGCGGGCGGCCCGGGAGCCTCCTCGATCTCACCGGGCATCAGGCCTCGGTTGCCCCTCAGCTCGCGGGCGCTGAGGACGCCCTCGCGGCGGCTGACCCCCAGCTCGGAGAGGGTCGCGTCGAGGACATCGCGCGTGGGTCGGGGGGAGGGCTCGGCGGCGCTGGAGGCCTCCCCGGTCGGGTCAGCCTCCCCGGGACTGCAGGAACCCAGGAGCGAGAGAATGGCCAGCGCCGCGAGGGATCTCATCGGGGGTCCACCGTCACCCGGTGGACAAGCTCGGCGTCCTCGAAGGGGTCGGTGACCGTGTCGATCTCTCGCGCGATGCCCGTCTCGGGGTCGCGATAGTAGGGCGAGCGCTTGTAGACGAGGACCGCCTCGACGCCGCCGGCCGCGTCGGGGTCATCGATGGCGAGCGTACGGCTCTCGCCGAAGTGCAGGAGGGTGCTCTCGATGTCCTTCTCGTGCCGGTAGGGGTCGCGGATCCGGTGCAGGTGTCGCCACGGGCCGCCGCCGGCGGCGACGCCGGCCTCGTTCAGCGTGTCCGCGTCACCGGGGAGCGGGCGCCACCAGATATCGGAGGCGCGGCTGCGCTCGTCGGTGGGGTAGGAGTGCCCGCCACGGACGTTGGCGATGGTGACCGACGGGTCACCCGCGTCATCCCGCGCGCCCATGAACGTCACGGCGGAGCGCACCATCTCGATGTAGTGTCCGCCGGGCATGGTGTGGAAGCGCCCGCTCTTCGGGGTGCCGTCGCGATAGGGCATGTGGCACTCCATGCAGCCCTCGTTGTGCTCGGCGAACGGGGTCGCCTTCCACTGCTGGACGGTCTTGTGCTGGTCGTGGCACCCCGAACACATCTCGACCCGCTGCAGCTCACGCCGGGTGGTGGGCTGGCAGGCGGCGCGCGGGTTGTCGATCTTCCCGGCCATCTTCCCGTCCGGGAGGAGGTGGCAGGTGAGGCAGTCGACGCCCTCTGCTCGTCGCGCGGAGCGGGGCAGGACGCGCTCGCCAAGCCCGGTCTCGAAGATGGGCCGCGGGGCGTGGCAGTCGATGCAGTCCTTGTTGGCGAACTGGTCGGACTGGACCCGCACGTCCTCGTTGAGCCACGAGTTCGCGTGGGGTGAAGAGGCCCACTCGTCCCAGATCTGACTGTGGCACTCCCGGCACTGCTCCGACGAGACCCACTCGGCGGGGGTCTGCGCGCTCGCCGTCTCCTCCGGGGTCCCGATGAGGGCGGAGAAGAACCAGCTCGCGAGGACGAGGACGATGATGCCGAGGGCGATACGCATGGGATTCCTGTAGCCCAAGGGTACGCCCCGGGTCACGCGGTGAAAGGGAAGACATGTACGCCTCGTGGCCAGGGGTGCGTCACGGCGCCGCTGACCTCCCCGCGGCGCCGCCCTCCTGCGGGGAGTTCGACAGCTAGCTTGAGGGTCCGGCGAAGGCGCAGCAGCGGAGCCGCGGGGTCGACCGAGCCTGCCGCGCCCGCTCAGGCCAGCTCAGGCCAACTCAGGCCAACTCAGGCCAGCGAGGTCAGCTCCAGCGAGGTCATCGCCACCCAGCCCAGCTCCAGCCTGCCGGGCCAGCCCGAGCGTGGCCGTTCAGGTCGCGACGGCCGAGAGCGTCCCGTCGTCCCCGATCTCGACCGTGCGGGTCGCGACCCGCTCCGCTTCCCCGGGGTCATGGGTCACGTGCAGGGTGGTCAGGCCGAGCTGGCCCTCGAGCTCGGCGAGGCGGTCGAGCAGGGCAGCTCGGCGTGGCGCGTCCAGGGGGCCGAGGGGTTCGTCAAGCAAGAGGATGCGCGGCTCGCTGGCGAGGGCGCGGGCCAGGGAGAGCCGCTGGGCCTCCCCGCCGGAGAGCGTCGGCGCCTTCTGACCGTTGATCCCAGTGAGGTCCACGAGCTCGAGGAGCTCTTCGGCTCGCTGCTTCGCCGGCGCGCCCGTGAGGCCGCGCCGCTTGAGGACGAACAGCAGAGTCTGGAGCACCGTCATGTGGGGCCAGAGGGCGCCGCCCTGGAACAGGAGCCCGACGCCGCGCTCCTGGGGGGGCGTGGAGCGGCTGCCGGCCCTGGAGGCGGAGCGGTCGAAGAGCATGATCTCACCCGCGGCGGGATCCTCGAGGCCCGCGATGGCCCTCAGCAGGGTGCTCTTCCCCGACCCAGAGGGGCCGACGAGGAGCACGTGCTCTCCTTCCTGAACGTCCAGGTCCACAGGGCCCAGGATTCTCGTGGCGCCGGCCTGGACCGTGAGGCCGCGGATCGCGATGGCGTGTTGCTGGTGGGGGCTCATGGGAGGAAGCGGAGGCGGCGCCTGGAGAAGAGCGTCCAGAGGAGGCCGGGGAGGAGGATGGCGAACACCACCAGGAGCGACAGCGCCGAGACGAAGTCGTCTCGTCCAAAGTGCACGGCGTTGAAGACGCGGAACATGGCCGTGTCGTTGGCGGCGGGGACCAGGACCGCGGCGTCCAGCTCGCGGACCGAGAGGGCGAACACCGCGATCCACGAGCCCGCGAGGGAGGTCCAGATTCCGGGCGTCAGGATCCCAAATAGGCGCCGGGCGGGGCCCGCGCCGGCGAGCTCGGCGGACTCCTCCAGGCGCCGGTCGAAGGACCGTACCGCCCCGGCGCAGATCAACGTCGCCACGGCGAGGAACCGACCGGCGAAGAGGACCACCACCAGCCCGCCGGAGTCGTAGAAGGAACCCGTGGCGTCATGATTCCAGAGGACGATGGAGCCGATCCCGAACAGGGTGCCCGGGGCTGCGAGGGGCAGGATGGTGAGGAACTCGAGGGTCACACCGCGGCGGCCCCGGGCGATGGCGTGACCCAGGATCAGTGCCAGGGGGGTGGCGAGGGTGGCGGCGCCGAAGGCGAACAGCAGGCTCCACAGGAGGCTCTCCCGGGAGAGGTCCAGCGCTCGCGCGAAGGCACTGGCGACGTTGCTTGCGAACGCTGGCAGCCCGCCTCCGAAGTCCGAGAGGTCATCGGTGGCCGAGGCCTTCAGGGCAGCCTCGACCTCGGGAGCGGCCGGGTCGACCGAGCGCTGGCGACCCTGCGGGGCGGCGGCCCTGGCGGGGGAGATCCCGGGGGAGATCCCGGGGGAGGGGCTGCTGGCGGGGGCCCCGCCGGAGGCCGCTCGGGCCGCGGCTTGGGCCGCAGAGACGGCGTCGGTGATCCCGGCGCCGGTCAGGGTCGGCGCAGGGGTGGCCCCCATGTTCTGGGCCGCACCGCCTCCTTGGGTCCACCCGTCTCGCCGGATGGAGACGCCGCTGAAGACCCTTGAGCCGCCGCCCGATTCATACGCGAGGCGGCCGATGGGGAGCAGGGCCCCCACGGTGACCACGGCCAGGCAGAAGAGGGTCGCGGGCGCGCGCCAGCGCCCGAGCTTGAGGGTCCGGGGGTGCTGGAACGTGGAGTCGATGGTCACCCCGCCGGAGCGGGCCCTCGCCCGCAGCAGGGGCAGGACCACCGCGGCAGTCAGGGCCAGCAGGGGGAGCGCCGTGGCCACGGCGCGCGCCTCGTTCCCGTCCACCTGCCAGGTGCTGAACACCTCGCCGGCGTAGACGTTGAACTTGCGCCCGACCGACGACACGTAGTCGGGTAGCGCGAAGTCGTTGATTGCCACGACAAAGGCCAGGAGTGAGCCTCCGAGGGCCGAGGGGAGGATCAGGGGGAGCTCCATGGCCAGCACGGACCCCAGGCCTCCTGTGAGGAGGGCGGCCTCCTCGCGGCGGGCATCGATGCGCTCGGCTGCGCGGGCCGCGAAGAGCGCCACCAGCGGGAATGAGCTGACCCCGAGGATCAGGGCGCACATGACGGGGCCGCGCAGCGGGAGCAGCATGGTCCACGTCATGGCCAGCATGATCGGCGGCAGCAGGATGGGCACGATCCCCAGAGCCCGTAGCAGCCTGGCGCCGAGGACATCGGTCCGACTGACGAGGAAGCCGAAGGGGAGCCCGATGGCCAGGGCGATGGAGGCGGCACCCAGTCCCAGGAGGACGGTCCAGAGCAGCAGGAGAAGCGTGCGACCCCCGACCAGGTCGGTGATCACCGAGGGGTCCCCGGCGAGGCGTTCCGCCATGAGCAGCAGCGGCGCGAGGCACAGCACAAGAAAGCCGAGCAGGCCCACGGCGAGCAGGGGCCGGCTGACGAGCGCCGTGGATCGGTGGGGCTTGGCCAAGGGGTCAGCGGATGAAGGTCTCACCGAGCTCGCTGGAGCGCGCGCCGATGGTGGCGCCGATGTCGCTGTACTTCACGTTCATGGCGCGGAAGTCTCCGATGCGGCCGACATGAGCGGGGCGCGGGACGTCCTCGCGCACTGGGATTTGAGCCGAGCGAGAGGCGGCGAGCCGCGCCTCGATCTCGCGGGTCAGCACCCAGTCGACGAAGCGCCGGGCGTTCTCGGGGTGGGGGGCGTCCTTGAGGATCATCACGCTGTTGGGGATCAGCAGCGTCCCCAGGGGCGCACCGTCCTTCATCAGCACGCCCGGCCCCGCCTCCTGGTCCGGGTAGACGCGCCGGACGGGCGCTCCCTGGAGCCTCGCGACGTTGAAGTCGTCGGTGTCGGTCCAGGCCCAGGCGAGGGCGCCATTCTTGACGAGGGTCATGGATTGGCCGTTGCTCTCCGGCAGGTTGACGGAGCCGGACTGGTTGGACGTCACCACCCGCTTGAAGAACTCGCGTGCCCAGTCCTCGCCCATGACCTCGTAGAGCCCGGTGGCGTGGGTCAGCGTCGTCCCTGTGAGCGGGCGGGCGATGCCGCACTTCCCGGCCCAGCGGGGATCGAAGAGGTCCATCGTGCCCTTGGGGTCCTCGCCGGCTGGGACCAGGTCCGTGTTGACGATAAGGACCCGGGCCCGCGCGGCGAAGCCGGTCCAGCGGCGCTCGGGATCCCGGAAGAGCTCGGGGATCTCGGCCGCGCTGGGGGAGTCGTAGGGCTCGAGCAGCCCGAGCTCGGCGAGGCGGATGGTCTGCGCGATCTCGTTGTTCCAGAAGACATCCGTCCGGGGGCGGCCGGCCTCTTCGATGATGGCCCTGACGTGGCCGACCGTCTTGGATTGCTCGATGTCGTACTGGACGCGGACCTTCAGGCCGGAGCTCTGTTCGAAGTCACGCATGAGCTCCTCCGAGAAGACCTGGTCGAGGGACACGCGAACGACGAGGTCCGGCTCCGAGCAGGCGCTGAAGGTCGCGACGAGAACAGCGGGCAGGAGGATTCTGGGGAGTCTCATGTCCTGGAAGATAGGCACCCCAGACCGGCGGGCCACACCCCGGCACGAGGATGTCGCCGAAATCGGCCGCTAGGGCCCAGGATGTGACGGCAGAATCCGGCGCATGCTTTCAACCATCCTCCTGCTGCTGCCAGCAGGCTTCGACCCTCAAGGGGCAGAGGTCGAGACCTTTAGCCTCTTCCATCCCGTTCCAGCGGACGCTCTCCGCCCCCTGTCCTCGGATCGTCCGGACGCCACGGAGAGCCCGATCACCGTGGACGCCGGGCACCTCCAGTTCGAGGTGAGCGTCGTCGACTGGACCCGAGATCGAGGCCGGGACCGCTTCGTGGGGTTCCAGACCAACGCCAAGGTCGGCCTCTCGGACCGGACGGATCTGCAGTTCCTCGTCGATCCCTACATCCGCCAAGACGCGGAGCTGGGCGGCGATGACTCGGGGATCGGCGATGTGGTGACCCGCCTTAAGGTCAACATGTGGGGCAACGACGGCGGGGACTCCGCCTTCGCCCTGCTGCCCTTTGTCAGCTTCCCCGCGGGTGGGGATGTGGGGGGCTCCGAGATCGAGGGCGGCCTCGCCCTCCCGTACGCCACGAGCCTGGGGGCGGTGAGCCTGGGCCTCATGGCCAGCTTTGACGCGGTGCATGATGACGTCGAGGATCGCTACGACCTTGAGGTGCTCCACACGGCGGTGGCGGGGTTCACCCTGGACGATCACACCGGGAGCTACCTGGAGTACGCGGGGATCGCGGGCCCAGACGACTACATCGCGACCCTGAACCTCGGCCTGACTCGCAATCTCTCGAGCGAGACGATCGTGGACCTTGGCGCCCGCGTGGGCCTGACCTCCGCGGCGGACGATATCGGACTGTTCTTCGGCTTTACCCGTCGATTCTGAGCGGCGCCTCTTCGCGGTCCAGCTGAGGCCTTACCGAGGCCCAGCTGGGGCCTCGCTGGGGCCTCGCTGGGGCCACGCTGGGGCCACGGCGTCGGGTGACGGGGAGGTCGACGGGCGGGAGCGACCCCTCTTCCGGGGCATCTTCTGCTCGGCTCTCGCCTGCCAGCAGGTCGGCCGCACCGCGGTCGGGCTGGGCCGCTAATATCTCCGGCCCGCGCTGGCGCCGCTGTCGCTCCTGGCCCGCGCAGGGCACTCGCACCCCGAGTCCCCATTCCTCGATAGATCCAATGACGCTCGCCAACCGCATGCAGGTCCTCGGGACCGAGACCGCCTTCGAGGTCTTCGCCAAGGCCAAGGCCCTTGAAGCCACGGGCAAGGACGTGGTTCACCTCCACATCGGAGCCCCCGACTTCGAGACCCCGCCCAACATCGTCGAGGCCGGGCGCAAGGCCCTGGCCGACGGCTACCACAAGTACACCCCGGCGAAGGGACTCCCCGAGCTCCGCGAGGCGGTCGTGGACAACGTGCGCGAGTTCCGGGGCGCGGAGATCGACGCGGACAACGTGCTCATCGTGCCTGGCGGCAAGCCGACGATGTTCTATGCGATCATGATGTTCGGCGAGCCGGGCAAGGAGATCGTGTATCCGAACCCCGGGTTCCCGATCTACGAGAGCCTCATCCACTGGTCGGGCGCGAGGCCGGTGCCGTATGCCCTGCCCGAGGACCGCGGCTTCTCGTTCTCGGCGGAGGACGTGCTCTCCAGCATCACGCCCCAGACCTCGCTGCTCATCGTCAACACGCCGGCCAACCCCACCGGGGGCGTCGTGCCGCGCTCGGAGATGGACGCCCTCGTGGCCGGCCTCGAGCAGCACCCGCACGTGACGATCCTCTGCGATGAGATCTACAGCCGTCAGCTCTACGACGGTGAAGAGCATGTCTCGATCCTGCAGTACGAGTCCGTGCGAGATCGCGCGATCATGCTCGACGGGTGGAGTAAGACTTACGCCATGACGGGCTGGCGACTGGGGTACGGGGTCTGGCCCTCCGACCTCGTCGCGCACGCAGAGCGGCTGCAGATCAACTCCAGCTCGTGCGCCAACGCCGCCACGCAGGTGGCAGCGATCGAGGCCATGCGCGGGCCCCAGAGCGCGGTGGACGAGATGCTCGAGGCGTTTGATGGCCGGCGGAAGATCATCCACGAGGAGCTTAACGCGATTCCCGGCTTCTCCTGCGTCATGCCCAAGGGGGCCTTCTACGCCTTCCCGAACACCTCCGGCACGGGGATCTCGAGCCGTGTGCTCGAGGACGAGCTCCTCAATGAGGCTGGCGTCGCTTGCCTCGCCGGGACGAGCTTCGGCGACTTCGGCGAGGGGTACATGCGCTTCAGCTATGCCAACAGCGCAGAGAACATCCGCGAGGGGCTACGCCGGGTGCGGGCGCACCTCGAGCAGCGGGGGAGCTGAGGTCATGGGGGCAGACTTTCGGAGCGACACGGTGACCCGGCCGTCCGCGGCCATGCGGGCGGCGATCCTCGAGGCCGAGGTGGGCGATGACGTGCTCGACGGCGACCCGACGGTCCGGCTCCTCGAAGAGGAGGCCGCCGCCTGGCTGGGCAAGGAGCGCGCGCTCTTTGTCCCCTCGGGCACCATGGCCAACCAGGTCGCTCTCGGCGCTTGGACTCGCCCAGGAGACGAGATCATCTGTCAGCGCTGGGCCCACGTGACCACCTACGAGGGTGGTGCCGCCGGCTTCCTCCACGGACTGCAGTCCATGACCCTCGGCGGCCGCGATGGACGGATGAGCGCCGCGGAGGTCGAGGAGGCCATGCGCCCTGACTTCATTCACTGCCCCAAGACGGCCCTGGTCTGCCTCGAGCAGACTCACAATGTCGCCGGAGGCGTCGTGGTCCCCATGGAGGAGGTCTCGGCCATCTCCGCGGTCGCTCGTGGCCGCGGGGTCCCCGTGCACCTGGATGGCGCGCGGCTCGCGAATGCGGTCGTGGCCTCAGGGATCCCCGCGGCGGACTGGACCGTCCACGCCGACTCGGTGTCCCTGTGTCTCTCCAAGGGCCTCGGGGCGCCCGTGGGGTCCGTGGTCGCCGGGGACGCCGCCTTCATCGAGCGCGCCATGCGCGTCCGGAAGCGGCTCGGCGGCTGGATGAGGCAGGCCGGTCTCCTCGCTGCAGCTGCTCGGGTTGCGCTCGCAGAGAACGTCGGACGCCTGGCGCTGGACCATGCCCTGGCGCGCGAGGTGGCCGAGCGCCTCGGCAGGATTGACGGCCTGGAAGCGGATCCCTCGCTGGTGGCCACCAACATCGCCATGGTGACCGTGGACCGAGAGGGTCTCTCAGCGGCTCGGGTGGCGGAGCTTCTCGGTGAGCACGGGGTGCAGGTCATGGCGATGGGGCCGCAGGTGCTGCGGTTCGTCACCCACCTCGACCTCGCCGCGGGTGACGTGCAGCGGCTCGAGGAGGCCGCGCAGGCGGTCATGGCTTGACCGAATTGCGCCCGGTCGCGGACAGTTTTACCTTCTCATTTCGGGAGGCGACGGGGCCCTTGCGCGTGGGCTAAGGACGGGGCAACGGAGTCGAGGAACCTCTTCGGCAGATGCCCGCTGGTCGATTCGAGACAACCCGCCGCAGTGCGACAAGGGGTCCGCGGGTGTTGCTTCTTGCGGACTGTGGTTCGGGGGTGGACACTCGCTGCTGAGATCGCTCCCCGGCCGGGGAACGCGCCGCCGTTGATCGTTCTTCCACAGCTCTCCACTTCATGAGAATTCTCCCCATCCTCGCAGCTGGCCTGCTCGCCTCCTCGCTCTCGTCCAGCGCCGCAGCTCAGTGCCCCGGTTCACAGCCTGGCGCTGACGTCATCGTTGGCCAGATCCCGAACATCTCGAACTACGGGCAGCTGAACGGCATGGCCGCTTACGCGCTGGGGACCACGTCCTGCAACGTGGGAGACCAGGAGCTGCTCTGGTTCGCGAACAACACGAACCACCCGGTCATCGGGCAGAACATCTACCGCCTCGAGAACGGGCGGTTCGAGCAGGTCGGGATGAGCTGGCTGAAGCACGGCTTCACCGCGCTGCAGCAGAACCTCTGCTGTAACTGCAACAGCTCCGGCACCGGCTCGCGCCTCGGTGTTGGGTGCTCGGATCCGTACAGCTCCGGCCTCAACGGTTCGCAGAGTGGCCTCGGCCCGAAGTTCCAGGTCAACGCCTTCACCGGCGCGTTCAACTACCCGTTCGCCCAGCAGGGCCAGACGGGCGACCGGATCTTCAAGCGCATCCAGGTCCCGGTGGACGACGTGCTCGCGTCTCAGCACCCGACGGCCCGCTACTTCGGTGAGGCCCAGTACATCGCCCCGGACGACGCGGCGGCCGGGAACGGCTTCAACAACGTCTCCTGGTGCAACCTCAACCGTCCGCAGTCCGGCACGAGCCTCAGCATCGGCGGCGGTACGAACCGCGAGCAGGCTGCGATCCGGGCCTGGGCGGTCTACGAGCCGAACGCCACCGTCACCGACGTCAACGTCCCCGGTGAGGGTCAGTTCGTTCTGGGTCAGAACGTCATCGATCTGGGCAACGGCACCTGGCGCTACGAGTTCGCGATCTTCAACAACAACAGCCACTTCAGCGGCGAGTCCTTCTCCGTGCCCGTCGGCACCGGTTCGACTCTCCTCGACGTCGGCATGTCCTTCCCGCACTACCACTCGGGCGAGCCGTACACCAACACGGCCTGGACCGGGACGCAGGCGGGCGGCGCGATCACCTGGAGCACCGAGGCCTTCGCGGTGAACGAGAACGCCAACGCGCTCCGCTGGGGAACGACCTACAGCTTCTGGTTCACCTCCAACGGTGAGCCGACGGCTGGCACCGCCACGCTCGGCCTCTTCCGCCCGGGCAACCCTGGCGACCAGCAGGTCTCAATCCTGGTCCCTGGCGACCCCTCGGGCAGCGGCGCCGTCATCACCAGCTACTGCGACGCCAACCCGAACTCCACCGCGGTGGCCGGTGATATCACCGCCAGCAACGTGGATCAGTCCGCTCGTACCATGGAACTCGAAGCGAGCAACCTCCCGGCGAACTCCAACGGCTTCTTCATCTCCTCGCTGGATCAGGCCTTCGTGGCCGGCGCCGGCGGCAGCGCGGGCAACCTCTGCCTCGGCGGCAGCATCGGCCGCGGCGTCGCGGGTGGGATCAAGTCCTCCGGGAGCACCGGGGCCTTCTCCGGCACCGTTGATCTGGACGCCATCCCCACGGGGAACGGCAGCATGTCGGCCATGACGGGGCAGACCTGGTACTTCCAGGCCTGGCACCGTGACAGCCTCATCCCCGGCTTCACCACGTCGAACTTCACCGACGGCGTGAGCGTCCTGTTCTTCTAAGAGCCGCTCCGGAGACTCGGCGCCTCGCCCTCCCGCTCGCGGGGGGCGAGGCGCTTCCATAGGCGCCCCTCGGCCGCGCTAGTGCCCGGTCCCGGTCCGCCCGACGGAGCGGAGCGAGGATTCGGGCTCCCTACTCGTCGCCGCTCGCCCGCAGTGACTATCCTGCTGCCGATCATGAATCAGAACGCCAAGCTCACCGTCGTCGGCGCCGGCTACGTCGGCTCGACCTGCGCTCATCTCGCCGCGCTCAAGGACCTCGCGCCGGAGATTTGCCTGATCGACATCGCGGAAGGGCGGCCCCAGGGCATCGCCCTGGACATGAACCAGTCCGCAGCGGTGGAGGGGTTCGCGAGCCGCGTGGTCGGCACCAATGACCCGCGGGACACCTACGACTCGGACGTCTTCATCGTCACGGCGGGTCTCCCAAGGAAGCCGGGGATGAGCCGCTCTGATCTTCTCGAGGTCAACGGCAAGGTCATGCAGAGCGTCGCGGAGTACATCCGTGCAGGCTCGCCGGAGGCCGTCGTCATCGTCGTGACGAACCCTCTCGACTCCATGGTGACGCTCATGCGTCACTGCCTCGGGTTCCCCTCCCGGCGGGTCGTCGGGATGGCGGGGGTCCTCGATGCGGCGCGCTACTCATGGTTCATCTCCGAGGCCACCGGCGCCGCCGTGCAGGACGTCGATGCGATGGTGCTCGGCGCCCACGGGGACTCCATGGTGCCCATGCCGGACCGCTGCACCGTCAATGGCATTGGAGTGTTGGATCTCATCGACCGCGACGCGGTGGAGGCCATGGGCGAGCGGACGAAGAAGGGCGGCGGCGAGATCGTCAAGCTCCTCAAGACCGGCAGCGCCTGGTACGCCCCGGCCTCGGCGTCGGTGGCGATGGCCGCCTCGGTCCTGCGCGATGAGCGCCGGATGATGCCCTGCGCCTGCTTGCTGAACGGCGAGTACGGGCTGGAGAACCTCTACATGGGCGTCCCGGCCATCCTCGGGCGCGGGGGCGTGGAGCGCATCGTCGAGCTGCCCCTGAAGACCGAGTCGCGGGCGTTGCTCCAGAAGACGGCGGGAGCGATCCACGACGATGTCCTCGCCATGCGCGATCTCGGCCTCTTCTGATCCACTTCCGACCACCGCACCTCCCAGAGCCGGCCGTTGGGTCGGGCCATGACCGTTCACCAGGGCCCGCGTTCATCGCGGGTCTCGTTCCATGACTGACACTCGCACCGAATCCGACTCCATGGGGCCCATCGAGGTCCCCGCGGATGCCCTCTGGGGCGCCCAGACCCAGCGCTCGCTCCACAACTTCAAGATCGGCGAGCAGCGCTTCACACGCCCGATGATCCGCGCCCTCGGCCTGGTGAAGAAGTGCGCCGGTGTGGTGAACAGCGAGCTGGGGGAGCTGGACGCCCTCGAGCCCGCCGCGCGCGAGGCCCTGGTGGCGGCCGCGGCCGAGGTGGTCGACGGCAAGCACGACGACGAGTTCCCCCTGGTCGTCTGGCAGACAGGCTCCGGGACCCAGTCGAACATGAACACCAACGAGGTGATCTCCAACCGAGCGATTCAGATGCTCGGTGGAACGGTCGGCTCCAAGGACCCGGTCCACCCCAACGACCACGTCAACCGCGCTCAGTCGTCGAACGACACCTTCCCGACGGCCATGCACGTGGCGGCCACCGAGGAGGTCGTGCGGACCCTGGTTCCCGCCCTGCACGCCCTCGCAGACGCCTTCGCGGCCAAGGGCGTGGAGTGGGACGGGATCGTGAAGATCGGCCGGACTCACCTCCAGGACGCCACCCCGCTGCGGCTGTCGCAGGAGGTCTCCGGCTGGCGTCAGCAGGTGCTCGACGCGATCCGCGGCGTGGAGTCCACCCTGCCCGCCCTCTACGAGCTGGCCCAGGGCGGCACCGCGGTGGGGACCGGCCTGAATACCAAGCCGGGCTACGATGAGCGCTTCGCGGCGCAGATGGCCGACGAGACAGGGCTGCCGTTCGTGACCGCGCCGAACAAGTTCAGCGCCCTCGCCGGACACGACGCCCTCGTGCTGTGCCACGGCGCGCTGAAGGCGGCGGCGTGCGCCTTGATGAAGATCGCCAACGACGTCCGGTGGCTCGGGAGCGGGCCCCGCTCCGGGCTCGGTGAGCTCAAGCTCCCCGCCAACGAGCCGGGGTCCTCGATCATGCCGGGCAAGGTCAACCCGACCCAGTGCGAGGCCCTGACGATGGTCTGCGCCCAGGTCCTGGGGAATGACGCCTGCGTGGGGGTGTCCGGCAGCCAGGGCAACTTCGAGCTCAACGTGTACAAGCCCGTGATCATCCATAACGTCCTCGAGTCCATCCGGCTCCTCGCCGACGGGGCGGACTCGTTCCGTGAGAACTGCGTGGCGGGGCTGGATGTGGACCGCGAGCGGATCGACCACCTCATGCGCCAGTCGCTGATGCTCGTGACCGCGCTGAACCGCCATATCGGGTACGACAACGCCGCCAAGGTGGCCAAGAAGGCCTACGAGGAGGGCACCACCCTCGTGGAGGCGGTGACGGCTCTGGGGCTCATGACCGAGGACGAGTTCAGCCGCGCGGTGGTCCCCGGAGAGATGACCGGGCCTCGCTGAGCCCCTGTGGCAGGGCTTTGTCGCGGATTTCGACGATCGCATGCACCGCGCGGGGCCTCCGGTTCCTATTCTTCCTCCCCCGAAAGTTCGCCGCGCCCCTGCGCCCCGAGACCGATGAAGCTCAAGATTCGCAACAGCAAGTCCAAGAAGGCCAAGAAGACGGGCTTCCTCAGCCGTCAGAAGACCGCCGGCGGCCGGAAGGTCAACAAGCGCCATCGCGCGCGCCACGGCAGCTTCTGATTCGGCAGCTTCTGATTCTGCGACCTGCTTAGAGATGTGCGCGGCTGCCGCCCCTCCGGGGCCGGCTTCGCATCAGGCGGCCTTACCTGGCGGTGGGCCGCCTCTCTCGTGCCTGCCCTTTCGCGTGAATTCTGCATGGCTGGCGCATTGCTGGCGCATGGCTGGCGCGTGGCCTTCCCATGGCCGGTGCATGACTGGCGCGCGTCGGAGTGAGCCCTTGGCGAGACAAGCCCGGCGGGGTGGCGAGCGCTCCGTTCCGTCGAGCGTCTTGCCTGGGAGCCCTCCCAGTCACGACCTGCCATGTCGGGATCAACTGTGCCTAGACTAAGGAGGGACCCGCCCCCGCCTGTGCGCCGAGGCGGCGGGCGGCCTGCGCTCGGCGGCCAGGGTCCCGGGCCCCGGTTCACGGCGGCCGCTCTGTCAGGCGCTCTCCGCAGAACCCCCAAGACCCATGATCACTCGTCGTCGACTTGACCCTCTCCAGGTGTTCCGTGCGACGGTGGGCCCGATGGTCCTGGTGTCGGTGTATGCGGTGGGCGTCGTGTGGTTCGAGCACGAGACCGACACGCCGCTGGACCTCCCGATCGCCATTCCAGCCATGCTGGGCACCGCGATCTCGATCCTCCTGGGCTTCAAGACGAGCGCGGCCTACGACCGCTGGTGGGAGGCGCGGAAGATCTGGGGTGGGATCGTGAACGACTCCCGGACCTTCGGGCGGCGGGTGGTGTCCTTCCTGCGGCCTGCGTCGGAGGGGGAGGCAACGGTCGTCCGTGAGCTCGCCGAGGACCTGCTTCATCGCCACATCTTCTGGGTCTACGCCACCTCCAGGTTCCTGCGGAAGGAGCCCGTCCTTGAGTCCGGCCTCGAGCTGCTTCCCGAGGGGGAGGCGGCGGCGCTGGAGGTCTCGAAGCACATCCCGAACGAGCTGTTGGACCGGCAGGCGAGGGACCTGAGGAGCGCGCTGGGCAAGGGCTGGCTGGACACCTATCAGCACGTGTCGCTGGAGGACTCCCTGACCCGCCTGACCGATCACCTGGGGCGCTGTGAGCGGATCAAGAACACGGGCTTCCCGGCGCACTACGGGTACCTTGCCTCCCGCATCCTCTGGCTCTTCGCGTTGCTCGTGCCCTGGTCCCTCGGCAGGGACCTCATCTGGTGGACGATTCCGGTGACCATCGCCGTGATCCTGACCTTCTGGATGATCTGGGTCATCGGTGAAGCGCTGGCCGACCCGTTTGAGAACCGGCCGACGGATACACCCATGACGAGCCTCGCTGAGGCGATCGAGCGGGACGTGCGCCAGCAGCTTGGCGAGGCCTACACGTTGCCGGATCACAGCCAGGACGGCGGCGTCCTGATGTAGCCGGAGTCAGCGGGCCGCGCCTTCGGGGCGGCGGGCGACGACCGCGTACCCCTGACAGACCGCCTCGTCGTTGGTGACGAGGGAGGCGAGGTGGAAGCCCACCTGGAGGAGCGCCGTCAGGGGCATCAGCAGGAGGCTCCTGAGCGGGGAGGGGATCACGCTCCCGTCGCTCTGGCGCCGTCGCGCCCCGATCGAGCGGATGAGCCACTGGGAGAGCATGGCCCCGTTGGCGGTGGCGAAGTTGCCGCGGGGCGCGATGGAGATGACCTCGAGCCCGGCATCCACGACAAAGCGCTCCAGGCTCGAAGGCGTGAAGCGGAAGTAGTCGCTGGGGAGCTCGTGGAGCGGCTGAATGAAGGGGACGGTGAGCAGCAGCTTGCCGCCCGGCTCGAGGACCCTCGCCATCTCCTGGACCAGCGCGCGCGGATCGGGGACGTGCTCGAGGACCTCGGTGGAGAGGACCGTCCGCACGCTGCCGGTGCGCACAGGGAGGTGCGCGCCGTCGCCGAACACCTGAACAAGGGTCTTCACCCGCGGGAGCATCTCCCACATCTCGGGCTGCTTGTCGAGGATCGACGGCGGGTACTCGAGCCCGACGTACCGGTCCACGTGGGGCTCGAAGAGCGCCCGGTAGGGCCCCTCGGAGACGCCAACATCGAGCAGGGTCCCCGAGGCGTGGGGGACCAAGGCCTCCACGGAGCGGCGGAGGTGGCGCCAGTCGAGCCAGTAGGGGTTGAGCGGTGTCCGCTTCCGCCACGCGTTCAGCCGCTGGCCGAGGTGTCCGCGGTAGTGCACGACGCCGACCCGCTTGCCGCGGGGTGAGAAGCTGTCGGGGTCGGAGGTCACTCTGACGGGGGTTTGCGGAAGGCCCGGGCGAGGGTCAGGTCCTGGCGCTGATAGCTGGCGCCCTGGCGGTCCTGGCCATACAGGTGTTCGGGTCGGGCGGAGGCCCGGAAGAACTTGAGCCGGAAGAAGACCTGTCCGTCCTCGACGAGGAATGGGACGTCGTGGGCCCGCACCTCGAGCACTGCGGGGGTCCCGTTGCCGCCCGGGCGACCCTCGGCGTCCTCGCGCCACCCGAAGCCGTTGTCGAAGAAGCCGGCGTAGTTGTTCCGCAGTTCGCCGATGCCGATGTCGACCGGGAGCATCTCCGCCGCGAGGTGCGGAGGCACGCGCAGCCGCTCGCGGCTGGCGAAGATGTAGAAGCTCTCGGGGGCGAGGATGCAGCGGCCGCCGGGGGCTTGGACCGGCTCCCAGAAGAGGTCGGGGTCGTGGGCGCCCTCCTGGCTGAACTCGACCACCTCCGTGTGCAGGGACGCGCGCCAGCCGGCGGGGTCACGCGAGAGCAGGCCCAGGTTGAGCTCCAGGCCTCCATCGTCGTCGAAGCGCGTCTCGTCGGCCCCCAGGGGGCGATCACCGTCAAATACCAGCGGCGTCTCGGCGACCACCTCGCGCAGCTCATCGGTGGTGAGGCCCGGCCTGCCGCGGTGAACGCGGAGCTGGCAGAGCCTGTCCCCGCGGCGGAGCCTGACGGGGAAGGAGAGGGGGCTGATCTCGAGCCAGATGGGGCCGCGGTAGCCGGGCGGGGCCTCGTCAAAGCGCGGGTGCCCCGGGCAGAGGACGCGGGTGAAGATGTCACAGCGCCCGGCCGAGCTGCGGGGGTTGAAGCGGACGCCGAGGTCGGGCGGCAGGTCGAGGCTCTCCTCGAGCTGGACCAGATAGACGAGGCCCCGCTCGAGCACGGCGCCATCCGAGGAGCCCAGGTCGAGGGCGGAGGTGCTGAGGGTCGCCAGGCGCTCCTCCATGGGGACCACGCCCGGCAGGAAGCCCGCCCGGACCCGGTGCGCCTTGGGCCCGAGGCGAAGGTCCAGGCTCGCGGGCTGGATCTGGGCCGGGGCGATCTCCCGGGCGCCACGGATGGAGCCGGCGGCCACGAGGTCCCGGAGCTCCCGGTCGACGAGGATGGCCCCGGGCGCCGGAGCAGGGCCGCCAGCGGAGGTGTCTCCGGCCTCCTGGGCGCTTGCGGTGGAGCTGGTCATGGGTCAGAGCCTAGCGGAGCGCTGATCCCGGTGGATGCTGGGGAGGCTCGTCTCTACACTGCTCGGCCAATTCGTCCCCTGGCGGAGCCCCGGTCCCTTGAGGCCTGCTCCCCGCCGACCCCGCCCCAATTGGCCCCGCCGCCACAGGTCAGGAGCCCATCCCCGGCATGAAGATCCACGAGTATCAGGCCAAGGAGCTGTTAAGAGCAGCCGGCCTCTCCGTCCCCTCCGGACGGGTGTGCGAGACCCCCGATGAGGCCGCAGCGGCCTACGACGAGCTCGGCAGCGCCGTGGCGGTCGTCAAGGCGCAGATCCACGCGGGCGGCCGCGGGAAGGGCGGCGGCGTCAAGCTGGTGCGCTCCCGCGAGGAAGCCCATGAGGCCGCCGACGCGATCCTCGGCATGATGCTGAAGACCCCGCAGACCAGCGCCGAGGGACAGCTCGTCCGCAAGGTCTGGATCGAGGAGGGGTCCGACATCGCGAAGGAGTACTACGTCGGCGTCGTGCTGGACCGCGAGAAGAGCCTCCCGGTGGTGATGGCGTCGAGCGAGGGCGGCATGGACATCGAGGAGGTCGCAGCGTCGACCCCCGAGAAGATCCTGAAGGCGGCCTACGATCCGGCCGTCGGCCTCTCCGAGGACCAGGCGGCCGAGCTGTCGCGTGGCATGGGGATCCCCGAAGAGCTCGTCGCCCAGAGCGTCGAGTTCCTGGTCGGGCTCGCCAAGATGTACACCGAGTACGACTGCTCGCTGGCGGAGATCAACCCGCTGGTCACGACCAACGACGGCGTCGTGCGCGCCCTCGACGCCAAGATCAACTTCGACCCGAACGCCATGTTCCGCCACGACGCGATCGTGGCCCTACGGGACCTCCACGAGGAGGACCCGAAGGAGATCGAGGCCAGCAAGTACGACCTCAGCTACATCGCCCTCGACGGCAACATTGGCTGCATGGTCAACGGTGCCGGGCTCGCCATGGCGACCATGGACGTCATCAAGCTCTACGGCGGCGAGCCGGCGAACTTCCTCGACGTCGGCGGCGGCGCCACCACCGAGAACGTCACGGCGGCGTTCCGCATCCTTCTCGGCGACGAGAACGTGCACGGCGTCCTGATCAACATCTTCGGCGGGATCATGAAGTGCGACGTGATCGCGGAGGGCGTGATCGCCGCCGTGAAGCAGATCGAGCTCAACGTGCCGCTGGTCGTCCGCCTCGAGGGGACGAACGTGGAGAAGGGCCGCGAGATGCTCGCTGGCTCTGGCCTCCCCATCATCCCCGCAACCGACCTGGACGACGCCGCGCAGAAGATCTGCGAGGCCGTCGCCGCGAGCGCCTGAGGGCCAAGGAGCAAGTTATGAGCATCTTCGTCAACAGCGATACCAAGGTCATCTGTCAGGGCTTCACCGGCAAGACAGGCACCTTCCACAGTCAGCAGGCCGTGGAGTACGGCACCAACATGGTCGGCGGCGTGAACCCCCGGAAGGCGGGCACCACGCACCTGGACCTCCCGGTCTTCGGCACCGTCGCCGAGGCCAAGGAGGAGACCGGGGCCAACGCCACCGTGCTCTACGTCCCGCCGCCCTTCTGCGGCGACGCGATCCTCGAGGCCATCGAGGCGGAAATGGAGCTGATCGTGACCATCACCGAGGGCGTCCCTGTCCTCGACATGGTCCGCGTGCGCGAGGCCCTCAAGGGGTCCAAGTCGCGCCTGGTCGGCCCCAACTGCCCCGGCGTCATCACGCCCGGTGAGTGCAAGATTGGCATCATGCCGGGCTACATTCACAAGCCGGGCCGCGTCGGCGTCATTTCGCGCTCCGGCACGCTGACCTACGAGGCCGTCTGGCAGCTCACCTCCCGCGGAATCGGGCAGTCCAGCTGCATCGGCATCGGCGGCGATCCGGTGAACGGCACCAACTTCATCGACGTCATCGACGCCTTCAATCAGGACGAGGGGACCGACGCCATCATCATGATCGGCGAGATCGGCGGCTCGGCCGAGGAAGAGGCAGCTGACTTCATCAAGGCCAACGTCAAGAAGCCCATGGTCGGCTTCATCGCCGGCAACACGGCGCCTCCGGGCAAACGGATGGGCCACGCCGGCGCCATCATCGCCGGTGGCAAGGGCACCGCGAAGGAGAAGGTCGAGGCCCTCGAGGCCGCGGGCGTGATGATGAGCCCGAGCCCCGCGCGGCTCGGGGAGATGATGGAGGGGCGGCTCCGCGAGGCGGGTCTGCTCGGCTGAGATGTCTGAAGAGGGCCGCACCGAGGCCTCCCCGGAAGGGGAGGCCCAGAGCTACCGGGAGCGCTACGCCGAGGTCGACGTCGACCGCGGCGTGGCGGTCGGGGCGGCGATCGGGGTCGGGATGTTCGTGGTCATCCAGGGGACGATCATCCTGGCGCTCCAGACCGGGCTGATCAGCGGCGACGTCCCGCCGCTGGCGCCCCTCGCGCTCGCGGGAGTGACCCAGCTCGTCTACGTCTTTCCGACAGCCCTGTTCTTCATCAACCGGCGCTGCCCTCTGATGACCAAGGGCTACCTCGCCGTGGCGGGAGCCGTGGTCCTTTGGTCGCTGCTGATGCTCCTGGTGGTCGGCTGACCGTTCGTCGACGGGGCGCTGGCTCCGTTGATCGGGACTGACCCCATCGACGTCGATCAGTCGAGCACGCCGAGAGCCTCGAGCTGCGCTTCGGCCTGGGGGGCCCAGCCTCGGTTGGCGATGGGGCTGGCCGGGGAGGGGTGCAGCACCGTCCCGATGGGGACCTCGCAGTCGGGGAGGGCGAGGGTGGCCCGCCCCTGGGCGAACTTTCCGATGCCGATGATCTGCTCGGGCTGGAGGGCGTCGACCACAGCCGCCAGCGAAGCGTCACAGATCCGGTAGAGCGCGTCGCGTTCGTCGGCCAGGAGCTTGTCCGGGGTCCGGTTCTTGCCGCCCTCTTCCATGAAGACCAGGGGGCAGTAATTCCACACAAACAGCCGGTCGAAGAAGGCGTCTGGGCCGTCGAAGCGATCGGCGGCCCAGCCCCAGAAGCGCCTGCCGGAGACCTCGCTGCGGGGGCAGTCGAACCCCTGGATCGGGCGCTTGGGATGCAGGACCGGCGGCTGATCCACGGGGGCCTTGATGCCCAGCCAGTCTCGAACGGCGGCGACCTCGCCGAAGGGGACCCCGGTCTGAGCCATGCCGTAGGGCCCCGGGTTCATGCCGAGCATGATCGCTCTCGGCTTCGAGCGGGCGAAGCGCTTGAGGTACTGCTCCACGGGCGCCCACGCGTACTCGAGAGGGTTGTAGACGTGGGTGGTGGGGGGCTCGAAGCGGAGCGCACCGACGGCCTCCGAGAGGTCGCGGGTGATCCGCAGGAGCTTCCTTGAGGCGGCGGTCATGTCACCCCCCACGATGCGCTATCCGACCTGGCTGTTCCAGCAGCGAACGTGGCCGTCCTCGGGGTCCAGCTCCACGTGGATCTCATTGGGCCGGCAGCACACCGGGCAGTCCTCGACGTAGTCCTGGCGATGCCCCATGGTTGGATCGATGGGGATCACCACCTCCTCGCCGCAGGCCCAGCACGCGTAGCTGGCCTCGCCGTCGCTGTCGAAGGCGCCATCCTGTTCCATCAACTCGTCCACGGCGTCGTCCTCTGGTTCGATCACTTCGTCCACGACGGGCTGTTCGCCGAGGGGAGGCGATGGGATCAGGTGGAAAGGCTTTCCGTGTTCTCGTTCAGGGACGGCCGCGTGCGGCCGCCACGGCGCCCCGGGGGCGAATCGACCCAGAAAGTTTCGCTGGCCGTTTCTTCCGGTGGATTTTGCGACAGCGCTACCGATAACCCAGTCATGCAGATTCCCAGTCAGCGCCAACAGCAGCCGGTCGCTCCGGCCCAGGTTCGGCCCGCCGCGACGCCCGCGGCGACCAAGCAGCAGGCCGTTCCGGACAGCGCCGCAGGCGCGGAGCGACCCTCCAGCCCGGAGGGTGAGAAGCTCGCCTCCAACCTCGCCCGTCTCGACGGGCTCACCGAGTCGCTCATGGAGCGCCTCCGGTCCGCCTCCGGGGACATGGATCGGGGTGAGTTTCCGGCCTTCCGTGAGGCTGCGGGGCAGCTGGAGTCGGGCCTGGCTCGACTCCGGGCTGGCCTCTCGGACGGCACGATCGAGCCCGCTGACGTCCAGCGGGGCGTCGGCAACCTCTTCCAGAGCGTGAGCGCGGTCCTCAAGGAGGGCCGTACGCCGTCGTCTGAGGCTCCTGAGGGCACTGCCGCTGACGCCGTCCGCGCGGAGCCTGCCAGCAGCCCGTCCGGGGAGGGAGTCGAGGCCACACAGGTGCGCGCCCAGATCGCCGCCGGGCCCCAGGGGGCGCAGCCCTCCAAGGGCGCGCCGGATGCCTCCAGCGCCCCGGAGGTGGGCGCCCCGGAGGTGGGCGACGTGGTCCGGGACCGCTTTGCCGGGTTCGCCGAGAGCGTCCAGGCGCGCCTGGCTTCCGCCGAGTTCCCCGATCAGAAGCGTGACGCCGTGGCGTCGGGCGTGGCCGAGGCCTTCGCCAGCGCCACCGCTCGCCTCGATGCCGCCCTCTTTGACCCGCAGACCGGCGATCCGATCGATCGCGGCACCTTCCAGGACCTCTTTGCGGCGTCCTTCTCGGCCCTCCAGGAGCAGCTCTCCTTCCTGTTCGAGTCTGGAGAGTCCGACGCGGGCTCCCGCGGCGTCGTCTACGGCTCGGACCGCATGGCCGAGGGCCTCGCCCCCCGGGGCAAGGGCCTCGACGTGGCCGGCTGATTCGGCTCTCGAATTCAACCTCCAGGGGCGGGGGGCGCACTTTGG
>CAJQPT010000326.1 GCA_905480285.1 uncultured bacterium
TCGGCGCCACAGCCGGAGAGCGTGGCACTCGTCGTCGCGAAGTTGTTGTCGATCAGATTGCCGCCGAAGGCCACCGGGGTGGCCCCGCCGCAGTCATCGTTCCCGAGGGCCGAGAATGTCGAAATGTCGAGGGAACCCGCGCCCTGAGCGTTGTTGAAGCCGCCGAGCTGAATAAGGAGGTTGTCACCGGCGCTCAGTCCGACGAGGTCGAGCTGGCTCTGCGCGCCACAGCCGTCATCATTGCAGCCGAGCGACGTCGCCGATCCACAGGCACCCGAGTAGACCTCGAGGACCGTGTCGAGCGTGGACCCGCAGGTCTCGAAGCGGTAGTTGCCCGCGCTCGGAACCGTGAAGGAGAACCACACGTCCGCGGCATCAGCACCGCAGCTCGAGCCGGCCGTGCTCGCGGTCGCGAACAGGTTGTTGAAAGCGTTCGAGCCCACCGCTGCAGGCGTCGCGTTCGCGCAGTCGTCGTTGGCCGGCGGCTGCGGGCCGGGTCCGCTGTTCCAGGACCACTCGTCGATACCGACACCGCCCGACCCACCGGGGAAGGTGATGCGGATCGTGTCAAAGGCCCCGGTGCCCCGCCAGAAGTGCGGCGGGTTCGGGAAGCCACCGGAGTAGTTGAACGACCCGAAGCCGATCGAGGCTCCGCCGGAGAGGAGCTCCACGTCGTAGTTCATGTTCACCTGGTCGGTGAAGATGCACTGGAACTCCAGCACCGGAGCGGCGAGCGTGATCTCCCAGCCGTCGCCGGCGCCGGGGTTGTCGAGGGGCGTGCCGGCGGTGTCACCGCCGACCGCCAGGACGCCGTTCTGGGACAGGAGCCCCTGGAGAGCGTTGTTCGAGATTCCCGGGGACGTGGTGTCGCCAGCGGCAACCCACCCGAGACCGATCTGTGTCACTGAGGTGACGCCTGCGCTCGTGAACGCAGGGTCGGTGCCAGAGATCGGCCCGGACGGAACGGGGGGGGTGTCGAAGTCGAGGTTGCCCGACGGTGCATTCGCCGAGGGCCCGACGTACTGATTCACCTGCGCTCCGGCGCTGGCGACAAGAGCCATGGCCGTGGCCGTAGACAAGAGGATTCGGAAAGTCATGGGAAGGAAAGTGGTTCAAGGAAGGAACAAACAGCGACGAGGTTGAACGCATTCAGGGTGCGCTCAGCGTCGCCCCCGAACTGGCTGGAGCCGTGACGGGAGCGTCGGGCCGCTTCATCGCAGGACGCAAGGACGTCTTATTCTGCGGCACAGATCGACCATACCAGTTCTCTACAATCCTGCCGGCGACCGGGGCTTTACCCCCCCCAGTGGTGCTCTCGCCTCACCTGAGGCCCTCCCCAGCGCCCGGCGGGCGGAGGCCGCGGAACACCTAATTGGCCTCTGTTCGGGGGAGTGGCTGGGGGGCTGCCCCCCATCGGCGCCTCCCCGGCAGAGTTCCGGCAGAGTTCCGGCAGAGCCTCCACAGGGGCCTCAACAGAGCCCCCAACAGAGCCCCCAACGGGGCCCCGTTGGGGGCCCCGGCCCCTGGGCGTTCAGGGGCAGATCTGGACCTGCAGCGCAGGGCTGAGGTTGAGCCCAACACCGCCGGCCTGAGGGTCGCGGTACGCGACCTGGAAGCCCCATGTGGAGCCCGCGAGGAACATCACCTGAGCGTGGATCGGCGCGGAGAGGTCCACCACCACCGAGGCGGTACCGAAGATGTCGGCAACGCCAAGGGAGAGGGGATAGCTCGGGCGCCCGAGACACAGGACACCATTGAAGCAGGGTGCCTGGATGAAGCTCTGCCCCGCCATGAAGACCAGGGGCTGGAGCCCGGGGAGCCGCTCGACGAACAGCGTGAACTGATTCTGCCCGACGCTGGCGCTCCCCGAGAGATAGTGCAGCGGGACCTGCCCGAGGCTGTTCGGGGTGGCCGGACAGAAGTTCACAGCTCCCCCGCCCACCGGGTCCAACTGAACGTCCAGCGTCGCCCCCCCCATCGAGGGGACCTGGACCGAGACGGTGGCCGGGAGAAAGCCCGGCGCCTCGACAAGGCACGAGTGAGTCCCACTCGGCAGGAAGCCGTGGAAGCGGCCTGCCGCGGCCGAGGAGCGGATCACCTCGCCCTCGGTGAATCCGAGCCCCTGAACCGTGAGGGTCGCCTCCAGGGGATGGCCCGAGCAGGCGTCTGTGATCTGCCCCGTGAGCGGCAGCGGCTCGCCGAGGAACCAGAGCACTCCGCCCCAGACCGCCGCGGCCTCGGCGACCGCCGAGGCGTACGACGGCTGGAACTGGTCATGGGTCTCTGTCAGGAGCGACATGGCGCCGTGCGCCGCGAACTGCCATTGGAAGTGCTCACCGTCCGCGCTGGGAGGCCGCTCGGTGGCGCCGTAGCCCGCCGCCTGGCTCAGTTCGATCGCCTTGGATCGCCACAGGCTGTCCACCGGCGAGGACGGACAGGCGTATCCCCAGAGCGTCTCCCTCCCCCGGGAGTGGAGGTCGAGCACCTTCGCGAAGCGCCGGTCTGCGGTCCACGCCAGCATCGTCGCTGTCTCGGCCTCCGACGCCGCGGCGGGGCCCTTGAAGGTGCCCGACCCTGGACTCGTGCTGCCCGAGCAACCCGACGCCCAGCCCGCGGGATAGTTGCGGTTGAGGTCGACCCCCGTCCCGCTGGAGAAGGGTCGGCGGTTCTTCCGCCAGAGGTTGTCCGCCGTGAAGACGTGCTGGTAGCCGTCTGGATTCCAGACCGGAGCGATCCAGATCTCATGGCCGTCCACCGCGTCGCGCACCTCGGGGTCGGTGCCATAGCCACTGAGGAGCCTGGCTGCAGCGTCAAGGGCGATGACCGGGGTGACGAGCTCGCGGGCGTGGTGGGCCGAGACGAGGAGGAACGCGGGCTCATCCTCATCCGACGCCACGTTGTCCGAGATCTTCAGCGCGTAGAGGTGGCGCCCCTCTTCCGTGGCAGGAGTTCCATAGCGCGCCGTGATGTCCACCAGCTCGGCGAGCTGAGGTTGACTCGCCGCCAGGGCCGCGAGCTCTGCCACGACGGCGGGATAGTCGAGGTAGCCGGAGGGGACTCCGTCAGCCGCCGCCCGCTCGGCCATGACCTCCGCAAAGGGGCGGCCCACTTCCAGCACCTCGAGATCGAGCCCGCGCAGCCCGAGCCAGCGACGCTCCGTGGGGGTCACGATGACCTCCACCCCTCCGCGATCCAGCGGCGACCGTCCCAGCACCTCCAGTCCGGCGGCCCTGAGGCTCGCCGCGAGGCCGGCGCCTCCCCCCGGAGACGTCACCACCGCCCGGATCGAGGTCCCGTCCTGCGAAGCGCAGGCTGCTGGGCTCGCCGCTGGGTGCCCGGCCTCGAAAGGAGCGGGGAGTCCCAGGAAGGCGGGGAACCCGAGGAGGGTGGGAGCCGAGAGGAGCGCGAGCATTTGAGGTACCCCGGGGGAACGGAGAGGGCCAGGACCCGGTACGACCCGCTGAGGTCGCCCGCCCAGGCCGGGTCGAGGACCCCGCCGGGAGCGCTGCTCAGCTCGTCCGGCGGAAGCCCGTGAAGAGTCCGAGCGTACCGGAAGCCGCGGAGGGCAGCTTGCCCGAGACAAAGGCCTGCAGGCCATCCATCTGCTCCCTCGCCGCGGCCACCCCGACCTCCCAGAACTCGGACAACCGGTCCCACTGGACCTCACTGAGGATGCCGGCGTACTGCAACCCGAAGACGGCCAGGGTGGCGAGGCCCACGGAGAGGAAGAGGATCTTCAGCGCGGCCCGCATGGCGTAGCCCACGCAGAAGGCGAGGAAGAAGCTCAGCCCCCCCTTGGCGAGCAGCGGGGCCCATACGCCGGAGGCCTCGGGCTCCTCCGCAGGCGCTGCTGGATCGGTCCCTTGAGCTGCGAACGAGTCCACCTTGAGACCCGGCGCCTCGGCGCCTTGCGATGGAGAGCTCTGCGGGCTCGCCGCGCTCACGCCAGCCGGCTCGGAACCGAATCCTCCGAGGGCCAACCCCGCGAGGGTGCTCACCAGAGCGAAGGCGAGGGCGATCTTCTGCCAGAGCGCGAGACCGGGGCTCTCGGGGCCCTCAGGCTCGGTCTCAAATTGGGTTTCCAGATTCATCGGATGGACACTTGATGGGAACAGTCAGATCCAGTTTATACCTACAGGGGTAAGTATCATCCCCTACACGGTGACGCTTACGCCTGCCACGCAAGCTACTCTCGCAGCCCTCTTCCCGGGGCCAGAATTGAAATGGTAACGACGAACATCCGCGTCCTGGTGGTGGAAGAAGATCCCCGCGAGCGCGCAGAACTCATGGACGCACTCCGGAAAGAGGGCCACGACGCCGAGGCGGCCGTGGACCTTGAGAGCGCCCGCCAGGCCCTTGAGCGGCACTTCGACGCGATCGTACTGGAGCCCTCCCTCGCGGACGGGGACGGCATCGATCTCTGCCGCGAGCTGCGCAAGGCAGGCCGCTCGATTCCCCTCGTCATCGTGAGCGGACGACGGGAGCCCGAGGCCCGCATCGACGGGCTCGACGCTGGCGCCGACGACTACGTGCTCAAGCCCTATCACCTCGGCGAGGTCATCGCCCGGGTCCGGAGCATCCTGCGCCGGTCCGGACGCAAGCCCACCGGCGGGTTCGTGCGCCACCTGGACCTCTGGATGGACCTGGAGCGCGTCGTGGCGGGTCGCGGAGAGCGGATACTGCGCCTGAAGCCGAGGGAGTTTGACCTCCTCTCCTTCCTGCTCCGCCACCCGGGCCGCGCGTGGACGCGAGCTGAGCTCCTGGACCATGTCTGGGGCCACGACTTCCGCGGCGATGAGCGCACCGTGGACCTCCACGTGCGCCGGCTCCGGTCCAAGCTCGGCGACAGCGACGGCAACTCCGACCACATCGAGACCGTCTGGTCCGTCGGGTACCGCATGCGTCAGGAGCTGCAGGTTCCAGAGCAGCGCGCCAGCTGAGAGTGCTGCCGGGGGGAGGCGGGTCAACGACCCTTGAGGGAACCACGCTGACCGCCGTCCCCCTCCTGCCCCCCGTATCCCAGGGCATCTAGCTCCCGCAGCAGATGCTCCGGGAGCTCCCGCCGCGCCGCGGGTCCGCTGCCACGGAACTCGGCGCGGCGCGCCTCGAGGGCGGCCTCCATGCGAGCCGCTCGCGCCGGGTGCAGGGCGAAGACGTCAGTCAGCTCGTCGGGATCCTCGGCCGTATGGAAGAGCTGGGACGACTGACCCCGCCGACGCACCACGAGCTTCCAGGGACCCTCGACCAAGGCGAACTGCGCCTCCTTCCCGGGCTGCGGGTACCGGGAGGAGATCAGGAGCGGTCGATCCTCGATGCGCCCTCCCTCCAGTAGCTCCGGGACGAGCGAGACGCCGGACATCGGTTGGTCGGGACGCGGGAGCCCGAAGAGCTCGACCAGGGTCGGCAAGACATCGAGCAGGGACCCGGTCCCGGTGACCCGGCGCCCGTCGATCGGCACGCCGGGCGCCGAGAGGATCCACGGGATCCGGATCATGGGCTCGTAGCAGAAGAGGCTGTGCCCGACGGCTCCGTGCTGCATGAAGGCCTCGCCGTGGTCCGAGGTGACGAGCACCACCGGGAGCTCGCGACGGTCTCCGGCTTCGACGGCTCTGACCGAGCGTCGGATCACCGAATCCGCGTAGGCGACGTGGCCGTCGTAGAGCTCCACGAGGCGGACCACATCCGGATGGCCAGGAGAGCTCCCCTCCACCATGATGTCGGTGGTATCGCGGATGGAACCGTCAACCAGGCTATCAAGGGCCCCACCCGAGAAGCGTGAACGGAAGGGCTCCGGCGGTTGATAGGGCATGTGCGGCGGCCCCAGGTGGATGTAGAGGAACAGCGGCTGGTCCCGTTCCGTTGACGCCATGAGGGCTCGAACCTCCTTGATCAGCCGCTCGGCGCCCTCCTCGGAGAACGGCATGGAGTCATACCGATCGAAGCCCCTCCCGAGTCCGGTCCCCTCCGCGATCACGGCGTTCTGCACCAGCCCCACCGTTCGGTAGCCGCGCCGCTGGAAGAGCTCGCCGAGCGTCGAGAGTCCCTCCCCAGGCAGCGACTCCTGGATCTGCATCACCCCATGCGTCTCTTGCTCGACGCCGGTGAACAGGCTCACCACTGATGAGAGCGTCCATGAGGTCTGGGAGATCGCCCGCTCGAGGAACGCGCCCGATGCCGCGAGCTCATCGAGAAAGGGGGTCGTCTCAAGCTCGTAGCCCGCGAAGCCGGCGTGGCTGCCATCGAAAGAGTCAGCCACCACGAGGATCATGTCTCGATCGCCCAGGGGCGCGGCCGCGAGCTCTCCCAGGCGCCGCCCGCTGCAATCCGGAAGCAGCAGAGCGGCGACCACCAGCATCAATCCAAGAAGGACACGCTTCACGCCCCGGAGGGTAGGTCGTCGGCCCGGGATCACGAGCGCTTGACCCGCAGGATCCCTGAGTCCCTGTGGAGATGGGGCCCCGCGAGGCCACCCCGCCCTCAATCCAAGCTGGCCGCGGAGACCTCTGGGTTCGGGACGGCCCGCGCCCTTGCAGAGCCTCCCCGCTCCCTTGCAGAGACCCCGTGCCTGGCAAGGGGTAAAGAGGAGGGGGACGTCACGAAGAGTGACGACCCCCACCAACACTGCCTGTTCATCGTTCCGCACGACCCTGCGGGTCGCTGTTCAGCCCTGCCAAGCTGGGGAGTCGCGCCTGCCAACGCTCGTCCCATGCGGAGTCAAAGAACGATCAAGATTGCTCCTGAC
>CAJQPT010000327.1 GCA_905480285.1 uncultured bacterium
GCTCGTCACGTGCTGGAGCAGCGTGAAGAACAGGGCGCCGAGGCTGATCGACAGGAAGAAGACGATGGCCACGAGCATGGAGTGCCCGAAGTGGCGCATCTCGTCACCCGCCGACGATCCGAGGGCTGCGGTCACGGCGAGTCCGGCGACGCCGACGCCCAGGCCAATCATGGCGGGCTTCGACAGGCCGGTCACCGTCACTTGGTCGGTGGTGGGAATTTCGATGGGTCCGTGCATGGAGCTGCGAGGTTTCGCTGTCTCGAGGGCGCGGGAGGGCCGTTAGAGGATCTGAAAAGGGGCGGGAAAGGGAGGGCTCAGCGAGCCTCGCCAGCGGGCTCGGTGCCGCTGGCAGGGGCGTCGACGCTGGCCTCCGAGAGCCGCACGTCTTTGATGGTCGGGACCGGCTCGAAGTCGACACCAGCGGGGAGATCCGCGGGAGCCTTCGGAAGAGCCTGGGACGCCTGGATGGCGCGGACGAAGGCGACGATGGCCCAGCGATCCTTGGGGGTGATCTGAGATCCGTACCCCTTCATGGAGCTGATGCCGTTGCCGGCGATATGGAACAGCTCGCCGTTGGTGTAGCCCTTGGCGCTGTCGGACTGGAGCGCCTTCGGCGACACCCACCCCCACTGCTCGGCGTCGATGGCCGCCGCGCGCAGCGCGACCGCACCCAGACCGTTGCCCTGGGCACCGTGACAGACACCGCAGTAGATGCCGTAACGCTCACGGCCACGCTCAAGCAGGGCATCGTCCACGACCACGGCGGTCGGGAAGGAGGACAGCCACTCGAACTTATCGCCGCCCATGACGCCGGCCTCGTAGGTGGCGCGCGGCGGAACCGCGGCCCCCTGCGCAACGCCGAAGTAGAGCTCGAAGTCGTCGCGCAGCTCGCCGCGCGGGATCGTCCCCTCGACGGGGAGGCGCATGGAGCGACCGTCCTCGAAGCCTTCCCAGCCGGTCTGGGTCTTGCGCTTGCGCTGGAAGTCCATGTCCGGCCACACGTGGTAGCGCGGCTTGTCCGACGTCGCGAAGCGCCCCTTGACGGCCAGGGAGAGCGGGATGAAGGTCGCGCAGGTCACCAGGGCCATGACCGCGTGGAACCACAGCGGCAGGGCGGCCCTGGAGGTGTCGACGGGGCAATCTTCCAGCTCCGAGGTCTCGGCGCCGAGGATCGCGCGCACGCGATCAGCGTCGAAGTTCGGGTCCTTGGCTTCCACGCAGATGGCGAAGCGGTCCGCGGTCACCCGGCGGAACTTCGGCAGCTTGTGGAGCGGGTTCGACAGGTGCGGGAGCTTGTTGAGCCCCAGCATCGCGAAGAACGCCGTGTACGCCGAGAAGAGGATGACCACCTCGAAGGTGACCGGGATGTTGGCGGGCAGGCTCCAGTTGGGCTTGCCGCTGATGAGGAAGACGTAGTCGTACGCGTTGGTGTACCACTGGAGCAGCAAGCCGCAGGCCATCCCCGTCAGGCCCATGCCGAGCACGATCCAGGGCAGGATCGTCGGCTTGGTGCCCATCGCCTCGTCGATCCCGTGGACCGGGAAAGGCGTGTAGGTGTCCCACTTCTTGTACCCAGCGTCACGGACCTTGCGGGCCGCGGACATCACGCTATCGACATCGTCGAAGTAGGCGACGACCCCGTGGATCTCGTCGTGCTTCTTCTGATCTGACATCTGTTTCAGCTCCGTTGAGTCGTTGACGGCTCAGGCGTCGTGGCGGGAAGCGGGTGCGGCGGCAGAGCCGCCAGCGGAATGACTTTCGCCGTGATCCTCGCCATGGGCGTGGGCCTGCGGCAGCACTGTCTTGACCTCTGCGATCGCCACAACGGGCAGGAAGCGCAGGAAGAGCAGGAACAGCGTGAAGAAGAGGCCGAAGCTGCCAATGAACATCGTGATGTCCACCCAGGTCGGGCTGAAGTAGCCCCAGCTGGAGGGCACGAAGTCCCTGGTCAGCGACGTCACCGCGATCACGAAGCGCTCGAACCACATGCCGATGTTCGTGGTGATGCTGACGATCATCACGACCCACAGGTTGCGCCGGAGCTTCTGGCTCCAGAACAGCTGCGGGATCAGCACGTTGCAGGAGACCATGATCCAGTACGCCCACCAGTAGTTGCCGAAGGCGCGGTTCACGAAGGCGAAGCTCTCGTATTGCACGCCGCCGTACCAGGCGATGAAGAACTCGATCGAGTACGCGTAGCCCACCATCAGGCCGGTGGCCATCAGGATCCGACACATCACGTCGATGTGCCGCATGGTGATGATGTGCTTCAGCCCGAAGAACTGCCGCGCGGGGATCATCAGCGTGAGCACCATGGCAAAGCCACTGAAGATGGCGCCCGCGACGAAGTACGGCGGGAAGATCGTGGTGTGCCAGCCCGGGAGCTGGGAGACCGCGAAGTCGAAGGAGACGACCGAGTGCACCGAGAGCACCAGCGGCGTCGCGAGGGCAGCGAGGAGCAGGTAGGCCCGCTCGTAGACGTGCCAGTGGCGCGACGATCCCGTCCAGCCCAGGGAGAAGATCCCGTAGGCGATCCGCCGGGTGTTGTTCACCGCGCGGTCCCGGAAGGTGGCGAGGTCAGGGACCATCCCCATGTACCAGAACAGCAGCGACACCGTTGCGTAGGTCGACACCGCGAACACGTCCCACAGCAGCGGGCTGCGGAAGTTCGGCCACATGGCCATCTGGTTCGGCAGCGGGAAGAGCCAGTAGGCGACCCAGACGCGACCAATGTGGATGCCCGGGAACATGCCGGCGCAGACGACCGCGAAGATCGTCATGGCCTCCGCCGCTCGGTTCACCCCTGTCCGCCAGTTCTGGCGGGTCAGGAACAGAATCGCCGAGATGAGCGTGCCCGCGTGACCGATGCCGACCCAGAAGACGAAGTTGACGATGGGCCAGCCCCAGTAGGCGGGGTTGTTGTTGCCCCAGACCCCGACGCCCGTCGTGATCAGGTGCAGGATCAGCAGGCCGAGCATGCCCAGGAGCGACAGCGAGATCGCGAAGCAGATGATCCAGGCTCGGTTCGTCCGCTCAACGGGGATCTCAGCGATCCCGGCCACCGCATCTGTGACGGTGGTGAAGTTCTCGCTCGCGCCCTCGACGAGGGGCAGGCGCACGCTCGGGTCGTCCTCGCCCGAGGGCTGGCCCCCGAAGGCGGAAGGATCAGTGATCGTCATGGCTGGTTGCCTCCTCACCGTTGTGGCTGTCGCCGTGGTCGCCGTGGTCGTCATGGCCGTGGCCATGACCGTGGCCGCCGTGGCCACCCTCGCCGTAGGTCGCGGGGTCGTAGTCCTCGCGTCCCTTCACGCCCTGGGGCATGGCCTCGGCGAGGACCGCGTTCGGGTTCTCGATGCGCGCCAGGTACTGGGTCCGCGGGCGGATGTTGAGCTCCGCCAGCATCGAGTAGTCCCGGCCCAGGGCCTGCTTCTTCGAGACCCGCGACTCGGGGTCGGTCAGGTCGCCGAAGTTGATGGCGCCGGAGGCGCACGCCGCCTGGCAGGCCGTGATGACCTCGCCGTCGCGGATCTTGCGGTCCTCGTTGCGTGCGGTGATGCGCGCCTCGGAGATCCGCTGCATGCAGTACGTGCACTTCTCCATCACGCCGCGGCTGCGGACCGTGACGTTGGGGTTCTGGGCCAACTGGAGCCGCTTGTGCTCCGGCTTGTCCATGTACTTCGTGTAGTGGAAGTAGTTGAAGCGCCGCACCTTCACCGGGCAGTTGTTACCGCAGTAGCGCGTGCCGATGCAGCGGTTGTAGACCATGTCGTTGGTCCCCTCCTCGCCGTGCACGGTGGCCGCCACCGGGCAGACCTGCTCGCAGGGCGCGTTCTCGCACTGCAGGCAGTTGATCGGCTGGGTGACCGCGTCCACGGTCGAGGCCTCGTCGGCGTCGCCCTGGAAGTAGAGGTCGATGCGCATCCAGTGCATCTCCCGGCCGCGCTTGACCTGCTCCTTGCCGACGATCGGGATGTTGTTCTCCGACTGGCAGGCGACGACGCAGGCGTTGCAGCCGTTGCACGTCGAGAGGTCGATCGTCATCCCCCACTGGTGGGTACCGTCGTAGACCTTCTGGTCGAAGAGCGAGGTGAGCTTAGGCACGTGATAGACGTGCTCGGTGAAGTTCGGGTCCTCCTTCCACTGCTCCTCGGTGCCCTCCATGGCCAGCTTGTAGAGGCGCTCGCGGCGCCCCTGCATGCCGATCGCGTCGATCAGGTGGTGCTCCTGGGTCGTGGCAAAGGTGTACTCGCCGGAGGTCTTGGCGATGGACGCGCCCGTGGCGATGCCCATGCCGCCGGTGCCCCGGAGGGCGAAGGCGTCAAAGCCAGCGGAGCTGACCTTGGCCTTGTCCGAGCCGGCGACCAGCCCGGCCGCGCGGCGGCCGTAGCCCATCGAGATGGCGAGGCTCTCCTCGGCCTGCCCGACGGCCACGAAGGCGGCGGCCTCGAGGGTCCGCCCGTCCAGGGTGACCTCGACCTTGTCGCCGGTCGTGACCCCCATGCCGTCCGCGGTCTTCTTCCCGATCATGACCGCGTTGTCCCAGGTCATCTTCGTGGTGAAGTCCGGGAGCTCCTGCAGCCAGCCGTTGTTGGAGAAGCGACCGTCGAAGACCTTCGGGCAGGGGAAGTAGGTGATTTCCATCCCGGCGCTGGGCTCCGCGATCGCCGGCAGGCTCCCCACCGTCAGGTCGAGCGCCGCCATCCGCGTGCCGTCCACGACGCCGTCGTGGATCGCCTGGCGGAAGCGCGCCTCGCCGTTGCCTGCGAGCTCCATGGCGTCGAACGTCGCGCGCACCTCGGCGCGAGCATCCTGGGTCCGCCCGAGGATCGCGGCGCACACCTCGGCGGCGCTCATGCCACCCGCGATGGGCTTGATCAGCGGCTGCGCGATGTGGACCGACCCGTCCCAGGAGCGCGTGTCGCCCCAGGCCTCGAGCCAGTGCGCGGCGGGCATGTGCCAGTCCGAGATGGCGGCCGTCTCGTCGCGGTAGAGGCCGTGATGGAAGACCATCACGTTCTCCGCTGCGCCCGAGAAGTCCAGGTCAGCGGGCGCGTCGTAGGCAGGGTTGCCGCCAAGGACGAGCAGCGACTTCACCTCTCCAGACCGCATTCCGGCCACGAGCGAGGCGAGACCTGCGTCCGTGGCGCCAGCGGCGGGGTCGTCGGTGTAGGTCACCGTGGTTCCGACCGCGCCGAGGGCGGCGTTGACCGCGTGGGCATGGGCGTGGACCTCGGCCGGCTGGTTCACCCCGGGGATGATCACGCAGTTCCCGCCGGAGGCCTTCATGTCGTCAGCGACCGCCTTGACGAAGGCGGCGACCTTGTCGTTCTTACCGAGCTCCGCAGCGCGGGCCCCGGGGGTCCCCATGCCGAGACCGGCCTCGATCAACTGGAGGATCGCGCCAGCGTCCGAGCTCCTCACGGGGAGGCGGTGGTCCGAGACCACGCCGGTCGTGGAGAAGCGACTCTCGATGGCGTAGAGCCGGGACATGTCGCCAAGCTCGGGCTCACGGCGGGTCGCGAAGTCGGCGGACATCCGGACGGAGTCGGGGTGGCCGTTTAGGAAGTCCCCGTCGAGGCTGACCACGACGTTGGCCTTCGAGAGGTCGTAGTGGGTCCTGACCGGCTTCCCGAAGGCCATCTCGGCCCCTGAGCGCTCGGTGTCTCGCCCCACGGGCGACCACCAGACCCAGTTGGCGCCGCTCGCGGCGAGGTCGGCCCCGAGCCGCGCCAGGGTCGGCGAGCTGTGGGTCGAGGCGAGCACGGCCATGCCACCGGCGGCCGCGGCCTCCTTCATGGCCTTCAGCGCGTCGCCGTAGGAGGCGCCGTTGAACAGCCCCCCCTCGTCGCGCTTGAGCACTCCCTGGCTGCGGTCCGGATCGTAGAACCCGAGGACCTCCGCCTGGCTGTACACGTCGGTGCCCTGGCCCAGCAGCGTGTTCGGCTCGACCTTCACAGGTCGACCGTCGTAGCTGGTGACCGTCACCGGGCGCGCGGCGCCGGCGAGGTCGAGGGTCGAGGCGTAGTACTTGGGCTTGCCGGGGATCGTCTCCTCGGGGCGCACCGCGTACGGAAGGATCTCCTCCTTCTCCCAGCGGCAGCTCGAGGCGCCGGCGAGGGCGGCCGAGGCACCGAGGATCTGGAAGAAGCGGCGCCGGTCAACTTCGTTCAGCTGATCGAAGTCATCGGTCGGGAACTCACGGCCGACGAAGTTCGCGACGTCCTTATCGGAGTCGGAATCGGCTGCGGCACGGTCGAGGGACCCATCGAACTCTCGAAGAGACTGCCAGATTGCAGGCTTCGACTCGGCGTTCGGATCGTCGAGGATGTCGCTCATCTTGGCGCGCTCAGCTGATGTGCCTCGCGCGAGGATGTTGGGGTTGGCGCCCCGTACGGGGCGAGTGCCGGAAATGGCGGTGTGGGACGGGAAGAGGCGAGCTCGGGGGCAGGAGCCGCCGCGGAGCCAGGAACGAAACTCAGCGGTGACAGGTGCTGCAGGTCTCGCGCGGATGAATCTCTTCTGGTGTGTAGAAGAGGGTCGCGGGGTCAACGCCTTCGGCCGGGGGCTCCCAGCCGAGGTTGGTGATCTGATCGAGGGGCCGCAGGTGCGGCTCCGGGTTGCGGTGGCACTCGAGGCACCACCCCATGGACAGGGGCTCCTGCTGGCTCACCACCTCCATCTGATCCACGCGACCGTGGCACGAGACGCAGGACACGCCACGGCGCACGTGAGCCGAGTGGTTGAAGTAGGCGTAGTCCGCGATGTCGTGCACTCGCACCCACTCCACCGGATCACCCGACTTCCACGATTCCCGGAGCGCAGCGAGCTTCGGGCTATCGGGGCGGATGTTCGTGTGGCAGTTCATGCAGGTCGCCGTGGGCGGGATCGCAGCGTGGGCCGCGTCCTCCACCGTGTTGTGGCAATACCGGCAGTCGATGCCGAGCTCCCCTGCGTGCAGGGCGTGGCTGTAAGGAATCGGTTGCTCCGGGGCGTACCCGACCGCGAGGGTCTTGGGAGAGAAGCCGATCCACACAAACACGATCGCGTAGAGAGCCCCGCCAAGGGCCCCCGCCGGGATCAGGAGCTTGAAGTGGTTGGTCCAGCGCGGGAAGTGAAAGGTCGTCATGGTGCGCAAGCGCGGTCCGCCGGGGCTGCCCACGGTGAGGATCCGTGGGGCGGTCGCGGCAGGTTGAGGAGTGGCGGTTGTGCGTGGAGGATTGGCCCCCACGCTCGACCAAGCGAGGCTCGCCTCCGCGCAACCGCGGGAGGAGAACGCTGTTCAGTCGCGGACAGAATAGTGATCTGTCACCCCGTCTGGAATCTCCGAACGCCCCGCAATCGAAGGAAACTACGAGTGGGAATGACGGTCGCGCGGCGCCCGATCGCACCCGCTCCCCTCATCGGCCCCCGCAGTTGAGAACCGGTCGCAAGACGGCTGTGCCAGCGCGCCGCGGACAGACCCCCCGAGGGCCACCTGCGGCGGCCCAGAAAGGCACCTGGGCAGGGGTCGACGGGGAGAGCGGGGCTCGGGGCCGGCCGTCGCTGGATGGCGGGCGCCGATCGGGGGCAGGAGCGGCCCAGCGCCCGTGCATGTCCGGTTTCGGTGCACCTCCGGTGCGGTGCCCGCCTCGAAGCCGTCGACGACCGGAGGTTGGGCGCCTCCGGGTCGAGCGCAGGTCCCGTTCCAGGCCGGCCTCCACCAGGCGTCGCTCAGCCCCGGCGATCACCGCCCCCGGGGCGCCGGCCATGCAGAGGCCATAACGAGGCCAAGGAGGCGCCAACAGAGACGGGGCGTGGCGTCAGAAGACGCCACGCCCCGTGCTGGTGGATCAGGGGCCATCGCGGCTCGGCTCAAGGCCATGGCCGGGACGCCCGAGGTGGGCTCAGGTCTTGCCCTGCTCCCGCGGCGCGTTCCGCTGGAGCTTGCGCTGCAGGGAGCGGCGGTGGATGCCGAGGCGCCGTGCGGACTCGGAGATGTTCCCGCCGCAGTCCGAGAGGACGCGTTGGATGTGCTCCCACTCCATTCGGGCCAGGGAAGGCGCCCGGTAGGACGAGGTCACGGCCGGGCCGTCGGCGGTGTCTCCCCGCTCGTACTTCTCGAACGCTGCGACCACGTCGTCCGCGTCCGCCGGCTTGGGGATGAAGTTGACGGCTCCGAGGCGGACCGCCTCGACGGCGGTCGCGATCGCACCGTAGCCCGTCAGGATGATGGCGCGCGTACCGCCATCGATGCCGTTCAGAGCCTTGAGCACCTCGAGACCGCCCTTGCCGGGCATCCGGAGGTCAAGGACCGCGTACTCCGGGGAGTCGGCCTGAGCGAGCGCCACGGCCTGGTCGAAGCCCTCGGCCGTGCGCACCTCGAAGCCGCGCTCACGGAGCGCCCGAGCGAGACGCTCGCGGAAGATCTCATCGTCATCCACGATGAGCATGGACCTCGCGTCCACGTTGAGAGCCGATGCAGGGTCCATAGAGAGTTCAGTCATGTTCACGGTAAGGCCTCCTAGCCTCACGACCGTTCGCCGGCCGCGCCCAGGAGGATCAACGGATTCACAAGTTCCAGGATAGGAGCCCGCGGCAATTCGCGCCGGACGATACGCCGCACCGCGACATGGCGCCGCACTCGAGGCCGTCACGTGCCTCAGCGCATGCCGCTGTGCGTCGTCACGGTGAGCTCACCGGACTTCGCCAGCGGGAGGACGAGGCCCACAACGGTACCGAGGCCCGGCGCGGAGTGAATCTCGATGTTGCCGCCCAGATCCTCGACGAAGGAGCTGGCGAGGTAGAGCCCGAGCCCCATGCCACGCCCCACGTCCTTGGTGGTGAAGAACGGTTCCAGGGCACGCTCTGCCTCCTCGGCGGTCATTCCCGAGCCACGGTCCCCCACCGTGACGATCAGCGCCGAGTCCTCACGCACCACCCTCAGGCGGACGGTCGCCTCCGGCGGGGAGGCGTCGAGACCGTTCTGCACGATGGCTCTGATGGCCGTGGCCAGCCCGTCCCTCGGGAGCTCGAGCGCCGCACCGTCCGCGACCTCCATGACGTCGACCTCGACGCGGTCCGACGCGGCCATCTCCCCGACGATGGTGTCCGCGAGCTCGCGCGCGCTCATGTTGGTCATCGACTCGCCCACACGATCGCCAGCCGTCGCTGACATCCGGTTCAGGATCCTCCGGCAGCGCGCGACCTCATCGCGGATGAGCCGAGCGTCCGCGGTGACCTCGTCCCCGACGGCGGCCTCCTGCTCGAGCGCAAGCTCGAGCTCCTTCGCGACCAGCGCGATCGTGGACAGCGGCGTCCCGAGCTCGTGCGCCGCTCCCGCTGCCAGCGTGCCCAGCGCCTCGAGGTGCCGCTGCCGCTCCCTTCGACCTCGCTCGGACTGGAGCTCCTGCGCGCGCGTCGCGAGCGTCGAGACCACGCGGTTGACGAAGAGGACCGTGAGGAGCGAGGTGAGCGAGAGGGCGACCACCGTGCCCCACCCGCGCAACGTCGGGCTCGCGTCCAGCGCCGGCACCGGGATCGCGTACTCCATGATCAGCATCATGGCGGCGCCGAGAGCGCCGACCGCGACCAGGGAGTGGCGCAGGGGCAGCAGCACCGAGCCCAGCGCGACGTAGACGAGCAGGAACCCGCAAAACGGGTTGGTGGCGCCCCCCGTCAGACCGAGCAGGGTCGAGAGCAGCCCGATATCCAGCAGCGTCACGCCGAGCTTGGCCAGCTGCAGCCGGCGGTCCGTGAACTCGTTCGGCCCCTCGTCCGCATCCGACTCCCGTAGCAGGAGCTCCTTGCGCTGGAAGAGGAGCAGGCCCGCGTTCGTCCCGAACTCCACGAGGAGGATCGCGAAGAGCGCCGGCAGCGGGATCTCCACGTCGAGTCCGTAGCGAACCACGAGGATCGTGATCAGCTGCCCCGCGATCGCCGTCCACCGCAGGTGGATCAGCCAGTGCAGGTTCACCTCGCTGAGCCGCCGATCGGCCACGGTCGAGGGCCCCTTGAAGACCGACCAGCGGACCATGCGGACGAGCCCGCCGAGCCAGGTCCGGTCGCCGTGCAGGGGGTACACCCCGGCCGACGGGGACGAGGGCCTGGCACCAGGGTCCGCGGGGCCTCCCGCAGGGTCTTCCGCGGGGCCTTCCGCGGGGGGATCGGGGAACGTCGGCGTGGCCATCAGATGAACCTTCGCCCGTCCGCGTCGTAAGAGCGAGCCTGCCTCGGAATTCTCGTCCCGCCCCCGTCCCGACACGGGGCCGAACCCGCCCGAGAGCCCGCCCGAGAGCCCCCCCTGGAACCGCCAGGGAGGAGGCTCGGAGCCCTGGGCCCCCGGGGGCTGCACGACAGGGATCCCGCCAGCACCTCGCCCCCCACCCAGCAGGATCCGTCCGGCAGGGCCCACTCGGAAGAAGCCGCGGCATGGGCCCGCCCACCGCGCGGACCGCCCCTCGCGGCGGCCCGTCACCCCGGAGGGCCTACACCTGATGGACAGCGCGAGCGCCGGCGCCCGATCGGGCCAGCGGCTCGGTCAGGCAAGCGGTTCGGTCAAGCCAGCAGCTCGGTCCAGCCGGGGACTCGATCAAGCCGGGGACTCGATCAGGTGGCAAGCGGCCACGTGGCCGTCGGGTCCCACCGCCTTGGTCTCGGGGTAGGCGCTGTCGCAACGGCCCGCCTCGGCCACCGGGCAACGAGTGTGGAAGAAGCACCCGGACGGCGGATTGATCGGCGAGGGGACATCGCCCGTGAGGGGGATACGCTCGCGGCGCTCCGATCGGTCCGCCCGCGGAATCGCAGACAGCAGCGCCTTGGTGTAGGGATGCTGGGGGTTCTCGAAGACCTCGTCCACGGTCCCCATCTCCACGATACGACCGAGGTACATCACGGCCACCCGGTCGGAGATGTAGCGGACGACCGAGAGGTCGTGCGCGATGAAGATGTAGGAGAGGTCGAACTCGCCCTGCAGGTCCTTGAGCAGGTTGATCACCTGCGCCTGGATGGAGACGTCGAGGGCGCTGACCGCCTCGTCGCAGACGATGAGCTTGGGCTGCAAGGCGAGGGCGCGCGCGATGCCGACGCGCTGCCGCTGGCCGCCGGAG
>CAJQPT010000328.1 GCA_905480285.1 uncultured bacterium
TAGGCTTCGACCGCGCGCCCGCGAGCGAGGGCCAGGGAGCTCCCCGTGGAGAGCCTCCGGTCAGGGTCAAAGCCCTCGAGAACCAGCGTCTGATTCGAGCTCGGGCGAAGGGAGTCGGCGAGCGCGTCGAGGTAGCGCATGGACGCCTCGCCGAGCTCGTCGGCACCCTGGTGGAAGGTCGCGATGCGGGGCTGACGCACCTCGTCATGGGGGACGAGCTTCTCAGCGCTGCTGGCTCGAATGAGCTCCTTCAGCGAGGCGTCCTCATGAGCCGCGCGTCGCGCGGGATCGTCCTCGGGGGGGAGGTTGAAGCGTCGACGCATCTGCTCGAAGATCGCCTGTTGCTCGTGGCCATCGAGCACGCCGGTGAGGCCCATGGACCTCACGGAGACCACGAAGGAGCCGAGGCCTCGTGCCATGAGCCCGAAGTTCCTCGACTTCGACATCGCCACGAGCAGGATGAAAAAGCAGAGGATCAGCGTCATCATGTCGCCGAAGGACACGAGGTATGCCGGGGCACCCTTCCCCTTGACCTTCCGGATGATGATCTTCGGCTTGAGCCGCTGGTCCGCGTCAGAGGTCATCGCTGGTTCCTCTCCTTGCGGGCTGAATCGATGTCCGTGCTGATCGAGACGAGGCGGAGCTCGACCCTTCGGTTGATCGTACGCTCGCTTGCGCTCCTCGCATTCTCAACCCTGGGTGTGGAGTCGGCGTGTGCCTCCAGGGCGATCATCCCCTTTGGGTAGTTCCCCTCGATGGCGAGGATGTCGCTCGCGGCTCGGGCTCGTTCGAGTGAGAGGTCATCGGCGCTCGGGTACTCCCGAGTCGCGATGAAGCGGTCATCGGTATGGCCCTCGACCACCACTTGAACCGGGTAGAGGATGGCCATCTCGGCGATCTCGCGGAGGGCCTTCTTCAGCGCTGGGGTGGGGACAGCCCCGCCGGGCGCGAAGCACGACTCGGGGCCGAACTGGATCCGCAGCCCGTCCTCCGCCTCCCTGATGTTGACTTCCAGCTGGTCCTCCTCGAGGACCTGCCCCATCTCCTCCATGTTCTGGCGGAGGTGCTGGACGGGTCGCGTATGCCGGATGCGGGACCCGCGGTGGATATCCATGGCGAGCATCAGGTCGTCCTGGGGCGCGATCATCGTGTCGTTCGCGCTGCCCTGGAACAGGCCTGAGGTCGAGAGGATGTTCTTCGGGTAGGTGAAGGCGTCGTAGGGCCGGATCGTCGAGAACGTGTAGAGCAGGATGAAGAAGGTGACGAGCAGCGAGACCATGTCCACGAAGGTGGTGATCCACATCGGCGCGCCATCGAGGCCGTCCTCGACCTCCTTGATCTTGATCTTCCGCTTGGCCATCTCGGATCACCTCTTGGCGTCGACCAGGTCCCGCATCGGAGGTGAGAGGAAGCCCTTGAGCTTCTCCTTGATGAGCTGAGGCTTCTCGCCCGACTGGATGGCAACCGTGCCCTCGATCATCAGGGCGCGAAGCTGCTGGTTGGTCTTGGCGACCATCTCGAGCTTGCCGGCCATGGGCAGGAACACCATGTTCGCTCCCATGGCCCCGTAGAGCGTGGTGAGGAGGGCGGTCGCCATCCCCAGCCCGATCCCGTTGGGGTCCGAGAGGTCCTGCAGCATCTGCACGAGGCCGACCAGGGTGCCGATCATTCCGAAGGCCGGCGCGAAGGCTCCGAGCTGGTCCATGATCTTCTTCCCGCTGGAGTGGCGGGCGTCTTCCCACTGGGCCTCGAGCTCCATGATGTCCCGCACGGTCTCGGCGCCGAAGCCGTCAATGACGAGCTGGATGCCCTTGGAGAAGAAGGGGTCGTCGACCTGCTGCAGCTTGGTCTCGAGCGCCAGCAGGCCTTCCTTCCGCGCGAGGTTGGCGAACTCGACGATGCGGTCGATCTCCTCGGTCGGCGTCGGTGCCTTGCGGACCGCGGTGACCATGATGATCTTCGCCACGGGCTTCAGGTCCGAGAGCGGGAAGGCCAGCATCGTCACGGCCGTGGTCCCGCCGAAGACGATGATCATCGACGGGATGTGGATGAAGACGCCGACGCCACCCGGTCCAATCGACATGGCGCCGAGAACGAGGATGAACGCCAGGACGACGCCGATGACTGTGTTGAAGTCCATTGGGGAGACGGGGGAGCGCTCGTGGCGCCCTCTGCTATCGACGGGTCAGGGAGATCGCTTGATGGAACCGAGGCGCTGCTTGGAATTTTTTTCGGACCACGGGGGGTCGCGCAGCGCGGTGAGCGAGGTCAGCGGGCCGCGGCGGCCGCATTCGCCGCCAGGGCCTGGTTGAACGCGTCGTAGTACGCCTTGAACTCATCGGGGAGCTGGATCTCGATCTGCTCGAGGAGCTCCGTCTGGCGTGCGGCGTCGAGCTGAACGAGGACCTCGGCAGCGTCGACCGGGCTCTCCCCCTTCAGGAGCATGCGAACCGCGTCCTCGGCCTTGTTATCCGCGTAGAGCTTGGCCTTGCTGGCGATGAAGGCCTTTCGGTCGGCCGTCAGCTCGTCCTTCCGGGCGGTGACCTGACCGCTCTTGTTGTCCAGCTCCGCGTCGCGGGCCTCGTTGTTGCTGCTCTGTGACAGGAGCGCCGAGCGCTGCTGCTCGAGGGCGACCTCGAGGTCTGAGAGGTGACTTCGGGTCCGGTCGATCTCGGCCTCGCGCTGGTTCAGCTCCAGCTCGCGGGCCTCCAGGGCGTCGAGCTTGGTCGTGAGCTGCTGCTCAAGGTCGTTCAGTTCGGTGACCGAGAAGGGGCTGGGCAGGGAGAACGCGCTCAGGGCGATCCCGGCGTCGGCGAAGACCTGCCGATTCCCGCGTGAGTCGGCCTCGCGTTCCTCTCGCGGCGTGAGTTCCGCGGGAGCGCTCTCGGTCTCGACCTCGACGTTCCCAGCGAAGAGAGGCCCGACCCCCTTGAGGTCCTGAACCGGGGTCCCGCTGACGACGATGTAGCCGATGAACGACGCGCCCATGATGGCGGCGCCGGTGATGCCGTACGTGATGTAGTTGAGGGCGTTCTTCATTGTGATCTTCCTGACTGGCGTGCGATGTGTTCCTGGCGGTCGCGGTCTTCTCGGCGGCGCCGGCGCTTACGGCGGCTCGCCGTCCAGCGCTCTTCGAGCCGCCGGAGCGCCTCGGCTTCGCGCCGGCGCTGGTCATAGGGGGCGCGCGCTTCGTCAGCGCGGAGGCCCGCCTCGGTGACGGCCTGCTCCTGGCGGAGCTTGCGGTCGCTGAGGTGGTCGAGGGTGGTCTCGGCCGCTACCCGGCGGCCGGGGTTGACGGACGTGCGGCTGGCGAGGGCCAGATCCCGGTGGGCCTGCTCGAGGTCCGTGCGGCCCGCGTCGCGCTCTGCGCGAGCGTCGAAGACCGCCTTCAAGGTGGCGGCCCAGCGGAGCTTCTCCTCCTTCTCCTGACGCTCCCGAAGGCGCATCAGCCGTCCAAGTCGGAAGCCACTCATGCGGCGCCGGCCTCGTCGTCCTCGACGATCAGGGAGAGCACGGCGACGGTCTCCTCAAGGGCGGTCGGGTCGTCGACGTCCTGCCTCAAGAAGGCCTCGATCATCGGCATGCGCTCGAGCGCGGCGTCGAGCAGACGATTGGTTCCAGGTTGATAGGCGCCAACGTCGACCAGGTCGCGGCCGTCGCGGAACGCGGCCAGCAGCTCACGAATAGCTCGTGCGCGCGCCTGGTGCGGTCTGTCCGCGAGCTTGGGCATGAGCCTCGAGAGGCTGTCGAGCACGTCGATGGCCGGATAGTGTCCCGAGCGAGCCAGCTCGGGTGAGAGGCTGATGTGTCCGTCCAGCAGCCCGCGCAGGGCGTCGGCGACGGGGTCGTCCTCCTCGTCTCCATCCACGAGCACGGTCAGGAGCCCGGTGATGCTCCCGGACTGGAGCCGGCCCATGCGCTCGAGGAGCTGGGGGACCGTGGCGAAGAAGCTCGGCGGATAGCCGCGCACGGTCGGCGGCTCCCCCGCCGCGAGGCCGACCTCGCGTGAGGCGTGGGCGAAGCGGGTGATGGAGTCGACGACCAGCAGGACGTTCTTACCTTGCGCCTGGAAGTGCTCGGCGATCGTGATCGCGACCCAGGGGGCAGTGAGACGCTCCAGCGGCGACCGGTCCGACGTGGCGGCGACGAGCACGGTCCGAGACATGGCGTCTCCAACGGTGTCCTCGACAAAGTCGCGGACCTCTCGGCCCCGCTCGCCAACCAGGCAGGCCACGACGACGTCGGCCTCGGTGCCGCGCGTGATCTGGCCCAGGAGCGTCGACTTGCCGACACCTGCCCGCGCGAAGATCCCGACTCGCTGGCCGCAGCCGAGGGTCATGAGCCCGTCAATGGCGCGGACGCCCGTGGCGATGGGTTGGTTGACGCTGGCGCGGTCGAGGGGCATGGGCGCGTCCTTGCGGATGGGCCGGCGCTGCCCGTTCTCGGGCGCAGGCTTGCCATCAAGCGGGCGCCCAAAGCCGTCGACCACGCGGCCGAGGAAGTCGTCAGAGACGTTGAGTCCGAACGAGCGACCGAGCCCCTGGACGGGCTGGCCCGGCGCGAGGCCGATCAGGTCCCCGTGGGGCATGAGGAGCGTCCGGTCGCCCTTGAAGCCGATGACCTCGGCCTGGATTGGTCCCATGAGGCCGCGGTTGATCTCGCACAGGTCACCGATGGCCGCGGGGATGCCCGTGGCCTCGACGAGCACGCCGGCGACCACGTCCACCTCGCCACGGTAGAGCGGGCGCTCGGCCGCTCGGATCGTCTGCATGCAGCGGTCCAGGTTGAGCAAGCTCATCGGGCAATGTCCTGCAGCAGCTGCTCACGGATGTCCTCTAGCACGACCTCAGGCTCCCTGACGAGCAGCCCCTTGGGGGTCTCCAGGACCACCGTGCCGGGCGCGATCTCGGGGTCTGCTGTGATCTCGGTCTCGTCCCGGAACGTCACGCCTTCGAGGGCGGCCACGTCATCGGGGTTCAGGTGGACGACGCAGCGTCCGCGCTTGATGTCCGACGCGGCGAGGGTCGAACGAACGATCTCCTCGAGGCCGTAGTTCTGCTCCGAGATCTCGATCCTGAGCAGCTGACGGGCGATCTCGACCGCCAGGTTCACCGCGTCGGATGCGAGGGCGCTCTCGGCGACCTCTCGGGCGGCGACGAGCTCCTCGCCCGCCTTCTCGAGTGCGCCACAGGCGCGCCGGACGGCATCGGAGTGAGCGCGGTCGCGGGCGGAGACCCGGAGCTCCTCATGGAGGGCCTCGCCGGTTTGCCTCACGAGGCCGTCGAATGCCAGGGGGCTCGGCGCGGCCGCGACCGGGAGGGCCGCGGTCTGGACCTTCACACGGTGTGAGGCCGGGATGGGGATGGAGTGGAGTCTCAGCATGCCTCAGTCCACCAGTTCCTCGCCGGCGCGAGCCGGGCTGAATTCGCCGCTGTCCATGAGGGCTCGCACCGCGGTCATGATCTCCGAGCGCGCCATCAGGACGTCACTCATGGGCATGGACCCGAGGAGCTCCTTCTCGTCGATGACCATCTCACGGACCCGCGATGAGAGGTTGTTCATCACGTTGTCCGCCACCTCGCTCGAGCACGCCTTGAGGGCGATGGAGAGCGTCTTGGTGTCGACGGAAGCGAGGATCTTCTGCATCGCTCGCTTCTCGATGGAGGACAGGTCTTCCCAGGTGAACATGAACTCTCGCACCTGACTTGCGACGAGGTCATCCTCGGCCTCAAGCCCTGTGAGGACGTTGTGCTCGACCTCGGTGTCGGCGAAGGTGAGCATGTCGGCGACGGTGCGCAGGCTGTCTTCCTGGGCCCGCGGCGCGGGCACGAGGCTGGCCTCTCGGATTCGCTCCTGGAGGTCGTCGGCGATGGTGAGCATCGTCTCGATTCCAGGAGGCGTGACCGTGGTCATGCGGCGCACGATCTCGAGGGTCGTGTCGTCGTCGAAGGTGGCGAGGACCTCTGCGGACGTGGAGGGCGCGACATGGCTCAGGATCAGCCCGACGACGCCGGGGGACTCCTCCTTGAGCACTCGTGCGGCGAGGTTTGAGGGCGCCGCCTCCAGGAATGCGAACGGCTGCTCTCGGCGTCGCCGGTCGTGGATCTCGGTGAGCACCCGCTCCGCCTCGGAGTCGCCGTAGGACGACTCCAGCAGCGCGTAGAGCTCGAAGTCGTCCTGGGGCCGGACGCCGGTTCGTTGGTGGAACGTCCGGGCGAGGTCGCGGTAGAGGCCGTCCACCGCGTTGACCGAGCAGAGGTCCGGATCAAGGTCCGTCATCGCCTCGGCGATCTTGGAGACGACCTTGGGGTCAAGATTGCGCATGACCTCGGCGCTCACCGTCTTCTCCAGCGAGAGGAGGAAGGCGGCGGCGCGCTGGGCACCGCTGGTGCCCTCGGGGGTGGGTTCGTTCTGGTTAGACAAGGCAGATCCTGATCAGTTGGAGCTCGTCTCGGCGAAGCGTTCTTCCGACAGCGCCCAGCGGGAGAGCAGGGCGCTGACGCGCTCGGGCTCGCTCTGGAGTAGTTCCTCGATATGGGCTCGCGCCAGCGCGTCAAGGTCGACCTCTTCCTCGGAGCCGTCCCCGTTGCCGAGGCCCCGTCCGAGCGGGTTGTCGCCGCCCGTGGCGGCGGCGAGGTCGCCGGCCGCACCTTCACCCGGAGTCCGGGCGCTCTTGAGGCTCTTGCCGAGCATGAAGAGGAAGGCGAGGCCCACGATGATCTCGAGGCCGTGCTCCAGGGCCTTGAACACCAGCGGGCTGGTCGGCTCAGGCGCGGGCGCCTCGACGGGCATGGTCACCACGCCGTCGTCGGCCCGGTCGAGGTGGGGGAAGCGGACCACCGACTCCGCCATGGAGTCGCCGCGGCTCTCGTCGAAGCCGACGATGTTCTTGACCTGGGCGACCGCGACCGCGAGCTGGTCCTCGATCGACTCGTCCACGGCCACGTTGACGGTCAGCCTCGCGAGCTGAAACTGCTGGGCCACCCGGCGGGTCAGCTTGCTCCCGAACGCGTAGGCGGCCTCCTCTTCGCTGACGCTGGAGGTGGAGGGCAGCGCCTCGGCCCCCAAGGCCTGGTTATTCGTGGAGCCCTGGATGTTCCGGGAGACGCCGAGGGGCCCCCCGACGTTCCGACGGAACTCGCTGGTCTCGGTGGTCCGCGAACGCTCGGAGCGGGGCTTCTTGGCCGGCTCGAGCTGCTCGGAGATCGACTCCTCCTGGACGTGCTCGAAGGCGGCGGTGACCGTGGCCGTGGCGAGGCCTGGACCGAAGAGCTGGTCGAGGTGTGCCTGGGCCCGCCGCGTCCCAATGCTCCCTTCCTTGTCCGCGAGGCCGCGGAGGGTGTCACGACCATCGCTGGTCGAGCCGTCATAGATGGAGTTGGAGTGCTGATCGACGATCGTGATCCGGCTCGGATCCGCGTTCGTGCCGTTCCTGATCAACCCCACCATCGACTGCGTCTGAGAGGCGCTGGGGGAGTAGAGGCCCCGGAGCGTCAACACGACGCTGACGCCGCGGTCGGAGGTCTTGCGCGGGACGAGCGGCGACTCCGTCGTGCCGGACGCGAGGACCGTGGCCTTGGAGACAAAGTCCATGCCCTCCAGCTGCAGCTCGAGCTCTTCCCAGCGGCGCTTGTCGGTCCGCTGTTGACGCTCCTGGCTGCCGAGGAAGACGGTGCTCGTCCCGTCAAGGGAGCCGTTGATCCCACGCTCGCTGTTGAGGTATCCGCCCTTGTTGTGGACCGCTTGCCTGGCGGCGAACTGCTCCGACTCCTCCACGCGGATCAGGTAGGGCGGCGAGCCGAGGGTGGTCTCGTACCGGATCCCGGCCTGCGAGAGCGCCGAGACCGCCTTGTTGAACTGCTGGGTGTCGAGGTCGGCAGCGAGGACCACGAAGTGGGGATTGCGGGCTTGCCACGTCAGGAAGACGCTGGCGACCACCGCGAGTCCGAGGCACGCGCCGAGCGCCCAACGCACGGATGCGCTGGAGTCTCGGAGTTGGCCCAGTAGGTTTTTGATCAGGTCGTTCATGGTTCAGACCGACATCCGCATGACTTCGCGGTAGGCGTCGAGGAGCTTGTTGCGGACGGTCAAGGCGAACTGGAAGGTGATCTCGGACTCCTTCAGTTGTGCCGCGACTTCGTGCAGGTCGACGTCACCTTTGATGACGTCGAGGTGAATGTTGTTGGTGCGCTGGACGGACGATTCGACGGCGCCAAGGCCTTCCTTGGCGACGCTCTCGACGCTCGTGGAGCTCGCCGCTTCCGGCGAGATGGCGGGGAATGAAGCCCCGTTGGGAGTCGAGCCTTCCGGCTTGGAGGCCTGGCTCATCTGGCGCTTCAGCTGCGCCATACGCTCGTAAGCGTTGCCTCCTCCGATCTGCAGGTTGGTCATGATTCAGCCGCCGTGTACTTTGGATCAGTCGGCGAGGCGAAGAGCCCGATCGGCCATCCGCTCGAAGTTCTCTTGCACCGAGAGATTCGCCTCGTAGGAGCGGACCGCCGTCACCAGGTCGGCCATCTCCTTCATCGTGTTGACGTTCGGATAGAGCACGACGCCGCGCTCATCGGCGTCGGGGTGTCCGGGGTCGAAGACCTCTTCGAAGGGCGACTGGTCCTTGATGATCTCGTCGACGCGGATGCCGACGAAGCGGTCCGGCGCGCCGGCAACGCGCTCCATGATCGGAGCGAAGGAGACCTCCTCCCGCCGGTAGGGGAGCCCGGTCTCGGGGTCCAAGGTTGTCCGGGCGTTGGCGATGTTCTTCGCAATCGTGTCGACGCGCTCGCGCTCTGCGGTGAGCGAGGAGGTCGCAATGCGCATCCCGCGGAAGACCGCGTTGAGGGGGCGCCCCTGGCTTGTGTCGTTGACGTTCATGATCAGCGGTCGTGGATGATGGCCTGGCTCACGAGTGACTGTTGGCTGCGAAGAATGGTGGCGTAGAGCTCGTAGCGGATGCGGTTCTCGGTGACGAGGCTCGCCTCTTGTTCGGCCGAGACGTTGTTGCCGTCGGCGCGTCCGGGTGTGTCCGTGTCGGTGACGATCTTTGGCTTCAGGTCCTTGAGGTGATTGACGTCTCCACCCTTCTGCATCTCCTCGAAGAGGAGCTTCTCGAACTGAACGTCCTGGCGTTGGTAGCCGGGGAGGTTCTGGCTCGCGATGTTGTTGGCCAAGACGTCACGCCGCGTCGTCGCGGCAGACATCAGCCGAACGAGCATGTCGGCGCCTTTGGGTCGGATCGTCATGCCTTGAACCTCAGCCAAGCAGGCCGGCGTGACGCCAGATCTTCATCTTGTTGGAGAGCGTGCGGGCGGTGACGCCCAGCCGGCGCGCGGCCTCGGTCTTGTTGCCGCCGGTGCGCTCGAGGGTCGAGAGGATTGCGATCCGCTCGACGTCGGCCATGGACTCGTTGGCGATGGCCTCCTGGAAGGCGGGGTGCTCAAGGTCGAGGTCAATTTCGCCGCCTCTCGCGCTGGTCGATTTGTGGGGGCCGAATACGAGGTCCTCTGCCCCGATGGAGGCTGCACCCTCGTCGCAGGCGCCGAGGATGACGGCCCGTTGGATGACGTTCTCGAGCTCGCGGACGTTGCCGGGCCAGCCCCAGCTGCTGAGCCGCTCGGCGGCCTCAGCGGTGACCTCGGGGGTGGGGAGGCCGTTCTGCTTGGCGTAGACCTCCGCGAAGCGCTCGGCCAGGGGCATGATGTCCTCCGGGCGCTCGTTGAGCGGGGCGATGTGGAGGGGGAGGACGTGCAGCCTGTAGTAGAGGTCCTCGCGGAACCGCCCCTCAGCGACCTCGAGGGCGAGGTCTCGGTTGGTCGAGGCGACCACGCGCACGTTGACCTTGAGGGTCTTCTGACCGCCAACCCGCTCGAACTCGTCTTCCTGGAGCACGCGGAGGAGCTTGGCCTGCATTGCGGCGGAGATCTCCCCGACCTCGTCCAGGAGCAGCGTCCCGCCGTCGGCGAGCTCGAAGCGACCGAGGCGCTGCTTGTCGGCGCCGGTGAATGCGCCTCGCTCGTGACCGAACAGCTCGGACTCGAGGAGCTGCTCGGAGAGAGCGGCGCAGTTCACCCGGATGAAGGGTTGCTCGGCCCGCTCCGAGGCGGCGTGGATGAAGCTCGCGACCCGTTCCTTCCCAGTGCCGCTGGCGCCGGTGATGAGCACGGTGCCCTTCGAGCGTGCGACGCGTGCGGCCGAGTGAAGGAGGTCTCCCATGGCCGGGCTGGCCGCCACCATCTGGTCAGGGGAGCCGCTCATGGCCTCCTCGCGGAGGTAACGGTTCTCCTCGACGAGCTTCTGCTCCCGTTGCAGCCGCTTCAGAGCGAAGTCGAGGCTGTCGATGGAGATGGGCTTGAGGAGGACGTCGCGCGCGCCGTACTTCATGGCCGCGACGGCTGACTCGACGGTAGCGTGCGCCGTGCAGAGCATCACCGGGAGGTCTGGCCAGCGCTCTTGAATCCGCTGGGTCAGTTCGACGCCGTCGATGCCCGGCATGCGGAGGTCGGTGAGGACGACGTCCGGCTGCTCTCGCTCGATCATGTTCAGCGCGGCCGCGGCCTCGTTGGCGCTGATGGCGCTGTATCCGAGACTTGTGACAGCCTCTCCCAGGTACTCGCGTGCCAGGGACTCGTCGTCGACGACCAGAATGCGTTGGAGGGTCATGTGGAGAAGGAGATCAGGCTCGTTGGCTCGGGATCGTGAGGGCGAAGGAGGCTCCGCCCAGGGCAGCAGGGGTAGCGTCGGGTTCGAACGCACCGGCGTGGAGCTGGGCGACGCGCTGTACGAGCGCGAGGCCGAGCCCGGTGCCTTCGGCGCGGGTCGTGAAGAAGGGGTCGCAGAGGCGGTGGATGTCTTGTGGACGGAGGCCGGGCCCCGCGTCGCTCACCCGGAACTCAACGCCGGAGGTCGTGGGCGTGGCGGAGACGCTCACGGCGCCTCCTTCGGGCTGGACGTCGCAGGCGTTGGCGATCAGGTTGCGCAGGGCCTGGCGGACCTTGATGCGGTCCGCGATGAGGACGTCAGCCTCGACGCTGACCTCGATGCTCCAGCGATCCGCTTGGCTGCGCTGGCGCAACGCAGCGCCGCACGCCGCGTTGACGAGGTCCGCGATGTCACACTCCTCGAGGTGGAGGTCGCCGTCGCCGGTGATGCCGAGCATGCCGGAGACGATGGCCTCGATCTCGAACACGCCCTCCCGGACGCGCGTGGCGAGGTGAGTGGCGCGGGTCTCCCCAGCGGACTCGCGCACAAGGAGCTCAGCAAAGCCCTGGATCGCGTGCAGGGGGTTTCGGATCTCGTGGGCGATGCCGCCGGCCATCGTGCCGAGGGCGGCCGTCTTGTCGAGGCGGTGCATGCGCTCCTGGGTGCGGACGAGGACGCTCTGGTCCTCGATCACCTCGACGGCGCCGCTGACCTGTTGTCCCCGCGTGACCTCAGAGAAGCGGTGCGCCAGAACGCGGGTGACACCGTCCGAGCAGAGCACCTCGACGGGCTCTCCGTCGGCCTCGCGGCCAGCGAGGCCGCTCCACTGGGTGGCGCCGATGATCTCGTTCTCCTCGGTACCGAGGATCTCCAGGGCGGCGCGGTTGGCCGCCTGGACCTGACCCTCCGCGTCGTAGACGACGACGCCCGCGGGGATCGACGTGAGCACGGACTCAAGGTGGCACTTGACCTCGTCGAGCTCCTCGACCTTGGCCGCAAGCTCCGTGTTGGCCGCGCAGAGTTCGGCCTCAACATGGGCCGCGCGCTCCTCGAGACGCGCGTGGCTCACCTGCAGGTCCTCGAGGACGGCAGAGAAGCTAGCGATCGCATCTTCGACGCTCATCTCGGGAGAGAGCGAGAGGGCGGGTCGGCTGGTGGAGGACATGACTTGGTGGCTGGCGTTGTTGAGGATCCGGCCGCGACTCAGCGGGACGTTCCGCCGGAATTGCGGAGCTCGCGGCTGAAGTCGACGAACTTGAGGTCGCGTTCCGCCTGGCGCTGGAAGTCCGCGGCGTCGGGGTCGGCGATCAGTGAGCGGTAGAGGTCAGCGGCGTCTTCGTAGCGCTCGAGCGATTGGTAGGCGCGTGCGAGCCAGTACGTCCGGGCCGGCGACTTCGGCGCCGTCTCGAGGACCGTGACGGCCTCCGCTGCGCGGCCGCGGCGGACGTACAGGCGTCCGAGGCGGGTCGGAGCCGCGACGTAGTCCGCGCCCTCCAGGGCGACGGATTCGGCGCCGCGGCGCCGGGCCGAATCGGTGACCGAGTCCAGGGGAAGGAGCTCTGAGTTGATCTGCTGGAGCATGGCCGGGCTCATGCCCTCAGATCCGGCCAGCGCGAGGGGGCCGGCGCCCGGCGTGCGGGGGACCGTGGTGCCCCCGCTGGTGCCGTTCATAGGGGCCTTCGGGTCGGTCCTGGTGCTGCCCTGCTCTCCCGCCGCGCCAGCGAGGCCAAGGGATCGCACGACGCTGCCGGGGAGCTGCATGATGGCCTTGACCTCGGAGGGGGTCCCGAGGAGGCGATCCAGCTGGAAGCGCAGGCGAGCCAGGTCGGTTTGAAGGGACTCGAGATAAGACCCACCAGCGCGCTGCGGGTCACGGGGCGCTTCGGTCGTCGAGACGATCGCGCCGATGGCGGCCCGGTCGCCGGTCGCGGCGCGGTCCCGGAGTTCCGCGAGGTAGTCCAGGGAGTTCAGCGTGGCGCTGAGCTGGGACTGCAGCGAGTTGACGTTCTCGTCCTGGCCGGTGACGGCGGGGACCACGAAGACCGTGGCGAGGGCGAGTTGGACGGTTCCGATTGATTTCATCATCTGGACTTCTCTCTTCAAAGGCGCCCTTCGAGCGCCTTGATGGCCAGGTCGAGCTCGCCCGCTTCTTCGAAGAGGTTCGAGGCGGCGAGGTAGACGCGGCGACGGTCCGAGGGGTGGGTCTGCTCCTGAGCGGTCTTGCGCAGGACGAAGACGGCCGTGGTGAGCCGTCCGCTCCTCGCGAGGGCGCGGGAGTAGTTCAGGCCGACATCGAGCCGCAGCTCGGGCGAGGACAGCATCTGGCGGCGATCGAACATGGGCCGCAGGGCCTCGGCGGCCTCTGCGAACAGGCCGCGGTTGATCAGGTGGCGGCCACGGTCAAGGCGATCGTTGTCGTCGAACGCCTCGAGGTGACGAGCGGGGAGGTCGAGCGCGGCGAGGGCCTTGTTCTCGACGTTCTTGAGAGCCAGGGTCTCCTCACCCGAGTTGGCGGCGAGCTTCGCGATGGCGATCACAGTCAGGTGAGACCCGCCGGTGTGGGCGGCCTCTGCGGCGCGCAGGAGAGCGTCGGCGCGGAGCGCGCCCTCCGTCATCTCTGCGTACATCAGCCACGCTCGAACGGCTTGCTCATACTGGCCTGCGTACTCGAACGCGCGGGCCCGGAGCTCTGCGACCTCAGGGTCAGCGTCGGAGTTGACCCCATTGGCGCGCGCGAGGTCGAGGAAGCGGAGAGCCTCGGCGGGCTCGCCCGTCAGCGAGAAGGCGCGACTGCGGATGATGTACCGCCGACGACGCTCGGAGGCGGTGATCGTGCGGTCCTCGGTATCGAGCACATCCAGCTGCAGGTGAGCGCGGGTGGCATACTCGAGGCTCGAGTTGGGGTCCTTGGATGCGTCGGCTTGGTGGGTGTAGGCCTCGGCCAGGAGGCGGCGGGCGCGAGACCGAATCGGCTGAGGCGAGGAGCTCGCCAGGAGCTGCTCGAGGCACATGGCCGCCTCGCCCCAGTCTCCAGCATCGCTGTAGGACCGGCTCGCCTCGATACGCGCTCGGGGCGCGAGGTCTGATTCCTTGTAGTTCTCGAAGAGCTGGCTGAAGAGCCGCCCTGACTGGAGCCCCTCGCCGGGGAGCTGCTGCCACATCTTGGCGCGGTTCCAGAGGGCTCCCGGCGCCAGGACGCTGTTCGGGGCAGCCGTCATGGCCCGCAGATACCAGGACTCTGCGCGGGTGTAGACTTCCTTGCGCGTCGGGTAGGGGCCGAGGTCCTCGGCGACGAGCAGCGTCTCACCCCTGAGGGTGGCGCGGAGGCCAACCGAGCCTGAGATGACGAGCAGCGCCTCGCGCAGATCCACGTCTTCCATCAGCGCGGTGACCTCGGGGTCACGGCTGATCAGCTCGCTCCCCTCGACGGTCCTGCCGCACTCGACGGCGACCTTCGCCATCAGGCTCTTGAAGGAGACCCGGTCAGCCTTGACGTTGATCCGCGGGCCGTCATCTCCATCAGTGATGGTGACCGTGGAGCGCGGGAGCGGCGTGTCCTGCGCAGGGGCCACGGTGACCGTGAGGGCGCAGGCTGCGGCGATCAGGATGCGCGAGATCATCGGGCTTCCTCCGGCGCGATCAGGCTGCCCTGCTCAAAGTAGGTGAAGGGGATCAGGTAGTCGATCTCCTCTCGAAGGCTGTTGGGCATGGGGACCCGGTCGCGGTTGGCCAGCACGAAGTTGAGGAGCATCCGAGCCTCCTCGGGCTTGCCTTGGTCCAGGAGAGCCTTGGCGCGAGCGACTCCAAGCTGGTGGGTGTTGTCGTACTCGAGGGGATCAACAGCCGGCTCCTTGACCGCGGCAAGGGCCTTGGGATCAAGCCGCTTGGGCCCCTGCTGCGTGAGCTCCCCCGGGTTGGGCTCCCCCGGGCCGGACTGGGCCGGGTCGGCCTGGTTTGGGCCGGACTGGTTTGGGCCGGACTGGGTCGGGTCGGGCTCGATGACGTGCTCGACGCTCGGCTCAGCGTTGGCCGGAGCGGCAGCCTGGGCGTCCTGCGACTGCTGATCGAGCAGGACCTGGGCCATCAGGCCCGTGGCCTCGGAGATGGTCTGGTTGAACCGGTCGCTGGCCTGCTGAGCGAGGAAGAAGATCCCGGTGTTGATGAGGAGGAAGCAGCCCACGAGGGCCAGGAGGGAGCGGTTACGCTCCCACGAGGACGCGCCGGGCATGTCCTCGGGCAGCGTGATGCGCGGGCCTCGATCCCCAAGGAGAGACATCGAACCGGTCGCGGCGACCGCCTCCTTCGACTCTTGCTCGGCGGGCTCGGTGGCGAGCGCGGCGGCCTGCTCCGCGGCGGGCTGCTCAGGGGCCGACCCAGCAGCGGAATCAGCGATGGGCTCGGGGTCGGACTGGAAGACGGGGGATCCGACCTCGATGCTCGACGGAGCTTCGGGAGCATCGTCGGCTCGGAGGCCCTCGCTCACCGTGTCGAAGGGGCTGATACCCGATGTCTGGGGGGCCGGGGCGTTCGAAGCCGAGTCAAAGTCGAACAGGTCGTACTCGAGATCGCTGATCCCCTCGGGCTGCGGAGGGTTCGGGACCGGGTCAATCTCAAGGACATCTCCAAAGAGCTCGGAGGAGCCGTTCGTCGGCGTGGAGGCGATATCGCCAGGGGCGAACTCCGGCTTCTCTTCAAAGCCGAAGCTGTCCACCCCGAAGGCCTCGGGGAAGTCGAAGAGGTCATCCCGGTCGTTTTGGTCAGCGGTGCTCATGGTCTTCTAGCTCCAGAGCGCCGCCTGGAGCGCACGGCGAGGGTCGGGTCCTGCGAGCAGCCGACCCGCCACAACGGCCAGGGCTGGGGACAGGATGACGGGTGCGTTCGGGTCTTCCTCGAGAGTGGCCAGGAGCTCCTTCGAGGTCCCGGGGGCGAGGAAGTCGAGGTCGCTCAGGTCGATGCGGTCGGGGTCATCGAACTCGAGGACGCTGACTCCGAAGCGAATGCGTACCGCCGTCCCGGCGCCGATCTCGGAGGCGACCTGAAGCTCCTCGCAGAGGGCCTGAGTACGACCGATTCCGGTCGCGGCGTCGACGCCCGCCTCGGCGAGGACGGCGGCCGTATCGAATCCAGGGCCGTCGTCTCGGACCTCGACCTGGAGCTCGCGAGCGCCCATGGTGGCCTCGACCTCGATGGTCGTGGCTCCGGCGTCAACGCTGTTGGCCACGATCTCGGCCACGGCGGATCCGATGCGGGCGCGGGCTGCCGGCGTGATGTCGCAGCGGACGGCCCAGCTGATGAGGTCGCGCGCGGCGGCCTCGGCGGCGCGGGGATGAGCGGCGAGGATCAGCTCCAAGGTCGCCCGCTCGTCCGACTCTCCGTCGACCTCGCCGGCGGTGCCGGCTGCACCCTCGACCGCAGCGATGAGCTGCTCGGGGAGCAAGGGGCGCTCCAGGAGGTCATGGACGCCGAGGCGGATCGCGCGGCGGTAGTCAGCGTGGCTCGGGTTGATGCCGACGAGGACGATGTAGGGGTCGAGGCCAGCGGCGCGGATGCGCTCCACCAGCTCGAGGCCGTCGAGGGATCCTGCGGGGCCACCGAACTCGGCGACGACGACATCGCACCCGGCGAGGGCCAACGCGTCGGCGTAGCAGTCGGCGGTGGCGGCCTGGAGGTCGTTGGCCTCGAGGAGGCTCGCGAAGGCGTAGCTGACCGTCTGGTCCTCCATGGCGAGGAGGACCGTCAGGCTGTCCGTCGCGGTGATCTCTGCGCTGGTCACGCGGCACCTCCGACCTGGACGAGGCAGGGCTGGGCAGCCCGCTGGGAGAGGGTCCGGCCCCCGCCTCCCCTGGGGAGGGAGAGCACGACGCAGCGGCGGTCGCTGGCGTTGCGGAGGGAGACCCGGCCGCCGAGGGCGACGAGGTCTCTCTGGAGGATCGACTCGGCGAGGTGTTGAGCCGAGCGGATCTCGTGCTGCGAGCCTGCGTTGATGAGGCTGATGGTGGCCCACTGCTCGTCGGCGTGGGTGTGGACCATGAGCTCATCATCGATGGCATCGGAGGACTCGAGGGCGAGTTCGATGACCCTTGAGACCCCCTCGACGAGGATGCTGCCGTCCGTCAGGACAGATGAGTTGCCGTCCTCGATGACGAATCGGCAGCGGCGACGCTGAGGCCGATCGAGGGCGCTCGACAGGCTGAAGGCGAGCTGCGAGAGCTTGCAGGTCGTCGGCCGGAGCTCCCGGGGGGCGGACCACCGAACAAGGTCGGTCGCTGCGCGCTCTGCGCGAAGCAGCTCGGCGATGGCTCGCTCGGTGAACTCGCGCTCCGCGGCCTCGAGGCCTGCGCCGCGGCGGCCCTCGAGGAGAGTGCGGAGCGCGCCCAGAGGCCAGCGCAGTTGCCGTCCTGCCTGGAGCGTCAGCGGATCGCTGCCGCGCCGGTTGGAGGAGCGGGCTGCGGAGGCTGCGTCTTGTTGTTGGTGCTGTCGATCCATGGGTCGTTCCACGGGCAGCGGCGCAAGACCGGTGCCAGGCGTGGTTGTCGACCCGCCCCGACCGATCCCTTGATGGCCCAGGCACTGTTTTCCGGAAGGTTTTTCCGGATCGGGAACGTCCTTCAGACCCCTTGCGATGGGGCCGAAAGTGTCGCTTCTCGCGGCACCGTGTCGCCGATCGCGACACCTCCCCCGCTGACGTTCAATGGAGCGCCGTCGCGCTCCGGTGGTGGTGTCGCACGACGCGACAGCTCGGTCCCAAGATCAGCCCAGGTTGGGCCCAGGTTGGGCTCAGGCCTCGATGTCGTAGGCCTCGAGTTTCTTGTAGAGAGTGGAGCGGTGGATCCCAAGGGCGCGCGCCGCTCGACCCTTATTACCCCTCGTCACGTCGAGCGCCCGTCGGATCAGCGCGGCCTCCATGCGGTCCAGGGAGAGCTGATCCTCCGGCAGCGCCTCGGGGGACCAGCCGGCTTGGCCTCTTCCGCCGGCCTCCGCCCCCTCGGCCAGGGATACCGAGCGCGCCTCCACCTCCCCTCCGCTGGTCATGATGGCGGCGCGCTCGACGGTGTTCCGGAGCTCGCGGATGTTCCCAGGCCAGCCGTGGGCCTCGAGGCGTGCCAGCGCCCCGTCGCTGAACCCTATATATGGGCGGCCCAGTTCCTCGGCGAACTGGCCCAGGAAGTGAGCGGCCAGGGCGGCGATGTCCTCGGTCCGCTCTCGGAGCGGCGGGACGACGATCGAGAACACATTGAGCCTGTAGAAGAGGTCCTCTCTGAATTCGCCGTCTTCGACCATGCTGGCGAGGTCGCGGTTGGTCGAGGCGACCACCCGGGCGTCCATGGTGAGGTCGAGGGTGCCTCCGACTCGCCTAAATGAGCGTTCCTGGAGGACCCTGAGGAGCTTTGCCTGGAGCCCGAGATCGAGCTCGCCGAGCTCATCGAGGAAGAGGGTTCCGCCCTTGGCCGCGCTGATCAGGCCATCTCGACCCTTGGGGTCCCCGCCCGTGAAGGCCCCGGGCTCATAGCCGAACAGCTCGGCCTCGAGGAGCCCCTCCGCAAGCGCGGCGCAGTTCAGGGCGATGAAGGGGCCTTCCGCGCGGTTGCTCCGCTCGTGCACGGCGCGGGCGACCAGCTCCTTGCCGACCCCCGACTCGCCAGTGATCAGGGCGGTGCTGCGCGGGGTGGCGGCGACTCGCTCCACGTGTTCGATGACCCTCTTGATCGCCCCGGAGTGACCCACGATCGGCCCCGCCCGTAGCAACGCGACCTCTTCTCTGAGCCGATCCCGCTCCTCTCTGATCCCGCGCGCGCCCAGGGTCCGCTCGAGGACCTCACGCAGCCCGGGGGGGTCCACGGGCTTCTCGAGGACCGTCGCGGCGCCGAGGCGCATGGCTTGGACGGCAGTCCTGACGTCGGCGAAGCCGGACAGGATGACCACCGCTGGGGCGTCTTCCATGGCGGCGAGCTTGGGGAGCACCTCAAGCCCATCCCCCTCGGGCATGCGGAGATCCAGGAGGACCAGGTCCGGGCGCTCTCGTGCGGCCACTCGAAGCGTCTCGGCTCCGGTCGCGGCCTCACTAGTCCGGTGGCCGCCGGCCATGCAGATGGCCACCAGCCCGGTCCGGATCCCCGGCTCATCGTCAGCGATCAGGATGTGCGCCACGGCCCGACTGTAGAGAAGGAGTGGCGGCTAAATCCACCGCGCCAGCCTGCCTGTGTCCTGCGGGCGGGAGATCTGCACGCCGAGCCGAGGAGTTTCAGGGTGGAAACGATTTCCCGACATCGCCGCTGGTCGCCCGTGAACGGCCGATCGGGCCTCGCTGAGGCCGGGAATTCAAGCCGGCCGCTTCACTGATTCGCCCTCCCTCCGAGAACCCCAGTGTGCCCCGCGACCGGCAACCGCCGCCAGTGGGACGCAACTCAGCAATCTCCGCCTGCCGCCAGCTTCAACCCCTCTCGGAACTTTGGGACTTCGAGTCAACACCAACATCGCATCGATGACCGCTCAGCGAAATCTGAGCGTCTCCTCGAGCCGCCTTCAAGGCAACTTCTCCCGGCTCGCTTCCGGTCTTCGAATTGCCACCGCGGCAGACGACGCCGCCGGACTGGCCATCTCCGAGCGCATGCGCTCGCAAATCAAGTCCTACGCCGTGGCAGGCCGCAACGCGATGGACGGAGTGTCCCTCGCTCAGACCGCAGAAGGCGCCCTTGGTGAGGTGAGCGGCATCCTGACCCGGATGCGCGAGCTCACCATGCAGAGCGCCAACGGGACGCTCAGCGCTAGCGATCGAGCGACCCTTGACAACGAATTCGACCAGCTGAAGGACGAGGTCAACCGGATCTCGAACACCACGCAGTTCAACGGGATCAACCTCCTCGATGGGTCTGCCTCGACAGGCATCCCGATCCAGGTGGGCATCGGCAACAGCCTCACCAACGACGTCATCAGCGTCACCCTTGATTCGACCTCGACATCCCAGCTGTCCATCGCGGCGGCTGACCTCAACTCGATCACTGGCGCCCAATCGGCCCTTGCGAGCATCGACACCGCCATCGGCGCGGTCAACGACGCTCGAGGGATCCTCGGGGCACAACAGAACAGGATGGAGAGTTCGCTGCGCAGCATTCAGGTGCAGCGCGAGAACCTCTCTGCATCCGAGAGCCGCATCCGCGACGTCGACGTCGCCATGGAGACCGCGGACCTCACCCGTAACTCGATCATGCAGCAGGCTGCCACCTCGATCCTCCAGCAGGCCAACGTCCAGCCGCAGATCGCGCTCTCTCTCCTCCAGGGCTGATCAGCCCCGCCAGAGTCACAACGAAAAAGAAGCGGCCTTCGGGCTCGATTCGCTGAGTGGGGGGGAGATCTCCCAAGGGTCTCCCCCCCTATTCCTCTCGCCGTCGAACCGCGCCGCGCCTGGCACCCACGTCAGGTTCGCTCTCTGAAACCAAACCTACGCCCTCCGCAGTCGCTGCCCAGCAGCTGGCTGCAGGCGCGCCCTCGAGACCCACGTGTCTGAGGCGCCGCCCAGGGCGACACCGCACAACGACTGGCGCCTTCAGCGCGCCCGGTCGGAGTCCCGAGCTCGTGAACGGCTCGGCTCGCTCTGGCTGGTCCCGCCGCTGAAGCAACCTGGCACCGGTCGTCTCTTGTCAGTTCACAACCTCCAAGCAACCAAGCAACCAAGCAACCAAGCAATACACCATGGGACTTCGCGTCAACACCAACGTTGCGTCAATGAACGCGCAGCGGAACCTGTTCAACTCCAGCCAGCAACTCGGCGGCAACTTCGCCAGGCTCTCCTCCGGCCTGCGCATCTCGAGCGCGGCGGACGACGCCGCCGGCCTCGGCATCTCCGAGCGCATGCGGGCTGACATCCGGTCCTACTCGGTGGCGAGGCGTAACGCCCAGGACGGCATCTCGCTCGTCCAGACCGCCGAAGGCGCCCTCAATGAGGTCAGCAACATCCTTGGCCGGATGCGTGAGCTGTCCATGCAGTCAGCAAACGGCACGCTCAGCGCCACCGACCGCTCGACTCTCGACGGCGAGTTCCAGCAGCTCGTGGGCGAGGTCGACCGGATCTCCGAGACCACGCAATTCAACGGCGTCGATCTGCTCGACGGCACCGCGACCTCGATCTCGATCCAGGTCGGGATCAACAACACCGCGGACGACACGATCTCGTTGAGCCCCGCCGATGTCTCAACGAGCACGCTCAGCCTGACCGCCAGTTCGATCAGCACCCTGGGCAGCGCCACGACGATGCTCACGACGCTCGACAACGCCATCGACTCGGTGAACAACGCCCGAGGTGTCCTCGGCGCGCAGCAGAACCGCCTGGACAGCACGCTCCGTTCGCTCTCGAACGTCCGCGAGAACACCAGCGCAGCAGAGAGCCGAATCCGCGACGTGGATGTCGCCATGGAAACGGCTGATCTGACCCGCAACTCCATCCTGCAGCAGGCGTCCACGTCGATCTTGCAGCAGGCCAACTCCCAGCCGCAGCTCGCGCTGTCGCTCCTGGGATGATCTGAACCACTCGCTTCGGTCAGCTCCCCCGGCGTGCAATTCCGGGGGAGTGGACCTGCGGCTCGAGAGAGCGCGTAGTTCCCGACAGAACGTGAGTGCCCGCCAAGACTGAACGCGCCCAAACCTGGAGCTCGTTGGAACTCTGTTCGTGAACGGCAGGGACTCCAGCGGTGGAAGGGAGGGCCTAGGTAGCGATCAGTCAAGGCAAGGAATCGTTCGCACCTCGACTCCATATCCGACAACTGAGAAAATCGAATGGGACTTCGCGTCAACACCAACGTTGCGTCAATGAACGCGCAACGCAACCTCTTTAACAGCAGCGCCCAACTGGGCGGTAACTTCGCTCGCCTCTCCTCGGGCCTGCGTATCTCCAGCGCGTCTGACGACGCCGCCGGCCTCGGTATCTCCGAGCGCATGCGGGCCGACATTCGCTCCTACGGCGTCGCTTCTCGC
>CAJQPT010000329.1 GCA_905480285.1 uncultured bacterium
TGGTTGGAAATTCAGTGATTCGGGGTACGGACCTTGGGCTCGCCTTGGAGTTATCCACATCTCGGCGTGCGCGCCCTCCACGCCCGCCCAGGGGCCCACTGGGGCGTGGGTGATGCGGGCGCGAACGACCCGGGCGCCGCCAGGGAGCTGGGCCTCCGCGCCGGGGGTCCCCTCCATGTCCCCGTCGATCAGCGCCGAGAGGACCCCCCCCGGGTGCCGAAGCTGGTCGTGAAGCGCGCGGCGCCCAGGGGATCGATGCGCATGCCGGCGAGGCGCAGCATCGGCCACGACATCCCGTGGCCCAACTGGATCCGAGACGCCCGGGGGCGCGACGTCGCCGGCCGAAGCGTGACCCAAGGCGACGACCTGGCGGAGCGTGGGCTCGTCGGGGGTCAAAGCAGGGCGGCTCCGGGCGGCGATCTGGCTGCGCGCTGCCCTCGCTGGGCCTCGACACGACGCGGGTGCGAGGGATAACGTCTCCGCGCTGCGTCCGGTTGAGCCCGGGCGTGTCTGCGCGAGCTCGCAACCCTCATCTACCAAGCATCCACCAAGATCCAATGCCTCGGACCCCGTCGATTGCCGCATCCCTGGCTGTTCTCGTTCTCGCTGCGCTCGCCGTCGGCTGCTCGTCGCCCAAGCGCAGGCCTGTGCCGTACGAGGACATCCGTGACGTGCACCCCCTTGGCATGGAGTCCTGGCGAATCACCGGCGAGGTCGGGGCCGATGACCCCGCCGTGCAGAAACGCATGGCACTCCTCTTGGATCAGATGCGCGCGAGCGGGCTAGACCAGGCGCCGATCACGGTGCTCGCCATCTCCGGGGGGGGCGAGAACGGCGCGTACGGCGGCGGGCTCCTCTCCGGCTGGTCCGAGCTTGGGACCCGCCCGATGTTCAACGTGGTCACGGGGGTCTCGACCGGGGCGCTCACCGCACCGTTCGCTTTCCTCGGGGCTGACTACGACGAGGATATCAAGGCCTGCTACACCACCCTCAGCACCAGCGAGCTCGTCACCGAGCGTGGGCTGCTCAAGGGCCTGACCGGCGACGCACTGGCCGATCCGGACGGCCTCCGGGCGCTCGTCGCCACTCACTTTGATGAAGAGGCCTTCCGGCAGATGGGGGAGGAGCACCTGAAGGGGAGGCGCCTCTACGTCGGAACCACGAACCTCGACCGCATGGAGGCGACCTACTGGTGCTTGAGCGCCATCGCCGCGGAGAACATCCCAGGCGGCCGTGAGCTCGCTCTCGACATCATCTTCGCTTCCGCGTCAATTCCGGGCATCTTCCCGCCGGTGATGATCGATGTCGTGACCCCGGACGGTCGTGAGTACGACGAGATGCACGTCGACGGAGGCATCTCTGCCCAGGTCTTCACCTATCCGGCCGCGCTCCGGCTCCGAGACTCGGGCCTCTTCGAGGCGAGCAGCGAGGGCTCGCCGACGGTCTGGGTGATCCGCAATGCGCCGCTGGTCTTTCGGCACGAGCAGGTGGGGAGGAAGCTCTTCGAGATCACGGGTCGGTCGATCTCTGGCTTGATTCGAAGTAACGGGATCGGGGACCTCTATCGGATCTGGATGACCGCGCTCCGAGACGGATTCGACTTCCAGCTCGCGTGGATTCCCTTCGACTTCGACGTCGAGCCGTCCGAGCCGTTCGATCCGGTCCACATGACCGCGCTGTTCGAACGGGGTCGAAGCGACATGCTCAACGGAGCGGCCTGGCACCACTACCCGCCCCCGCTGGAGGCCGAGGATGTGGAGGCCCTCCGAATCGAGCTGTCCAAACTCTCCAGCGATTCGGACGCCCCCTGACGGACCAGCCGCGGCGCTGAAGGCAGTCGATCAGCGATCCGAGCTGCGACATGGCGGAGCAGGGGCTCGCTGGGGGGTGAAGGGGGACAAAAGGGACGGGAGATGGGCGGCCCAGGGAAGGTCCGCTGAGCCCTCGCTGGGTCGAGGCTTGGGGGGAGCGCCCGGGCCGGCGGGGCACGACGGCATCGCGCGGAGGCGACGCCGGGGCGAGCACGCCGACCTGGGTTCACGGTTGCTCCCGCGAGTGGGGAATCCGCCGAGCCCCGCTGAGCTGCAAGGGTTGACCTTCACAGGGGAACGAACGCGTCGTGGCTGACGGAGAGGTGCGGAAGCTACGGCCGATCGGGGGGGGGAAGACCCCAGACCTTTGTGGGGAAGCTGGGTGGCTGTACTCGTCTCGGGCCGGTGGCATCTTGGGTGGGCCGGCGGCCCCTTTCTTGGGGCTCAAGGCCTTCACCGCCTGCCCGCCCGCTCGCCGCTCTGATTCCCGTTGCCCCGACTCGTGATGGTCACGACTCCGTTCGATTCTCTTCCCGCTCCGAGTAACCCGACCGACGGTGTCGAGGGTGTCGTCCGGCTCCTTCAGGGCCTCGGCTTCCGGCTCCGTTGGGCCTGTGAGGGCCTCGCCGAGGCGGACTGCGACGCGAAGCCAGTCCCAGGCGCCTGGTCCATCGGGGATCAACTCGCGCACCTCACCGCACTGGTGCGATGGGGCCGCAGCGCCGTGGAGAACGGCCAGGCAAGCTGGCCTGGGAACGTCACGGACAACCGTCATCCGCTGGCGTACCTCGAGATCCTCGAGGATCTCAGCGCCACCATCGGGGTCATCCGCCGGGACCCTCGCGCCCTGGCGGAGGCCACGCTGTTGGCCGGCGCCCCTGAGCCCGTCTTTGGCGCGGGCTACCTGATCAACGGTCCCTGGGCCGACGCGCTCCACCATGTGGGTCAGGTCACACTCCTGCGCAAGCTGGTGGGCAACCCCGCTCCGGCGGCTCGAGCCTTCCACGGTCAACCGCCGAAGGGTGCTTGACCCGCCTCGGCGTGGGGCGATGCCCTCGCTGGAGGGGACCCTCGCGGGAGGAGGCCTCGCCTGGAGGCCCGGCCGCGCGACCGGGCCTCCAGGTGGCCTTGATGCTGCGCCGGCGTCGATTGGGAAGGCCCCTTCGCCCCGACGCCAGATCCATGGTGCAGGCGAGGCCCCGCAGGGGGCCAGAGCATCACCCCTCGGCGGATCAGCGGTCCAGGCGACAGGGTTGTGGAGCAGGTGGGCGACGATCGGGCGTGCGCCGCTTCCCCACGGCTGGGTCCACACGGCTGGGTCCACACAGCCGGGTCCAATCGGCTGGGTCCAATCAGCTGGGTCCACACGGCTGAGTCCAATCAGCTGGGTCTAATCAGCGGGATCCAGCCGGCGGGGTCCAGTCCAACGAGAAGGCTTCAGCGAGGCCTTCCCAAGGGGCAGCGATTCGGCGGGCGCCCCTCAGCGAAGGAACGTCACCTGCAGCCCATTCGTCAGGTTGAACCCGCCGCCGCAGGGGCCGTTCAGGTCCCTGTAGGCGCACTGGAAGTGCCAGGTGGACCCGATCACGATTCGCGCCGAGGGGTGGAAGCCAGCGCTCGTCCCGGAGACGTCGAGCTCGGCGAGTCGACCTGAGGCGTCGGCCACCCGCGGTGGAAAGCGCTGCAGGACCGGCCCGCCCAGGCAGAGGAGGCCGTCCCCCATGGTCGAAGGCGGAGCCCCCGCGTTCCCCATGAAGACGAGGCCGAGACTGCCGGCCGGCAAGCGGCTAGCGTAGAGGTCGAGCCGAAAGAACGACGAGCCGACTGTCGGGGCGCCGTCGTATCCGAGCAGGCCCCCCTGTCCGGTGGAGTTCGGGCAGCCATAGGGCGCGCCGGTTCCGCTACAGGAGATCGCGGGGGTACATGGACAGGTCGCGACGATCGGCTCGAAGTCGCTGATGGTCATGTAGTCCACTCGCTCAGGACTGCACAGGGTCGTCCCCCCGCTGCCTCCAACACCGATCACGTACACCTGATCCCCCTCCTGGAAGGACGCGGTGAAGGCGAGTTCGACAACGATCGGGCCGCTTCCGGTGATGTACTCCAGATGGAGCACCCCGTTGCATGAGATCAGAGTGCCCCATGTGTTCCACCAGCTGGCGTCGAGCGAGGCGGGAGCCGCGGGGGGCGAGAGGAGCCCGAGGGCCAAGAGAGTGATGGACATGGTGGTTCTCCCGCGGGCAACGGGTCCAAGCGGCCCTTCGGCGAGGCAGCGGGGCCTTGGAGCGAAGGGGGGATCAGGGCGACGGACGGGGCACGGCCAGGGCACGGCCAGGGCAGGGACCGGAGACGCCGCGCCGCGCCATGCCGAGACTAGAAGGCAACTTCTTCACCCGCAACTGCTGCGGTGGGGGCACGCCGGGTTCCGGCCGAAGACCGCCCAGTCAGACCGCGACCGCTAGCCGACGCCTCCTCTACGACCCGGGGCACACCCGGAGACCAAGGCTTGGGGCCCGGAACGGCCTCGATCTGGACCTGTGGCCCCGCTGCGGGAGGGAGAGAGGGGGGGGCCGACTCGGGCTCAGTCTGAGAGCAACCGGGGCTGAATGTTGCGCAGCTAACCCGATGGAGCGAGGCGCCTTAGGGGCCAGATCGCAGTGTCGACACACAAATGTCCTCCCTGAGGCCGTCGGGGTAAGTGTATACCCTTAGGTGTCGACACCTACATCGATTAGCGCTGACCCGCGTTTGCCCCCTGCCGCTGCCTCGATATGAACCAACTCCTCAAGACCTCCATCGCGATTCTGCCCGCGGTCGCCCTCACGTTCGCCGCCCCGGGACTTGCTCAGACCAGCTTTGGTGACACAACCATGGTGGAGGCCGAGGCCGCCAGCGCGCGCGACGTATTCGCGGCGGACCTGAACGGTGATGGCATCGTCGACCTCCTCACCGCGAGTCGCGCCGACGACACGATCGCCTGGTACGAGAACCTCGGCGGCGGGGTGTTCTCGCCCCGAAACGTCATCAATGCCAACGCAGACGGCGCACAGTGGGTCGAGGCGGCGGACTTTGACAACGACGGCGACCTCGACGTGGTCTCGGCAAGCGCGTTGGATGACACGGTGGCCTGGTACGAGAACCTCGGCGGCGGCCAGTTCGGCCCGGCCGTGGTCCTGACGGACACCGCCGACAGCGCTCGCTCCGTCCACGCAGTGGACCTTGACGGTGACGCCGACCTTGATCTCGTCGCCGCGAGCGCCATGGACAACACCATCGCCTGGTTCGAGAACCTCGGCGGTGGGAGCTTCGGACCCCGGATACCGATCGCCACCGACTGCGAGGGCGCCATCTCGGTCTACACCGCCGACCTGAACGGCGACGGCTTCGAGGAGATCATCGCCGGCAGCTTCATCGACGACACCGTCGCATGGTGGAGGAACTTCGGCGGAGGCACCTTTGGACCCAAGCAGGTCATCACCACCGAGGCGGACGGCGTGCTCTCCATCTTCCCCACGGACGTGGACGGGGACTTCCGCGTGGACGTGCTCGTGGCGAGCTCCTGGGACGACCGGCTGGCCTGGTACAAGAACCTCGGCGGCGGCAGCTTCGACGCCCCTGCCTACATCGCCACGGACCTCGACGGGCCCGGCTCCGCCTACACCGCGGACCTGGACAACGACGGCGACGCCGATGTGATCGCGCTCGGGCGCGCGGACAACCGCGTGGCCTGGTTCGAGAACCTCGGGGGCGGGGCCTTCAGCGGCGCGAACGTGATCTCCGACGAGGCCCTCAACGGTCGAGCGGTGTTCGCGGCAGACCTGGACGGTGACCTCGACATCGACGTCATCTCGGCGAGCGCTGGGGACAACAAGATCGCCTGGTACCAGAACCTGCTCAACCAGCTGGACTGCAACGCCAATGGCATCAGCGACGCCATCGAGCGAGAGCTAGACCCCACCCTCGACCTCGACGCCGACGGCATCCTCGATGAGTGCGAGGTGATCGGCACCAGCTACTGCTCGGATGGCCTGGAGAACTCGATCGGCGCTAGTGCCAACATCGGGATGCTCGGCTCGCCGAAGGTCGCCGAGGCGGACCTCTCAATCACCGCTCGACACCTCCCTCCGCACTCGGCGGGGTTCTTCTTCGTCTCGAGGACACGAGTCTTCCATCCGTTTCCTCCCAACTGCCAGGGCGTCCTCTGCGTCGGAGGCAGCATCGGCCGCGGGGTTGGAGGCGGCATCCTCACCTCCGGCGCGGCCGGCACCTTCAGCGGGACCGTTGACCTCGCTGCCATGACCCAGCCGACCGGTCCGGTCGCGGTTCAGCCCGGAGAGACGTGGTACTTCCAGGCCTGGTACCGGGACATGAACCCGACCATCACCTCGAACCTCACGGACGCGGTCTTCGTCACCTTCCAGTAGCCAGCGCAGCGCTGCCCCAACGTCGCGCAGCCGCCCTCGGCCCTGCGCGACGTCCTGCGTTCCAGGGAAGGCCGCGTGATGAGCAGCCGGCCCCCTGCCTTCAACGCCAGGCTGCCCCGGAGCGCCGTTCGCTCCGCGCTATCGCGCTGACGCACCCCCAGGCAGCCCTCGACGCCTCAGGCCTCCCGGCCGTGGAGTTGGGGGAGGGCGACCCCGGGCCACGGGCTCATGACGCCGCTCGATACAGCGTGAGCCCGAGGTCATCGGTCACGCGGCCGCCGCCGCATCACGCATGCGCCCGGCACAGGCTGGCTTGAACGCGTCCAGGCCAGCCCGTGCGGGTGCCCGGTCCTAGAGGAACGAGACCGCCACGGCGTCCGTGAAGTTGGAGGTGGTCTGCCCGGCGACGGCGTCACGATGCCAAAGCTGGAAGTTCCAGGTCTCTCCGGGCTGAACCGAGACCAGCCCCGTCGGAGTCGGCTGGGCGTTCAGGTTGATGTCGAGGTACATCACACCGGCACTCCCCGAGCTCTGTATCTGCCCCGGACCGACGAAGCGCCCCACAGCTCCCTGCACACAGAGTGCTCCCTGGCTGTTGTTGACGACCGGGACGTACCCCTGGGTTTGCGATGTGATGAAGAACCCGAAGGCCTGAACCGGAAGCTGCGCTCCTGCGATCTGGACGTCGTTCAGGAAGACGGTGTCGGAGCCAAAGACGCGGAGCTCACCTGAACGCCCGGTCGAGTTGGGGACGGCGGGGCCACAATAGGAGGTGCCAATGGTCAGATCGCACGAGTCCAGGACGCCGTTGGTGTTGGCGTCGAGAGACGGGTCTGCGCTGATCTGGCACGCGTCAAGCACGCCATCGCCATCACAGTCGGACTCAAGCCCCGTCGAGATCTCAAAGGGGTCCGCGAGGCCGTTGAGGTTGCAGTCAACAAAACCGGTGCTGGGGAACCAGCGCAACGTTCGATCGAATCGACTCGCTACCAGCGCGTCGGCCGCGCCGTTTCCATCGAGGTCGCCCGCGCTGGCGACGACGGGGCCGTCCGCCGCGAGCGAGATGATCTGCCCGGCGGAGAAGCCCGCGCCAGTGTTCTCGAACCACTGGAAGGTGTCGTCAAAGACGCTTGCGGCGAGTACGTCCACGTCACCGTCGGCGTCCATGTCTGCGGCGTGGACGGAGCGAGCTCCGTCTGCAGAGCTCGTCAGCACCAGCTGAGTACCGCTGAAGGAGCCGCTGAGGTTCTCGTACCAGCAGATCTTGTCGTCCTCGAAGCTCGCAGAGAGGACGTCGAGGTCGCCGTCGCCGTCGAGGTCGGCAGCGTCCACGGAACGCACGTTGGCTGCGGCGGAGGTGATGGTGGCTCCGGAGTTGAAGCCGCCGGCGCCGGAGTTCTCGTACCAGACCACCGCGTTGTCCAGGCTGTTGCCGCTGATGACGTCCAGGTGGCCGTCGGCGTTGAGGTCTGCGCAGCGAACGGTGACCGGCGCGAGCCCGCTAGAGCTGATGTCCTGGGGAGAGCCAAAGACTCCTCCGCCCAGGTTCGGCCCCCACGCGACCCGGTTATCGAGTTCGCTCGCAAAGACGACATCGATCGTGCCGTTACCGTCCACGTCGCCAACATCCACGGCCTTGGGCCGGTTCACGTTGGTGGAGATGATGCTCCGGCTGCCGAAGAGCCCGTTGCCGAGGTTCTCGTACCAGGCGACCTCGTTCAGGAATTCGATCGCAGCGACGATGTCGATGTCACCATCGGCGTCGAGGTCCGCGCTGGTGACCCAGCGAGCTCCATTCGCCGATGCGTCGATGGTCAGTGGGGAAGAGAACAGTCCGCCGCCAAGGTTGGAGTACCAGGCGATGGTCGCGTCGTTGGCGCTCGCGCTGACGACGTCGAGATCTCCATCGCCATCAAGGTCGACGGCATGGACGCTCGTCGGAAAGTCCTGAGACGTGGTGATCGTCTGGTCGGCTCCGAATCCCTGGGCTGCGGCCGGGGCGGTCAGAGTTGAGAGTGTGCAGAGCAGGAGTGCGCTGACGGAGAGGTTGAGGTGGCCCATAGAAGAGATCCGGGAGTGGGTGACCCCCGTGGGAGAAGAAGAGAGAGCGCGCAAGTGCGCTCTACGGGACCAGCGAGGACCGACGCCCATCGTGACCCAGAATCCACCCTCTTTGATTGCCCGTTGATCCAGGCGGCAGCCAGGAGCGCTGGGGCTCACCTTGAACACTCCGACTCGGCCGCACCCTCCTTCCTCCGCGTTCGTCCCTGAGCTGCCTGCCGTCGCCGGGCTTCCCTCTTGAGCCGGGCAGGCGCCGTCAGATAGGCGCGCCTTCGGGTCCCTCTCACCAGCTCAGCAGGCAAGGGCTCCGGGCTGCCATTTGGCGCGGCGGCTGGGCCTTGGAGTCAGCGGGGATCAGGGCGACGAACGGGGCGCGGCCTTGAGACGGGCCGGTGACGCCGCGCCGGGACCCAACCACGACGCTCGGTCCACGGCGACTGTTGCTTGGCAGCGTGAGCGCGAGGTGATCGTTCACGCGGCCGCCGCCGCATCACGCATGCGCCCGGGACAGGGCAAAAGAAACGGACCCTCGCGCCAGAAGCGTGAGGGTCCGTTGGTATTCGTCACAGCTGGTCGCCGTGCGGAGCGACTACCAGTTGCCGCCGCCACCGCCGCCGCCGCGACCGCCGCCGCCGCCGCCACGCGGCTGGCGCTCTTGCGCTTCGCTGACCTTGATGTTGCGTCCGTCGAGCATGGCGCCGTCCAGCGCCTGGATGACGGCCTCGGCCTCTTCGGGCGTGCTCATCTCGACAAAGCCAAAGCCACGCGGCTTGCCTGTGTCGCGGTCGGAGACCATGTGCACGTCCTTGACGGTGCGCCCGCCTTCGGAGAATGTGTCGCGGAGGGACTGTTCAGTCGTGTCCCAGGAGAGGTTGCCGACAAAGAGTCGTGTACCCATTGAGTCGTTTCCTTCGGTGGTCAACGCTCGTCTAGCTGGCCAACCATCGGGTGGGGCTCGGAACGCGGATCATCCGTCTTGCTTGGATCTGAGAAAGGTGCGAGCCAAGTGCTGACCCGAACCGCGCTGCCCGCCCCAGGTCCGGATCGGTCCGGGTGGGGCATGTGCGCAACGGCGGAGGATACAAGCAAACGCGGGGCGAGTGGACAAGAGGTCCAAAGTGCCGGTTTGTGGCGCGTAGGGGCGACGGGCGTGCGTGCGGCCAGGGAGTGGGGGAGCGCAGTCCACTCTTCGAGGCTGTCGGCCCGGCCCCACGGCCCTCGGGAACCGCGCGAACCTCGCTGATTCACCGTCTCCGCGAGCGGCGCACCACGAGGCCGAACCGGGGCCCGTTGGGTGAGGGGTTGGCGGCGACGTGGGCTGTGGGTGGCCTCGAATCGCGCGCTTCACCCTGGCAGCAGAGGACACACGGCGAGCGCGCTGACCACAGGGCCAGCCTGCCCGTGAGAGCCCGCCGGGCGCCCTCGATCGACGGCGCCAGTCCACGCCAGTCGAAGGTCGCACGCCGATCGTCCAGCTGGCGAGCGTGGTGGGCCGGGTGCACGACGGCGCGCTCGGGGAGGGCCGGGAGGTCCGGATCGGGGAGCTCGAGATGCTGGCAGCACCAGCGCATGTGGCCACGCGCCGCGCCAGGCGGGGAGCGGGGCGGTCATGGGGCCAGAGTCGCCCCCAGCGAGCACAGCCGGGAGGAGTGGAGTCGGAGCGGACCTCGCGGGCCCGGGCGTCGGTGGCCCTTCAGGGCAGCTCGAGGCGCTCCCTCAACTGGGGGAAGGGCTCCTGCTCCAGCGCAGGGTCCGACCAGCTGTTCTCTCGGATGAAGTGCGCCGGGTAAGAGTCCTGAACCCGTGAGAGGTCCTCCGCCGCGAGCCGCAGCTGCCGCGCGGCCTCCTCCTTGTCGCCCACACCCAGGTATGTCCAGGCGAGCACGGCAGGGTCCACGTATCGCCGGGCGGCGATCTCGATGACCCGGTCCAGCGCGCGCTGGGCCTCCTCTGGCCGACCGAGCAGGCCGAAGCCCCAGGCAATCTCACCGCGGATGCCGGGTGCCGCGTCCGAGGGGAGCAGTCGCTGGGTCAACTCGAGCGCTTCCAGCGCAGCCTTTCGGTCACCGAGTGCGAAGCGCGCGCGCGCGAGCATGACGGCGCAGAGGGCGTCGCGCGGATTCAGTTCGAGGGCACGGTCCAGCACCTGGCAGGCTGCCTCGTCCTGACCCGACGCGTGGAGGGCGTAGCCCAGCTCGTGCAGCACCCGGCCGCTGCTCGGGTCCAGCTCCCGGGCGTGCACGAGGTGACGGATCGCATCCTCGAATCGTTCGCGGTGGATGTCGAAGCTGGCCTGGCGCACCAGCACTTCCGGGTCGTTGGGGTTCAGTCGCAGCGCCTCCGCCGACGCGACCTCTGCGTCCCCTGTTCGCCAGTTGTGCGCGTAGAGGTCGGCCAGGGCGGAGTAGGCGAGACCCATGTTGGGGTCAAGCTCCAGCGCCATGGCGGCGTGGAGCTCGACGAGGCGCTCCACCTTGTCTCTGAAGGCGGGCCAATCTCCGGGCGCGACGGGGTCGTACAGTCGGGACGCCACGTGCACGCGCGCCTTCCAGGCGTGGGCGAGGGCGAAGTCCGGATCCGCCTCGAGGGCGAGGTCCAGGTAGCCCTGGATGGACTCTCTCGCGCTGGGCGACGCGGCCACCCGGAACCCCTCTCGGACGCCCCGCATGGCCTTGAAGAAGGCCGCAGAGGCTTCGCCGGACGAGGTCGCCACCGTGTTCAGCTCGTCCTGCTCGCCGGGCAGGAGCCGCGCCTCCAGGGCCTGCGCGATGCGGCGGGCGATGTCGGACTGGATGGCGAACACGTCGGCGAGGTCGCGGTCGTATTGCTCTGCCCAGAGGCTCAGCTGGGTCTCCGGGTTCACCAACTGGACGCCGATTCGGACCTTGTCGCCGGCGTAGCGGACTGTCCCTTCCAGGACGCTCCCGACGTTGAGGCTCTCGGCGATCTCGCGGAGGTTCAGCGCCGTACCTGTGAAGCGCGCCACCGTGGAGCGTGCGATGACGTTCATCGACCGGACCTTCGCGAGGTCATTGATCACCGCCTCGTGGACGCCGTCCGCGAAGTAGGCGTCCTCGGGGTCGGGGCTGAAGTTGTCGAAGGGCAGGATGGCCACCGAGTGGGGCAGGCGTTGTCCGGCCTCGTGGGCGGAGAGCTCCGCGAGCGCGTCAAGCCGGCCCGACTGCTTGGCGCTCTCCTGGCGCGCCGCGTCACGGGACGGGTCGAGCACGAACTTGTCGAGCGCGAAGTAGCCGGTGGCCAGCAGCAGGGAGACGATCAGGAACCGATCGAGCCGCCTGGTGGAGGCATGGAGCGCCGGGCTCGCTGGGTCCACGTCCTCATCGCGGACGATCCCCTCCGAGGTGAACTGGAACGTCCAGCTCAGCACGATCACGGGGACAAAGCCGAGCACCAGGGACCCGACGACGATCCGGATGGCCGCGTCCGAGAGGCCGTAGACCGGGAACAGCATCTCGGCCAACTGGATGGCGAGCCAGCTCACGACCAGGTAAGCCGAGGCAACCCGGATCACATTGCGTCGCTTTAGCTCATTGAAGAGGGACATGGGGACCGCTCGTTTCGAATGCCGGTCGGCACAGGGAGACTCGCAGCGTCGGGCCACGGGGTCGGGGGCGATGATCGTGCCGCTCGGGCACCTCTTTCGGAGCGTATCGCGCGCCGAAGAGGATGAACAGGCCGGCCGGCCCAGCGCCCGGGTCTAGACGGCGGTCTTCTCGTGCGGGGATTCACCTCGGCAGGCCGGGGGACGGGCGATGGTCCGCGTCGAAGGTCACGGCCTCGACGGGCTCCACGAGCCGGGCATCAGAGCGACACGAGGCGCGAGGTGCCGGGCCCAGGCGCGCCTCCAGGATCCAACGGCAGCGCCCCCTGGGTTCGGCGTCCCGCTCCTGGGCGGGCTAGGGTTTGGGGCGGTCCTGCTCGTCGCCGTCGGCGCCATCGGCCTCAACCGCCTCGCCATCGGCCTCAACCGGGGCGGGGGAGGGCGGAGTCGCGGTGAGCTTCTTGAGCGCCGGGCGCAGGGCGTCTGCCCACTTCTTGTAGCCCTGCTCGTTCGGGTGGAGCAGGTCAGGGAACTCCGCCCGCGTGGCGTCTCCGTCCTCGTTCGCGAAGATGGACCACGTGTCGAGCACGGTGACCTGCGGGATGCGCTTGACATAGTTGGCGCAGAGCCCGTTGATGCGCCGGATGTCCTTCGCCGACCGCCGCATCGTCTCGGAGCTGGGGAAGACCTTGCAGAGCAAGATGGGCATCTCCGGATCCTGGCGGACCAGGCGCCTGGCGATTTCTCGCACGTTGGACGCGATATCCCGGGCGTCGTCGCCCTCCTCGAGATCGTTCGTGCCCATGAGCATCACGACGGCGCGCGGGTGGACGGCGAGCACGTCTCGCTCGAGCCGCAGCAGCATCCCGCGGGTGGTGTCACCGCTGATGCCGCGGTTGGCGACCTTGAGCGAGCCGAAGCTGGCGCCCATGTCGTCACCCCACCCCTGCGTGATGGAGTCCCCCAGGAACACGACCGCGCCCTGGTCCCGCGCCGTGTGGCGGAACCAACGGCTCCGCTTCTCCAACCACAGCTTGCGGAACCAGTCGTAGCGTCGGATCGTGCCCTTGCCCGGGAGCCCCTCGTCGGTGTCGGGGATCGCGAGGTCGGCGGGCGGCTCGGGCGGGCGCTCTCCGTCGCGCAGGAAGAGCTCGTTGGCGAGGGTGAAGCCGAAGACCCGGTCACCGTCGCGCTCGATGAAGAGCTGCGCGTGGGCCTTGTCGCCGTAGGGCTCCCGCGGCCCGGTCTTCAGGACGTCACGGACGTCGGTGGGGTAGAGGTTGAACGAGATACCGGCGGCGTTGGTCCACTCGAGGATCTCCTCGCCCTTCTCCTGCTTGGCGGCGAGCACGCCGCTGTGGTAACCGTTCTTGACAGGCTCCCTTCGGTACTCGCCGGCCAGGGCTGCGAGTGACTGTGATTCTTGTGCTTGGGATTCTTGTGCTTGGGAGTCTCGTGATCGGGTCTCAGGGGACTGGGTCCCCCGTGACGGGATCTGACGTGACTGGATCCGAAGCGGCTGAATCCCCAGCGGCCGAATCCCCAGCGGCCGAGTCCCCAGTGGCTGGGCGTCCGCCGGCGCCGGGGCGAGGACGGAGAGCCCGGTGAGGAGGCCAGCGGTGAGCAGGCCAGCGGTGGTGAGGCGGAGGGTGGTCGGCATTCCCTCACCCTAGTCCATGCCGGGGGCGGCGCTGCGGGTCTCTTTTCCCTCGGGCCGCGAGAGGGGAGCCCGGTGGCCAGCCTCCGCCGACCGGAGATCTGGGTAAGAGGCCCAGCTGGGGAAGTGGGGGGCGCCGAAGGGGGCGGGCCACGCCGGGGCGCCGGACAGGGCGCATCCTGCCAGGGCGCATCCTGCCAGGGGGCACGGCGCGCGCCGGGGGTCCGCCTCGCCGCTCGTGCCCGAGCGGGATCCGGGGCCGGATCAGAGCCTCGCATCGCCTGGATGCGGCGGGCAAGCTAGCCTTATGGACGGACTCCGTTCACGGTTCCGCTCTCCTTCGCCCTCCTCCAAGCCGTCTCGAATGCCCTACGACTCCTTCCTCTCCGACGACTGCCCGCCCATGGGCATCTACGAGACCCTCTTCGCGTTCCGCGATAGCTTCGGGCAGTTCATGGGGACCGAGGGGACCCACCCCTGGTCCCAGGGCTTCCCGCTGACCACTCAGCTCGAGGGCGGGCCGCCGCTTCCGGGCGAGGTCAAGGTG
>CAJQPT010000330.1 GCA_905480285.1 uncultured bacterium
TCAGAGCACCCTGCGCGGCGGGACGATCACGTTGGCGGTCAGGGTGCCTCCGACGAGGGCCGCGCCCACCAGCAGCATCTCATACACCGAGGCCACACCGCCCAGGGCGTTCTGGTCGGCGAAGGCGCTCAGCGCGCGATAGCCGATGGCGCCGGGCACCAGGACCAGCAGCCCGGGGAGCAGCGGCACGGTGGCGGGGCGGTCCTTGAGGCGGGCGTACCCATTGGAGAAGGCGGCCACGGCGAGCGCGCCGGCGAAGGCTGCGGCGGCGGAGACCTGGAGGGCGCCGTCCATGGCGTGTCCGTGGGCCGCGACCCAGGCGGTCCCCCTGGCGGCCGTGAACCCCGCGGCGCTCGAGCCGAGGATCCAGGGGAGCTCCCGGAGCCGCGCGCCGAAGAGGAGCCCGAAGCCAGTGGCCGCGACGGTCAAGAGGACGGCGAGCGCGAGGGGCGAGGACAGCCAGGGTTCTGGCTCGGGAGCGGGGAACGGGCCCGAGAGGGGGACGAGGGTCCGGACGACGAGCCGCCCGAGGTAGGCGCCGAAGGCGATGGTCAGGAAGACCGTCATGGCGCCCGCGAGTCGGGCGGTGCCCGAGGCGAGGTTCCGCGTGGCCAGCTCCACGAGTGCCACCGTCAGGGACAGGCCGGGAACGATCACGATCACGGACGCGAGCGCGACGACGCGGTCGTCCACGGCGCCCCCGAGGAAGTGCGCCCCGAGCAAGCCGACGCCCGCCGCCAGGAAGGCAGCGAAGGGCTCGAACGTCCCGATGGTCCCCTCCTTGCGCGATGAGATGCGCTCCAGCAACCCGATCACGAGACCAACGGCGGCGGAGAGCAGCGCGTCCGCCAGGCACCCGCCAAAGAAGATGGCGGCGGCGCCGGCGGCGAGGGCGTGCCCGATGAGGGAGGTGACGCCGCCGCCGCGGGTGGGGGCGGCGTGCAGGGCCTCCATCTGTTCGAGGGCTGCAGCGTGATCGAGTTCCCCGGCCCCGACTCCCTCGAGCACCTCGTCCATGGCCACCAGCCGCCCGAGGTCGACACCGCCGGGCTGCACGCGCAGGAGGCGGACGCCGCTGCCCGTCTGCTCTCCCTCGAAGCCGAGGAAGATCGAGGTGGGGGACGAGAATACCTGCACCTGTTGGCCGGCGTCTGCGGCGAGCTTCACGATCACCCGCTCGAGGCGGTGAGCGGGAGTGCCGTAGGCGTGAAGGAGCTCTGCCGTCCGGAGCAGAAAGCGCGTGAGCGCTGGCTCGCCGGACGTGGGCGCCTGGGCGTCTGCAGCCGGTACGTTCGGCGCCTTGGGGTCAGACGAAGGGTGGTCCACGCCGGGAGTGTGCACCCGTGCGTCGCCTGGGCAAGGGCGTCCGAGGGGAATCGGCGCCAGAGGGCCGGCCCAGGCTGGACGCGGCCCCTCCCTTCCGCTCAGTCGACGCCTGCCGGAAAGGCGTTGGAGCAGATCAAGGCCTGGGCCCAGAGGGCGTTGGAGCGACTGCTCGTGCCCACGGGCGACCGGTCACTGGAACGTGACCGCGACCGCGTCCGTGAAGTTCGAGTTCAGCGGCGGGACGTCTCGGTGCCAGAGCTGGAAGTGCCATGTCTCGCCCGCCTGGACGGTGACGGCGCCGGTGGGCTGAGGCATGGCGGAGAGGTCCACGGCCCCGATCATGGTGCCGGTCGTGCCCGCGGAGAGGACGCCGCCGCCCACGCCGCGGCCGATGCTTCCGAGCACGCAGAGGGTCCCGGCGCTCCCCGGGACGGGGGAGAGGACCCCCGAGGTCGTCGAGGCGAGGAAGTAGCCCAGGGAACCCTGGGGGAGGTCGCGCGCGCTGACCTTGAAGTCGTTCGTGGCCACGTCGACGCTGCCGAGGATGGAGACCGCGCCGGGGACGCCCGTGGAGTTCGGGACCGCAGGGGCGCAGTAGGTGCTGCCGATCGCCTCGCAGCGGTCGACGATGCCGTTGCTATCGAGGTCCACGGTGGCGCCGAAGTTGCCGGCGTCGCAGGCGTTGCCGCTCCAGAAGAGCTGCGCCAGGTCATGGGCCTCTTCACCGATCTCCTGGCCCATCTGCCGGCCGGGGAGGTCGTCCGCGGGGGGGTGGATGCCGCCCCAGATGCGTGAGAGGGAGCACTGGTCGGAGGCGTCGTAGTAGGACGCCCACTGCAGCCGCACGTCGACGCTGGGGCCCTGTTCGAAGACGAGGAACTGGTCCTGGGGGCAGACGTACTCGCCGAGCCCGTCGGGGAAGTAAGGCGAGCCGGTGAGGCGGTCCATCATCACCGCGGCGGCGCGGCTGTAGGTGCTGTGGCCGGAGACGTAGCCGGCGAAGGGCGGCGTCACGAACGACGGTCGCTGATAGGGCCACCAGTTCTCCGCAAGGATCCAGCCGACGCCCGCCTGGTCCACGAGGGGGTCGGTGATGTACTCGGGGCCGCGCCACGCGAGCACGGCGATCTTGCCCTCCTCCCCGGCGAGGTTCTCGTGGCGTTGGCCTGTCGCCGTCGTGGCGGCGGTCACCACCTCGACGTAGCCGGGGTGCAGGTTGATCCCGTCGGGGTGGTAGCTCGGCTGCTGGGGGTCCGAGCGCTGTCCGAGGCCCGCCAGGTAGCGCAGGGCGCTGACGGGACGCGGGTAGTCGTACCAGCCCTTCACGCCCCAGGCGGAGATGGCGGCGTCTTGCATGGCCCCGCCCATGGCGAGGTAGGTCTTCACGCACCACTCGAGGTCGTTGAGCACGGGGCCGGAGCCGCCCAGCTGCTTGACGAAGGAGGGGTGATCGGAGACGTCATTGAGGATCACGAACCAGTGTCCCGGGGGCGTCTCGGAGTCGGGGCCGTCGGCCCAGAACTCGGCGAGCACGCGGGAGTAGTCGCCGCGGGGCACCATTTGGGGCGCGTAGGGCTGACCGGTCACGGGGTTCGATGCGTAGCCGGCGCCCCAGTCCCCGCCGTCAAAGTAGTCGTAGTACTGGTCGGCCTGGGATGCCGCCGCGAGCGGGGCGTTCCCGACCCCTGCAGGGGAGACGTCCACCATCACGCCGTCCGACGGGTCGAGGTGCGCGGACCATACGCTGACCATCTCGAAGCCGTTTCGATAGCGGTCCAGCGCGTCGTCAATGAGGGGCGGCGCGCCGGGGTCCTTGAAGACCCAGTAGTTGAAGCCGTCGCGCTGGTAGACCGTGCGGTCAGACTCAGCCAGGGACCAGCCGGGCACGATGCCCCACTCGGGCGAGATGAAGTCGGGGTAGCCGAAGGCGATGACGTTGCCGGACTGATCGATGAAGAACTGCAGGCTCAAGGGCTGCCAGCGATTCGGATCCGTGAACGTCGGGTTCCCGGGGAGCTCGACCACGAGGGCGTCGTTCACCGGGAGGTAGAAGCGGTTGGCGAAGTCGTTCCGCTCGTTCGAGTTGTCGTTGTCGCCATAGGTGAGCACCGCGGCCGCGATCCGGTTGCCGATGGCGGAGGGGGAGTTGCCGACGGTGGAGGCGTTCGTGGGGTCAAACCCCTGGGCGATCATGACCGCGTCGTACTGCGGGAGCATGACCGGCGCGCCGGGCGAGTTGGCGAAGCGTGTCTTGAGGATGCGGTACGACGCGTAGCAGAGGGCCTCGCTGCGCAGCTGATCGACGTTGGGGGCGGTGGTCGCGTGGTCTTCCTGAAAGAGCACAGTGTTCGCCGTGGCGTCGTAGGTCGCCCAGGCGTCCCACATGGCGATGGAGACGTGGTAGAGGTTTCGGGCGTGAATGGTGGGCCGGGCCAGGTCGTTGCGGATCGACTCGAGCAGCACCTCGTTCCACTCGCGAGCAGCAGAGGGTTGGCCACCAGCCTGGGGAAGCGCCGGGGCCGGCTGCTGCAGGACGCAGAGGGCCACGGCGGAGTAGAGGGCGCCCGCCAGCATGGCGCGGAGGTCAGAGACTGCGGAGTTCATGTGGGATCGGGGGTCGCGCTGATGCTCGGCGGGGCTGGCCGGGCATGCGGCGTGACGATGCGGCGGTGGGTGGACGGTCCTGGGGGGGCAGCGGGGCCGGTGAAGCCGAACCGCAGCGGCGCGGCTCCGTTAGGCAGGGGGTGTCTCATCCCTCGCCCTCCCGACTAATAGTCCGCTACCTCGCCCTATGAAGCGGGGCCATTTGCAGTTCCGCGAGGCCGCGACCCATTGTCGTGCGTCAGATCGGGAGGGGAGGCGAGGTCGGGCCAGACATGGATCGACTGGCGCGCCCCACGGAGCGCCCCACGGAGCGCCGGCACACGGCCCTTGAGGCCAGCTGCTTCTCCGGGCGGGGCCTTCTTTTTTGGCGGTAAGGGGTAACCCCAGGGAGGCCCCCAGCCTCCTGACCCGGTGCCCACGCCCGTGCTCCCCCTCGCGCTCTCGCGGCTCGTCGCACACGCCTTCGTCGGGTGGCCTCAGCGCCGAGCGACCCCATCTCTATCACCTCCCCCTCGCCGTGCCCCTGCTCTCCCCCGTCCTTCGTCTCGCCATCGCCGCCCTCTGTCTCCTCCCAGCTTCGAGCCAGCAGCTGCTGAATCGGACCATTGATGTCCAGGGGGTCGCCCGCACCTACCTGCTCTACGTCCCGGCGACGTACTCGCCGGCGGAGCCGGCGCCGCTGCTCTTCAATTTCCACGGTGGGGCCATGACCTCCCAGGAGATGCTGCAGCTCGCCGATATGCGGCCTCAGGCCGAGGCCGACTCGTTCCTGCTGGTCTACCCCAGGGGCTCCCCGAGGCCGGCGGCGGGCCGATCTGGAACAGCGAGGGGCCCTTCTCCAACGGCGTGGACGAGATGGCCTTTGCGGTGGCCATGATCGATGAGTTGGCGCAGACGTACTCCGTGGACCAGCGCCGCGTCTACGCCTGCGGCTACTCCAACGGCGGCAACCTCGTCTGGGACCTGGCGTGCCTGCTCAGCGATCGGTTCGCCGCCGTGTCGGCGGTGGCGGGGAACATGTTCGAGTGGACCTACACATCCTGTGCACCCAACTCGCCCACGGCCGTGCTGGCGATCCACGGGACCGCAGACACGACCTACAACCTCTACAACGGCCTGCCGCCGTTCACGATCTCCCTCCCGCAGGCCAACGCATACTGGGTGGGGATCAACGGTGCTCGACCGACCCCGGACGTCTCGCAGATCGGGGCCGCCACGGAGCGGTTCGTCTGGCCCGCGGAGAGTGGTTGCTTCACGGTCGAGCACTACAAGATCAACGGTGGGGGACATGACTGGCCGGGCGCCTTCGGCTTGGCCTCGGACTTCAGCGCCAACCAGGTCATCTGGGACTACGTCTCTCAGTTCGATCTCGACGGGCTGATCGCCTGCGGGTCCCCGTCGGCTTACTGCCCGGTGGTCCCCAATTCGTCCGGACTGGGGGCTTCCATGGGTTGGAGCGGCAGCACGAGCGTCGCCTCCAATGACCTGGTGCTCGAGGTCACGTCCGCTCCGGCGAACACCGTGGGGATCTTCTTCTACGGCCCGGATCAGGTGCAGGTCGGGCTGGGGAACGGCATTCGCTGCGTGGGCGGTGCGGTGCGCCGGCTCCCGGTGGTGGGCGCCTCCGCCTCTGGCACCGTCAGTTTTCCCATCGATCTCATGAGCTCCACCCTTCCCACCGGTGCGATCACGGCGGGGGAGACCTGGAACTTCCAGTACTGGTTCCGTGACGTGCAGGGCTTCCCCTTCCGCTTCAACCTCTCCAACGGCCTGAGGGTTCCGTTCACTCCCTGATCGAGGTGGGGCCGTGGGGAGGTGCGGCTGTTGAGGCACGGAAGGCAGGGAGCGCATACTCTGGTGACCCACCGTGCGCCGCTCTTCAGCGCGCTCGGACCACCTGATCGCACCTCCCATGAATGCACCCAGGACCCACCTCGTGCTCAGCTCGTTCCTCGCGGCAGCCGCGGGCGCAGCTGCAGTGATCTTCCTGGCGCCCAGTCCGGAGGTGGGCGCCGCCCCGGCCCCGGTGGCACGGGCGCCCCTTGCTGGGGCTTCGGGGAGCGCCCGCTCCGATGAGCCAGACATCGAGCTGCAGATGCGGGTCGGGAAGCTGGAGGCAGAGCTGGCCGCCATGCGCGCGCAGCTTGGCCGGCTCTCCAGCGCTCGAGTCCCGATGACCGCGGACGCCGCCTCGGGGGAGGACACGGGTCAGGCGCTGCTGAGCATCGGGTCCGGCGATGAGGCTGTTCTGCTCGAGGAGGTCAGCAAGGCGATGGCCAAGATCGACGAGCAGAAGGCGGCGGCTGCTCGCGAGGTGGAGATGGAGAGGCGGAAGGGTGAGGAGACCAAGGCCTACGGGGAGTACGAAGAGGTCCAGGCCAACCTGAAGGAGCGCGTCGCGAAGCTCTCGGAGTCCATGCCCATGGGCAGCGCGGATCGGCGGGAGGTCGAGGGGCTCATGGATCTTCAGGTCGAGCGTATGCGGGACCTGACCCGCGACTGGGCGAGCGGAGACTTCACCGACGAGGAGGTCGGGGAGCGCTTCATGGCCGAGCGTCGTCAGCACAGGCAGGCGGCCGTGGCGCTCCTCGGGCAGGAGCGCATCGGGGCCTACAAGAAGTTCATCCAGGACGGCGGCCTCGGCGGCCGCTACTCTTTCTACCTCGCGCCCTGGGAGAGCTGGGCCGAGGACTAGGTCGAGAGCAAGCCCGGGGGTCATCACGACGGGGGCGTGTGCGCTCGTTCGTCAGGCGTAGATCCGTCACGGGACCGGGCTACGGCGACGAGCTTGATCGTCCCTCGGTGTTGGAATCCGACAAGCGACCCTCAACCCACGTCCACCGCCTCGACCCGTGAGCCATCTCTGAGCGACCCTGACCGTGGTCGCGCACCTCGGCCTCGTGGGCGCCGTCCATCCGCCCCTGGCCGCTGGTTCGACGACGGGAGCGTCGGGGCTGCTCTGGCCCTCACAGTGATCGCCATGTGGATCCGGCTCGCGCCCTTCAAGCGGGCGGGCTCCGCGGAGGGTCGGCGAGCCTGGAGAGGGCTCTTCACTTCCATGGGCTACGCCGCGGTCCACGCGGGCCTGCTCGTCACCACGGTCAGCGTAGACCGCTTTGCCATCTTCGATGACTGGTACTTCGCCACGGTCGGTGCGTGCCTTCCGGTGTTCGCCATCCTCTTCCTCTCCGCCCGTGACCCCGGCGGAAGCCGGGCGGTCGGCCGCGTGGCGCTCCCCCTCTGATACTCCATGGTCAGCCTCATCCATCTTTGGGCGGTGAACCAGGCCGCTCTCAGCGCCTGACTCTCCCTCGTCCGGGCGCTTCACTCCCAGGGGACCCGGGTCTCCGGGCCGGTGACCCTTCGATCCACGAGCGGGTCTGACGAGTTGCTGATGCTGGAGGTGACGAAGATGCTCTCGATGGAGTCGTTGACAAGGAACGTGTGCCGTAGGCCCGTGTGATCGCGCGTCGCGTGGTAGGTCCGTGAGCCGGCGCGGCCCCAGACGGCCGGGGGATCGCCCAGGTAGTCCTTGCCGGTCTCTAGGACGACGGTGTGCCCGTACAGGTCGAGGTCGAAGGAGGGGCGCCCGAGGTCGACCGTCCCGCCAGCGGGGAGGAGGACGTCCCAGGAGGCGGCCTCGCCCTGGCCCCAGACGCTCAGCGCCACGTGGACGGAGCCCGAGGCGAAGGGGCCGTGCTCGGGCCCGTTGCGGACGCTGGAGTACTCCCGGCCCTGGCGCAGGGCCTCGCCCTCGAGGCCCTGGGGGGAGACCTCGAGCATGAAGTGATTCAGGAACCCCTCGGGGAGCGCGCTCGCGTCGAGGGTCAGCATGCCGGTGCCAGACACCACGAACTCCACGCCCTCTGTCCCGGCCGGGACGACCTTGATGGTCCCCGGCCCTCCGGAGAGGACGAAGACCTCGGAGTCCAGGGACAGCCAGAGCTCGCCGGGGGGCAAGGCGGCGCGATGTTCGAAGGTGCCGTCCTCGGCGGAGGTGACCTTGGTGACGTAGCGCTCCCAGCCCTCGGGGTCGGTGGCATTG
>CAJQPT010000331.1 GCA_905480285.1 uncultured bacterium
CGCGCTCTCCGCGTGCGGGGGCGCCCCGAACAGCGACGCTGCCAACGACACGCTGCAGATCGCTGTCGTGCCCAAGGGCACGACCCACGAATTCTGGAAGTCTGTGCACGCCGGCGCCGAGGCCGCCGCCCGGGACCTCGGCGTCGAGATCATCTGGAAGGGGCCCATCCGCGAAGACGACCGCGCGGAGCAGATCCAGATCGTCGAGAACTTCGTCGTCCGGGGCGTGGACGGGATCGTCCTCATGCCCATGGACCGCAAGGCCCTCGTTACCCCGGCCGAGGAGGCCGGCGGGCAGGGTATCCCCGTCGTCGTCGCGGACAGCGACCTCGACTGGGTGGGGCGCACCTCCTTCGTCGCCACCGACAACCGGCGCGGCGGAGAGCTCGCGGGGGAGGCTCTCGCGGAGATGATGGGCGGCGAGGGGTCGGTGATCCTGCTGCGCTACCAGGAGGGCTCCGCCAGCACCTTCGAGCGTGAGGAGGGCTTCCTCGAGGCCATCGGTAAGGCCGCCGGCATCGAGGTCATCTCTTCGAACCAGTACGCGGGGGCCACGAACGAGGGCGCCTACCAGGCGTCCGAGAACCTCCTGAACAGCTTCAAGGAAGTGGACGGCATCTTCTGCCCGAACGAGTCCGCGGCCTTCGGGATGCTGCGGGCTCTGCAAGACTCCGGGCGCACCGAGGACGTGGCCTTTGTGGGCTTCGACGCCAGCGACAAGCTCGTCGAGGCGCTCCGCGCCGGAGAGATCGACGCCCTGGTGCTCCAGGACCCGGTCCGGATGGGAGCGCTCTCCGTGCGCGCCTGCGTCGCCGCGGTGCGCGGTGAGGCCGTGGACTCCAGGATCGACACCGGCGTGGTGGTCGTCCCCTCCTCGTCCATCGACGACCCCTCGGTCCAGGCCCTCCTGAAGCCTGACCTCTCCATCCTCGACGACTGATGGAGACCGGCGCCGTCCTCCGGCGGCAGCGGCCGCCGCGACTCCTGATCAAGGGGGTCACCAAACGCTTCGGCGGTGTCCATGCCCTCCGCGGCGTGGATCTCGAGGCCGACGTGGGTGAGGTCCACGCGCTCCTCGGGGAGAACGGAGCGGGCAAGAGCACCCTCATGAAGGTCGTGGCCGGGGCCCAGCCGCCGGACTCGGGGGCGCTCTGGATCGACGGGGCCCCCTTCGCGCCCTCGTCGCCCCGGGAGGCCCGGGAGCGCGGGGTCGCGATGATCTACCAGGAGCTCAACCTCTGCCCCCACCTCTCGGTCCTGGAGAACGTCACCCTCGGACGCGAGACCTCGCGCCTCGGCGTGAAGCGGCTCGACGCCGCCCGGGAGCGGCTGAGCCAGGTCCTCACCGACCTCGAGGTCACCAGCTTCAGCGCCGACACGCTGGTCAGCGGACTCGGCCCCGGCGACCGGCAGCTGGTCGAGATCGCCCGCGCCCTCTGCCTCGACGCCACGATCATCGTGTTCGACGAGCCCACCAGCTCCCTCTCCGCGCCGGACGTCGAGCGCCTGTTCAGGGTGACCCGGCGCCTGGTCGACGGCGGCGTGACCGTGCTTTGGATCAGCCACTTCCTCGACGAGGTGAAGGCCATCGGGAACCGCTTCACCGTGCTCCGCGACGGCGAGACCGTGGGCCGCGGCGAGGTGTCGGATACGAGCACCGATGAGATGGTGACGACGATGGCGGGGCGCTCGGTCTCGGAGGCCTACCCGAGGTCCCCGAGGGCTCCGGGAGCCGCGGTACTCTCCGTCCAGGGGCTCGCGGGCGCCTCGGCCCCGCGGGACGCCAGCTTCGAGCTGCGGGCCGGCGAGATCCTCGGCGTCTTCGGCCTCGTGGGTGCAGGGCGCACGGAGATGCTCCGCAGCCTGTACGGGCTCGACCCCATGGTCTCCGGCGAGGTCGAGCTCCGGGGAGCTACGATCGAGCGCCCCCGCCCCCCCCGCTGGGTGGAGCTCGGCGTGGGGCTGCTCAGCGAGGACCGCGCGCGAGAGGGGGTCGCCCTCGAGCTCTCCATCGCGGACAACGTCACCCTCTCCAGCGTCCGCCGCCTCGCGAACCGTGTGGGCGCGCTGACCCGGATGGCGCGGGAGGCCGCGGCGGAGCCCTGGCGTGAGCGGCTCTCCCTCCGTGCGAGCTCCACCCGCCAGCCGGTGCGGGACCTGTCGGGTGGGAACCAGCAGAAGGTCGCCATCGCGCGCCTGATGGAGTGCGGGGCGGAGGTCCTGCTGCTCGATGAGCCCACCCGCGGCATCGATGTGGGCGCGCGGGTCGAGGTGTACCGGCTGCTCGACCGACTGGCCGTGGAAGGCAAGGCTATCCTGATGGTCAGCAGCCACTTGCCAGAGCTCCTGGGAACCTGTGATCGCATCGCCGTGATGCACCGGGGCGTCCTCGGGGCCGCTCGGCCCCGCGAGGAATGGACCGAGGACGCGGCGCTCGCCGCCGCGACAGGAGGAACCGCTTGATGGAAGCCGAAGACCCAACGCCCCCCGGCCGTGGCACCGCCGCCGCCCGCCAGGTCGCCGACATCCTGGGCCCGTTCCTCGGCCTGATCGTCGTCGTGGCGCTCTTCGGCGCGGTCGCGCCAGAGGGGTTCCTCTCGGTCTTCAACGCCAAGACCATCGCGACCCAGACCGTGATCGTCGGGCTCGCGGCCATCGGCGCCACCTTCATCATTCGCTCCGGGGGCATCGACCTCTCCGTGGGATCCGCCATCGCACTGGCCTCCGTGGTCACCGCCCTCGCCATGAAGGCGGGCCTCGGCGAGCTCCCGTCGGCGCTCCTCGGTGTCGTGGCAGGCGCCGCCGTGGGCGCGGTCAACGGCGGCCTCGTGACCCTCCTAAAGCTGCCCCCCTTCATCGTCACCCTGGGGACGCTCGGCGCGGCCCGAGGAGCCGCCAAGTGGCTCGCCGACGAGCAGAAGGTGGACGCCCCGAGCGGGTGGCTGAAGCAGTTCATGTCCAAGAACCCCGACCTGTCCGGGCTGCCTGGGGTCATCCGCGAGAACGTGCCGGACTGGCTGGTGCTCGCCCCCGGGGTCTGGCTCATGGGCCTCTCCGCCGTCGCCGCCGCCTTCCTCCTGCGCCGAACGGTGTTCGGCACCTGGACCACTGCGATCGGCTCCAACGAGCCCACCGCCCGCCTCTGCGGGGTGCCCGTCGAGCGGACCAAGTTTGCGATCTACGTCTTCGCCGGCGCCATGGCGGGGCTCGCCGGTGTCCTCCAGTTCGGCCGCCTGACGGTCGGCGACCCGACCACCGCCATGGGCAAGGAGCTGGACGTCATCGCCGCGGTGGTGATCGGCGGCGCGTCGCTCTCAGGGGGCACCGGGACCATCCTCGGCGCCATGATCGGGGCGTTCTTGATGGCCACCCTCGCCAACGGCTGCAACCTCTCAGGGGTGCCGAACTTCGTCCAGGAGATCCTGGTCGGGGCCATCATCGTGGGCGCGGTGACCCTGGACGGCTTCCGGAGCCGCCGGCGGACGAGCTGAGAGGCTCGGATTACGAGACCTCTGGCGAGGGCTGTATCCCCAGCCCCTCCTGAGCGCGACGAAGCGTTACCTTTTGTCGCATGCGCTCCGACCTAGATATCGCCAGAGACGTCACCCTCCGCCCCATCCAGGACGTCGCCGGTGAGTACGGCTTCGACCCCGAGGGACTCGAGCCCTACGGCCGCTACATGGCCAAGCTGGACCACAAGCTGGCCGCGGAGCCCGGAGCGAGCAAGTCTCGCTACGTGGTGGTCACCGCCATCACCCCCACGCCCGCGGGCGAGGGCAAGACCGTCCACACGGTCGGGCTCTCCTTGGCCCTCAACAAGCTCGGCAAGAAGGCCGCCTGCGCCATCCGGCAGCCCTCCATGGGCCCGGTGTTCGGGATCAAGGGCGGCGCCGCCGGGGGCGGATACAGCCAGGTCGTCCCCATGGAGGACTTCAACCTCCACCTGACCGGGGACTTCCACGCCGTCACGGCGGCGAACAACCTCCTGGCAGCCGCCATCGACGCCTCGATCCTGCTGGACAACCCCCTCGATATCGACCCCGCGACGGTCACTTGGAGGCGCGTCCTCGACGTGAACGACAGGGCCCTGCGCCAGGTCACGTCTGGCCTCGGCGGGCCGAAGAACGGTGTCCCGCGCGAGACCGGCTTCGACATCACCTCGGCGTCCGAGGTCATGGCCATCCTCGGGATGAGCAACGACCTCGCGGACGTGCGGCGCCGGCTGGGACGCATCGTGATCGGGGCCAACCGCAAGGGCGACCCGGTCACGGCGGATGAGCTCGAGGTGGCGGGTGCCATGGCCGCCATCCTGCAGCGGGCCATCGACCCGACCATCATGCAGACCACCGAGGGCACCCTCGCCTTCGTCCATACAGGCCCCTTCGCCAACATCGCCCACGGCAACTCGTCCATCGTCGCGGACCGCGTCGCCCAGGGTCACGTGGACTACCTCGTGACCGAGGCTGGCTTCGGCGCGGACATGGGCGCCGAGAAGTTCTTCGACATCAAGTGCCGCGCCTCGGGCATGACCCCCGACGCCGTCCTGCTGGTGGCCACGATCCGCGCCCTGAAGGTGCACTCGGGGAACTACCCCACCCGCCAGGGCCGCCCGCTCCCCGATGAGCTCTTCCAGGAGAACACCGAGGCCGTGCTGAAGGGATGCTCGAACCTGGAGGCCCAGGTCAAGAACGTCCGGAGCTACGGAGTGCCGGTGGTTGTGGCGATCAACCGCTTCCCAACAGATACCGAAGCCGAGATCGAGGTGGTCAAGGAGCGAGCCCTTGCGGCTGGCGCCCGCGCCGCCGAGGTGAGCGAGGTGCACGCCAAGGGCGGTGAAGGCGGCGCCGCGATCGGCCAGGCCATCATCGACGCTGCCGAGTCCGGGGAAGCCGACTTCAAGCTGCTCTATCCCGATGAAGCTCCGCTGACCGAGAAGGTGGAGGCACTCGCCCTGAAGATCTACGGCGCGGGGTCGGTGGAGTTCTCTGCCGCCGCGAAGAAGACGCTGGCGCGCCTTGAGGAGCAGGGCTACGGCAAGCTCCCCATCTGCATGGCCAAGACGCAGTACAGCCTCAGCCACGACGCGCAGTTCAAGGGGGCTCCCGAAGGGTTCGTGTTCCCCGTGCGGGAGGCCCGACTGGCGGCCGGCGCGGGCTTCGTCGTCGTCTACGCCGGAGCGATCATGACCATGCCCGGCCTGGGTCGCACCCCTGCGTACAAGCAGGTGGACATCGACGAGAACGGCGAGATCCTCGGCCTCTTCTAGACCCACGTCAGGGTCACCACCGAAGCCCTCAGCGCGGCCCCCGCTTGGCCCCTCCCGGGGGAGAGGTCAGCGCTGGGGGCTGCCCTCCTCTTCTGGCACAGGTCGCCTCCCGTGGCGGCCTGAAGGGGCTCTGCAGGCCCCCTGAGCCGTGTTTTGCGGGTGCGCTACGGGACCCGTCAAGGAATCAGAGGATCACGTCGATAGGGCCGATTGCAGGTCCGCTCCGGACCGGCCGACCCGCCAGGCGCCCCGCGCCCTGATCTCGCGCACGATTCCAATGCCCCGTCCCAACAAGCAGTCCGGCTTCACCCTCATCGAGTTGATGATCGTCGTCGCGATCATCGCGATCGTCGCGGCCATCGCGATCCCAAAGCTGGTGAGCGCGCGGATCTCGGCCAACGAGAACGCCACCATCTCGACCCTCCGGTCGATCGCCACCGCTCAGCAGAACATGATCTCGAGCGTCACCATCGACACGGATCTCGACGGTGGTGGTGAAGCGGGTTACTTCGGAGAGCTCTCTGGAGGCACCCCCGTCCGAGTCTGGTCCGCGCTCGGGATCGGCATCGGCGCTGCGGGCGACAGCGCCCAGCCGTCCTTCCTGTCCAAGCAGTTCTCAGACGTCTTCGACAACGCAGGTGAAGGGACCATCGAGCGCAACGGCTACTACTTCAAGATCTTCCTCCCCAACAGAGGCACAGGCGGCGTCGTCGGTGGCCTCCCCGAGCGTGGTAGCGGCGGAGCGAACCCCGGCGCCTACCCGGACAGCCAGAACTGCGAGTTGATGTGGTGCTGCTACGCGTGGCCCAAGCAGATCAATCGCACCGGCCGCAGGGCCTTCATGATCAACGAGATCGGGGACGTCGTGGCGACCCGGAACAACATCGGGGCATCGGGGGGTGCTTACGACGGCCTGAACCGCTCGCCAGAGTTCGACGCAGCCTTCTCGGTGACCGATGACATGAGCTCGGATGTGGCGCTGGCCGCAGCTGGCCTCACCGCCCAGGACGGGATGACGTGGACGCCCGTGGGCAACTGAGCGACTAGCGCCGGTCCAGCAGGCCCAGGCGGCTTCGGGTCCAGCCCAGGAGCGGCTTGAAGCTCAACCCGATCGTGGTCCCGCCCTCACCGGCCCGGTCCTGGAAGATCAGGTCGAGCACGAAGTCGTGACTGAAGCGCCGCAGGACGAGCTCCGTGAGCAACGACTCGCTCTCGCGCAGGTCCCTGGAGTACCGCGCTTCGATCTCCCACTTCGGGTCCACCATCCAGCGCCCGGCGACGCCAGCCGTCTCGTAGAGCTCCGCCCGGTCGAGCGCCCGCGCCTGACCGTAGCTGACCTCGAACAGGTACTCGTCATCGGGCCGCACCGCGAAGGTGCTCCGTGTGTAGGTCGTCTCGGTGTTCTCGACGTCGTAGCGGGCGTCATGGAGGATGCCGATCAGCCCCTCGCCGCTGCCATACCCCGTGATGTACCGGCCCAACGTCGCGACCTGTCTCAGGTCCTCGAGGTCCTCTCTTGAGCGGTCCTTGAGGAGCGTCGCTCGGACGTCGAGGTCGAAAGTCTCGAAGGTGCTCGGTCGCTGCCAGAGCGCCCGGAGACCCGCCTCATAGCGATCGCCATCGATCGGCTCCTCGGTCCGGTCAAAGGGGATCAGCTCGCCGCCGCTCTCCTCGTACCAAAGGTCCTTGGACGCCGAGATGCGCGGCGCTAGCGCGTGCAGGTATCCGCTGTCGGTGACCTTGTGGAGGGTCGTGGAGAGCTCCATGCCCGCGATGGCCGCGCCCCGCAGCGGGTCCTCTCCGTCATCGTCGAGCGACTCGGTCCACGCCGTGCCGCGCACCTCGGCGAAGGGCGTTGCCTTGATTCCGCCGACCCCCGTCCGGAGGGGGAGCGCGACCCGCTGAATGAGGTCCGCTCGCCCAGAGTCCCCGTCGCCGATGGGGAGCTGAGCGCCGCCGGGGAGGTCCGAGAACAGGTCATCCTTCGCCACCCCTTCGCGACGTCGGAAGTAGCCCGCCTCGAATGACCCGCCATAGAGCAAGGGGAGCCCGGCGACCTCGCCCACGGCGCGCTCTCCCCGGTAGGCCTGGAAGGAGGGCAGCTCCTCCTTCTGACTGCGGAACGAGTTGATCCGCTTCTGTGCCCCGGCGGCGAGGTAGTCTGCGCCGAGCGACTTACGCCAGCGAACAAAGGTGTCCCGCTGGTCGAAGCGCTGGTAGTCGTTCTCATAGAACTCGGACTGCACGCCGGCGTCCGTCTGAGAGGCAACGGCGACGTCGATCCACTCACCGCGGACGATCGGGTAGCGGCTCCTCAGGTAGCCGAAGACGCGGAGGGTGTCCCGCTCGTCCTCCGGCACGCGAACCGTGCCACGGTCCATGCCGCTATCGGGGATGCCTCCGACGAACGCGTCGACGCGGAAGTCCTCACCAGCATCGTCGCCGGGCTCATGCTCGCGGAGGCTGAGGCCAAGGCCCAGGAGCGGACCACGATCCCAGAGGTAGCTCGCCGAGGTGTCCCACTTACCTTCGATCTGGTCAGGGTTCATGCCCAGCCGCTCGCCGATCCATGAGCCCACGCCGCCGACATCGAAGCGGAAGGCCGCTCCCAGCGTCGCGCCGAAGCGCGCGGTCTGGGCCACGGCGATATCGCTGAGGGGGGTGACCTCTCCTGCCTCATCCTCGAACCCCTCGACCCCGAACTCCTCGTCCAGCACGACGTTGCCGATGGACGGCAGCGGCATGCCGAAGCCGCCCTCGAACTTGATCCGGTTACCGCGGGCCGCGAACCGCCAGCGGCCATCGTCGCGTGGGGAGAGCGAGAACTTCCGGGTCCTCACCACGAAGTGCGGCTCCTGATGGCTGCAGGTGGTCAGGGTCGCGCCATCAGCCACGAGAGCACCCTCCTCATTCGACTCGATGCGCTCCGTCTTGATCCGCAGGGGAACGTTCTGCCCTCGAGTCTCCAGGGGGTAAGAGAGCTCGAACCCCTCTGCCCACGTGACGGCTCGCGGGAGGTCGACGTACACGCGCTCGCCTGTGGCTGAGCGGTTGTCTCCCCTGAGGACCTCGAAGCCCCCCTCGATGTAGATCGATCGCAAGTACTTGCCGAACTCGCGGGTCTGGAGCTCGAAGAGGAGCTCCGCCAGGAAGTTGGGCTTGCTCGCCAAGTCCGGCACCAGAGGCGCCTCCAGCTCGGGCTCAGGGATCCCCCGGTAGGCGCTGTCGCCCCGCGCCCGCCAGCGGGCGCGATCGAGAAAGAGGGCCAAGAAGTCCGCGCGGGCGCTGTCCGCGCCCGCCGAGAAAGAAGGTGCGTTGACCGTGACCAGGACCTCGTCCCCGACGAGCTGGGATTCGATCCCGGCGAACTCGACCGAGTAAGGAGGCTCCCCCTCGACACCCGGACTTCGGATCGAACCGCGCCCGGTATGGAGGAGGTAGTCCACGAGGTCAAGCTCGATGAAGTCGGCCGCCACCTCGAGCCCTGCGACGCGGAGCGTGGCGGGCTTGCCCTCGAGCCGCAGCCGGTCTCCGTCAAACTCACCGGTCTCTCCCCTGAGGAGTCTTCCGCCGCCGAGGTCGAGCTCGAAGCCGACCATCTCGACGCCATCGTCGTCATCCTCCTGAACAGCGGGCACCGGATCGAACGGCCCCAGGGTGCGGCTGGGCGCGCCGGGGTCGACGTTCGCGTCCCCGAGCTCGCCCAGGGGAATCTCCACTCGACGAGCGCGGATGGAGATGGGCTCCCCCCTGTCGTTGACTCCCACGCCCAGCACCGGGTCCTCCTGGGTCCCCGCGAGGACGGCCCGCTGGCGCGTGGCCTCGAGGTACTCACCGGAGATCCGCTTGAGGCGGATACCGCCAAAGTCCATCAGCGGCCTCGCGCCCTGGACCTCCAGCACAGGCTCGACCGCCCGTAGCTCGGCCCGCGAGAAGTCCACGGAGCGAGCCGTGAGCACGAAGGGCTCCTCCCGGTCCGGCAGCAACCCCCGCGCTCGCACCCGCTTACCCGGGTCCGCACCGAGCTGACCGCGCTGACCATCCACGAGCATGAAGTGGTCCCCTCTCCCCTGGATCGGAGGTCTGCCCGGGTTCATCGCGAAGGAGGTCTCCACCTTCCCGGTCGCTGTGAGGGATGAGCCAACCAGAGCCTGATCCCGATCTTCGGCCGAGAGCGCGACCCGCGAGCCGACCACCCCGTCGACCTCGACCTGGTCCGCCGAGAGGTCGGCGCTCACACCGGCCCCCTCGAAGTGACCGCGCGTCACCTGCTCGGCGACGAGCGTGAACGGCGCCCGGAGGTCGTCGCCCTGCGCTCCGCGCCGCAGGGTGGCGGCGGCAGCCTCCATGCTCCATGAGGCGAGGAGGTCCAAGGGCCCCTCCGGCGCGAGGCTCTCGATCCTGACGCTGACGTTGCCCTCGGCACGAACCTCGATGGACCGCGCCTCATCCATCGCCAGGTTGGCCCCCCCCTCCCCGAGGACCACCCCGTCCACCCACACCTTCTCCGCCGAGAAGGTGCTGCGCTCGAGGGCGCTCTCCAAGCGCAGCTCGCGGACCCCCGTCACCTCGAACTGGAAGGGTGAGCTGCCGTCGCTGCCGGCGGCCTCCCTCAGACCTCGGATCCGGTCGCTGTCGAGCTGCCATTGCCCCTCCGAACCCTCAAGCTCGGCCATGGCCTGACCCTGGGCCGTGAAGGCGTCGCGAGAGAGGGCCATGGAGAGCGAGCTCACAACGCCCGTCCTCACTCCAGCAACATCCTCGGCCTCGTCCCTCAGACCCTGGCTCTCCGGGACCAGGCTGAGCATCACCGGCTCCTCGACGGTGCCCTCGAGGTCGATCTCGGCGCCGCCATGTAGCCTGGCTGAGGTCGAACGGGCCTCGCCCCAAAGGGACTGATAGCGAACGCCACCCGAGGCCACCAAGGTCTCTCCCGCAACATCCACGTCACGGACCACCCCGGCGGTGAGCCGATGCGGCTCCTCCCCCAGGGCCTCCGCCTCGAAGCTTCGGGCCTCGTCAATGAACCAACGCTCGCCCTCGAGACGTGCGGTCAGCCCGCCCCTCGCCTCCGCCCGGTAGAGACCGTCGGCTCGCCGCGCCCTGAGGGTGGAGGGCCCCTCGGCCGAGAGCTGCACCCCTCGCTCGCCGCGGTAGGTCGCCAGGACAGACTCGGATTCGAGCGCCCCCTCGGCGGAGTCGGCGCGGACCGATCCACTGAGGAGGACCACCGCGCTCGACCGATCCATGGACGCGCGGCCCTGGGCCTCGTTCTGGAACGTGATGGTGCCACCCCGATCGGCGGCGGCGAGCGTGCCGGGACCGAGGAAGACGAAGCGCTGGGCTCCATACTCGTCGGGGGCGCCTGCGGCGGGCTCGAGGTTCGCGGTGAGGGGGCCGACGCCGGTCAATTCCAGCCGGAGCTCGCCGTCGGCCTCCTCCACCACATAGGCGACGCTCGGCTCTCCGCGCAGGGTCACCCGTCGCGGCCGCGCGCCGTCGAACTCGATACGACCCTCCTGCCCGCTGAAGCGGTCCCGCCCCCGTCGAACCTCGACTCCAGCGCCAGCGCGGGCGTCGAGGATTCGATTGGCAACGCCCTCTCCGCCGAGCTCGATGTCCACGTCAACGGCGCCAGCCTCCACCGAGATCGAGTCGCCGTCGGCGGTCTCACCGGAGGCGTCACCGAAGACCAGCACCACGCCGCCCTCTGCACGCACCCGGACCACTCGGCGACTCGCGCCATCCGGCCCGAGAACTGAGACGACGTTGAGCTGCCCCCCCTCCTTGGAACGAATTCGCGCCGAGCGATCCGCGCCAAGCTCCACGACCACATCCGCACCACCCTCGAAGGAGAGGCTGCCGATCCCTCCCAGGCCGACCAGCCCGCGACCTGTGCCGCGGAAGTCCCGGGAGGCGAAGCTCACCAGATCGTCGCCCACGGACCGGAGCTCCTCCAGGGCGAGCTTGGCGTCGAGCCGCTCTGCCTCCAGCGTCAAGGGGGCGAGAGGCGTGTTCATCAGCTGCTGGACGACGACGCCCTCGAGGAGGACGTTGATGTCATCGTCGAACTCCAGCCCGAGGTCCTCTGTGACCAGCTCCAGGTACCCCTTCGCGGCCCGGATACTGCTGCTCTTTGGCTCCTCATTCCGCGGCGCGCCCGTCACGACAAAGGAGTCGACCTCGACTCCTGTCAGCTCATACTGCGTGCCCTGATCGTCAGTGGGCTGCATGTCGGACGTGACCAACACGATGCGAGGCTCGCCCGCCCGCCGCGGGGGCAGGTTCGTCTTCTGGGCGCCGCTGGTGACCACCCGCTCCCCCTTGAGGAGAGTGTTGCGATCGTCGGCGGCCGCAGCGCCGCCCACAGCCTCGTCGGGGCCCGCACCCCCGGACCCGCTGCCGCGGGACCCGCTTCCGTCGGATCCAGTGCTCTCGGTCTCTGATCCGACGGCTTCATCCTCGGCCTCCGGCGAAGGCGGCACGAAGGGCGGGATCGACGTCTCGCTCGTGCGATCCAGGTCGAGGGACCCCGTGCGATCGGAGTCCGACCTCAGCCGCTCGGACTCGAGGTACCAGAGAAGCGAGGCACCCAGGCCGAAGACCAGGGCAAAGATGATCAGTCGGCGCACGACTGGGTCAGATCCCGACCTCGATCAGATCCTGGACATCGAGCAGGCCCACCGGGCGCCGCTCGGAGTCAATCACGGGGGCGTTATCGATCCGGTTCTCGCGCAGGAGTCGGTGGGCGTCCACCGCCAGATCGCTCGGCCCGAGGACCTTGGGCTCGCTGGCCATGAACTCGTCGATCGGACGCTCAAGGTGACCGAAGTCGCCGCGCTCCAGGAGCCGGCGCAGGTCGCCGTCGGTGAAGATGCCCGCGAGGCGCCCGTCCGCGTCGATCACGAGCGAGGCCCCTGGACGCCCCGGAGTCTTCGAGGTCTGGATGAGCGCGTCCGCGACGCTGGTCCCGGCGTTCACCAGCGGGAGGCTCTCTCCCTTGCGCATGACCTCGTCCACGCAGAGCAGGCTCCGACCGAGGCTGCCCCCGGGATGGAAGATCGCGTAGTCCCTGGGCCCGAAGTCTCGCTCCTCGAGCACCGCCATCGCCAGGGCGTCTCCCAGGGCGAGCATCACGGTCGTGCTGGCGGTGGGCGCGAGCCGCATGGGGCCCGCCTCCTCCACTCGACCGATGTCGAGCAGGCAGTCGGCGTAGCGGCCCAGGGTCGAGTCGGCCCGGCCGGTCAGGCCGATCAGCGGGATCCCTAGCTTGCGCACGGCGCCCATGACCATGTTGACCTCGGCCGTCTCCCCTGAATTCGACATGGCGAGGACCACGTCCCCCTGCCGAACCCGGCCGAGGTCCCCGTGGAGGGCCTCCGCGGGGTGCAGGAAGAAGGAGGGAGTCCCGGTGCTGGCGAGGGTGGCCGAGATCTTCTGACCGATCAGGCCGGCCTTCCCCATCCCCGTGACGACCACCTGCCCGCGGCACGACAAGACCATCGCTACGGCCGCGCCGAAGGCATCCCCCGCCCCTCCGACGTCGCCCCCGAGGCGCTCTGCAAGCCCTGCGATCGCCCGGGCTTCCTGACGGAGCACCTCGGCACCACGCCCCGAAGGCGCCCTCTGATCATCGTGCGTCATGCAGCATTCGGGCGCGGGGCCCGGCGCGGCATCCGATAGGGGGGCCGCAGGACACGATTCTACGGACGAGACGAGACGTGGAACAAGAACAGGAGGAACCTCGTTGGTGGCTTCGTGTTGACTGGGAGGGTCGGACCGAGAGCCGACCGCGCAAGGGGTGAAGGGCAGGCCGACCGACACCCGATGAGAATCCTGAGAGAATGACGCCCATGCCCACCACCCGTAGAGCTATCCGGCGCCCGGCGCTGCCCCTGGACGCCCTGGCCGCCCTGGCCGTCAGCGCCCTGGCGCTCGCACCGAGCACCCTGGCGGCCTCCCCCACACAGGAGGTCTCTGGCCGGCTCCTCAAGGGGATGCTGGTCCGGTTTGATGCCAACCTCGACGGGAAGATCGACCGCGATGAGTTTCCGCGCAGCGCTCGGGCCTTCCGTCGCTTCGATCGTGACGGCGACGGCTTCCTGACCCAAGAGGACCTGGAGACCGGGGCCACGCCCGAACCGACGTCTGGCCCGACCTCTGGCCCTACCTCTGGCCCGGACGCCGGGGGAGCTCCCGCCGAGCAGCGGCCCCCCACCGATGAGGAGATTGAGTTCTTCGAGACTCGGGTCCGGCCGGTCCTCGCCGAGGCCTGCTACTCCTGCCACGCCGAGACCTCACCCAGGATCAAGGCCCGGCTCAAGGTCGACTCGCTGGCGTCCCTCCTGAAGGGCGGCGTCTCCGGCCCCGCTCTCGTCCCCGGAGACGTGGACGGGTCCGCCCTGATCGAGGCCGTGCGCTACGAGGACCCGACCTTCGCGATGCCCCCCAGCGGCAAGCTGGAGGACGATCAGATCCGTGACCTGGAGCGCTGGGTGGCCATGGGGGCCCCCTGGCCGGAGGGCCCTGAGCCCTCGATGACCATGGTCTCCGTCGGCGGCTCAACCGGTGACTCCGCTGGCGGGGAGTCTCTGAATCGAGAGATCGACATGGAGGAGGCCCGGGAGTTCTGGTCCTTCCAACCGATCACGCGCCCCGAGGTGCCCGCCCTGGAGGGCGACCGCTGGTCCTGGACCGAGGTGGACCACTTCCTGCGCTCGGCCATGGACGCGCAGGGGGTGCGCCCTGTGGGCGACGCCGACCGGCTGACCTGGCTTCGGAGGGTGACCTTCGACCTCACGGGGCTGGGACCCACCCCCGAGGAGCAGGAGGCCTTCGAGCGCGACCGCTCTCCCGGCGCTCACGAGGCGGTGGTGGACCGGCTCCTCGCGTCGACCGCCTTCGGCGAGCGCTTCGGACGGCACTGGCTCGACGTGGCCAGGTTCGCCGAGTCCAGCGGCATGGAGAGCAACGTCCTGTACCCCCACGCCTGGCGTTACCGCGACTTCGTGGTGGACGCCATGAACGCGGACATGCCCTTCAACGACTTCCTCGTGAAGCAGCTCGCTGGGGACCTCCTGGACCACGACGGGCCCGATGAACGCGCCGAGAACCTGATCGCGACCGGCTACCTGGCGCTGGGCCAAAAGAGCCATAACAGCCGCGACCCCAGGCAGTTCAGTCTGAACCTGGTCGACGAGCAGATCGACGCCATGTCCCAGGGCATGCTCGGTCTCACGGTCTCCTGCGCCCGCTGTCACGACCACAAGTTCGACCCCATCCCCATCGAGGACTACTACGCCCTCGCCGGCATCTTCCTCAGCACGGAGACGCGCTTCGGGACCTACCCCGGCCCGGGGAACAACCACACCGCGGAGCTCACCGCGCTGCCCGCCGAGGCGGACGTGGTCAACGGACCTCGGCTCGGCCCCGAGCTCCGCCAGACCCTCGAGCGGCTGGTCGACCGCCTGGAGCCCGAGCCGACGCCGCCCATGAGCGGCGGTGGGCGCATGCGAGCCGGCCAGATGAGCGCCGAGGACCGCGCCGCTGCGCGCAGGAGCAGGCAACAGCAACAGCAGGTCGACATGATCGAGGACCTGCTCGGCCGCTTCGGGGAGAACGGGAAGGCGCTGAGCTCCAACCGGTTGGCCATGACCGCCAGCGACGGGACAGCCCGGGACATCGCCGTCCTGCGCCGCGGGGAGCTCGACCAGCCCGGCCAGGTCGTGGAGCGGGGGATCCCCCAGGTCTTCAGCCACCTCACCCCCGTCGAGATCGGCGAAGGCAGCGGCCGGCTCGAGCTCGCCGAGTGGGTCGCCTCAGAGCAGAACCCCCTCACCACTCGCGTCTGGGCCAACCGGGTCTGGCTCCACCTCTTCGGGAGCGGCATCGTCCGCACCCCCGACAACTTCGGGAGCGGCGGACAGCGCCCTGACCACCCCGAGCTCCTGGACTGGCTCGCGTCGGAGTTCGTGGAGTCTGGCTGGTCGACGAAGTCCCTGGTCCGCGAGATCGTCCTGTCCCACGCGTACCGGCTCGATAGCAAGCACAACGCGAACCACCACCGGGTGGACCCGGACGTGGTGACGCTCTGGCGCATGCCCGAGCGGCGGCTCGAGGCCGAGGCGATCCGTGACGCGATGCTCCAGGCCGCGGGCGAGCTGGACCGTCGGCGCCCGCTGGGCTCCAAGGTTGGCACGGTGGAGGGGGTCCTCCGCCGTGAGCAGCTCTCTGGCTTCCTGACCTCGGAGCAGCCCGTTCGGTCGGTGTACCTGCCGAGCCTGCGCGGGGCCACCGTCGGGGCGCTAGGGGTCTTCGATGCGCCGGATGCGGCGACCGTGGAAGGCGACCGCGACGAGACCAGCGTCGCCACCCAGGCGCTGTTTATGATGAACAACGAGGACGTCCTGAGGGTCTCGGATGCGATGGCCAGCGCGCTGATCGCCATGGAGGGGAGCGATCGTGATCGGATCGAGCACGCCTACCGGCTCACCCTCGGGCGCGCGCCCTCCTCGTCGGAGGCCCAGGCCGTCTCGCGCTTCCTCCGCCAGTACGAGGACATGACCCCGGAGCCCGCGCCCAAGCCGCGGGGTCGCCGAAGGGGGCGAGGCCAGAGCCGCCCTCCGTCCTCCGACCTGAAGCCCCAGGACCCCAAGCTCGCGGCCTGGGCCGCCTTCGCGCAGTCCCTCTTCCAGACCGCCGAGTTCCGGACCCTCTATTGAACAGGTCGCAGCAACAGGACATCCAGATGAACCCGTTCTCCACCCCGAGCCGTCGCGACGCGCTCCGGCTGCTCTCCTCCGGCTTCGGCATGCTGGCCCTGAATGGTGTCGCCGCGGCCGGGAGCCCCGTCGCCGCCGGCGGCCGGCTCCCCGCGCGGGCCAAGCGCGTCATCTTCCTCTGCATGACGGGCGCGCCGTCCCACGTGGACACCTTCGACCACAAGCCCATGCTGACCAAGCGCGACGGCGCGAGCCTCTCGGGCTTCCGCCGCGGCGCCAAGCTGATGGGTTCGCCCTGGGCCTTCAAGCCCGGCGGGAAGAGCGGGCTGATGATCTCCGAGTTGCTCCCCGAGATCGGCAAGCAGGCCGACCACCTGTGCCTGCTGCACGGGATGCACACCGACGTCCCCGCCCACGCCCAGGCCACCACCAAGCTGCACACCGGGAGCTTCCAGTTCGTGCGGCCGTCCATGGGCGCCTGGACCCTGTACGGGCTGGGCACCGAGAACGAGAACCTCCCCGGCTTTGTGACCCTGAACCCGCCCCGGAACCAGGGCGGCGCCCAGAACTACGGGAGCTCCTTCCTCCCCGCCACGTTCCAGGGCATGCCGATCAGGGTCTCCAGCGGCGGGCAGCGCGGCCGGCAGGCCAAGGACCCGGTGTCCGACATCCGCAACCCGCGGCAGTCCGACGAGCAGCAGCGCGCACAGCTGGACCTGCTGCGCAAGCTCAACGAGACGAACGCGAAGCGGCGCCGCGGGAGCGATGAGATCGACGCGGTGATCCAGTCCTACGAGCTCGCCTTCCGGATGCAGAGCGAGTTGCCTGAGCTCCTCGACATCTCCAAGGAGAAGAAGACGACCCTCGAGGCCTACGGCATCGGGACGCCTGAGACGGACGCCTTCGGCCGCCAGTGCCTGATCGCGCGGCACCTGGCCGAGTCGGGCGTGCGCTTCATCGAGGTGGGCATGGGGGGCTGGGACCACCACCGCAACCTGCGGGAGGACCTGCCCGCCAAGTGCCGCGAGATCGACAGGCCCATCGCCGCCCTGCTCGCCGACCTGGCCCGCTCCGGGATGCTCGACGAGACCCTCGTGGTGTGGAGCGGTGAGTTCGGCCGGACGCCCTACGCGCAGAACGGCGACGGCCGGGACCACAACAACCGCGGCTTCACCTCCTGGATGGCGGGCGGCGGCGTGAAGGGGGGCTTCTCTCACGGCGCCACCGACGAGAACGGGATCGAGGCCGTGGCGGGCCGCGTGTCCATCCACGACTGGCACGCCACGATCCTCCACATCCTCGGCCTCGACCACGAGCAACTCACCTACCCCTACGCCGGCCGGGACTTCCGCCTGACGGACGTGCACGGCGAGGTGGCGAGGGACATCCTCGCCTGACCTCGCCGGCCGTTCATCCACGCGAGGCTCGGATCAGCCCTTTCCAGGCACGGCGAAGCCGTCGCGGTAGGTGCCGCGCATGAGCGCGGTGGCCTCGTCGTCACCGACGTAGCGCTCCTCCTCGCGGTCCACCGCCAGCACGCGCCCGAAGGTCGGGCGGTGCTCATCGAGGTTGACCCCGTTGGCCTTGAGGTGCGCCGCGAACCGCCGCGCCGCGTCCTGGGCCTCGGGATCGCCGCCGAGGGTCCGCTCGATGGAGCCCATGGAGTCCTCGCAGCCGAGCATGTAGGAGTCGTTGGCGAGGTGGCAGTACGCGGCGGAGATGTGCCCCTCGTTCACGTCGGCGTTGAGCACCTCCGGATCGCGCTTGCGGACCGCGTCGATGAAGTTCGCGAAGTGGTCGCCGCCACCCTCCCAGCGGCGGATCTCCTCTCCCTTGCGGTCGTAGGCGATGGCGCGGCCGTAGTTGGAGCTGATGGCGAGGCGGCCGTCCTCGGCGTGCAGCAGGGAGCCAATGGTGAGCCCGAATTCACGGTCCATGCTGCCCCCCCACTTCCCGTTCGTCTGGGCCTCGAGGTCCCTGGGGAGCCCGCGGACCTCGAAGATCATCGGCGCCGGATCGAGGTCGTAGAAGGCGAACATGGAGTTGGGCGTGGTGCCGTCGTCCTCGTAGCCGAAGCGCCCCCCCACGGCGAC
>CAJQPT010000332.1 GCA_905480285.1 uncultured bacterium
GTGTGATCCACGCGGGCCTCGGCCTCCTTCAGCGCGGACCACGCGGCGCCCGAGCGTTCGTCGGTCATGACCGGATCGTTGTAGTTCGGCCCCTCGCAGATCGAGATGCCCCACCAGGCCATGGCGCAGTCCGGGTCGAGCTCGGCCGCCTTGGCGAATGAGCGGATCGCCTCGTCATGGTTGAAGCTGTACATCCACGCGAGCCCCTGGTCGAAGTACCGCTGGGCCTCGTCAGAGGAGGTTGTCACCGGTCGGCGATAGGCGCCGATCTCCTCGAACCGCTGCGCCCTCGGGGCGTCCACGTCGAGGTGGTCGGAGACGGGGGCCTCGAGGGTCCCGGCCCCGAACTGGCAGGAGGCGAGCAGGAGGGTCGAGGCGAGGGAGATGGGGAGCTTCATCGATGGTGGGAAGGGATCCTCGGGGCCGTGTGGGAGCCCACAAGCTAGCGCCTGGGGTCGATCCCTGAGGATTCGTCTTTTGGCTTCCCTGTGGCGCCCCGACGGTGGACCCCTACGGGAGGCCGCCTCAGCTGATGACGTCGTGGAGGACGCGGGCGGGCTCCACGCTCGTCAGGCGCAGGTCGAGGCCGCGGAAGTCGTAGCTGAGCCGCTCATGGTCCAGGCCGAGCAAGTGCAGCACCGTGGCGTGGAGGTCGCGGACGTGGACGACGTCCTCCACGGCGGCGTAGCCGAGGGGATCGGTCGCTCCGTAGCGGCGGCCCCCGGGGATGCCGGCGCCGGCCATGAGGTAGGAGAAGCCGCGGATGTGGTGGTCCCTGCCGTCGCCCTGGCCCATGGGGGTGCGGCCGAACTCACCGCCGAAGAGGATCAGCGTGTCCTCCAGCAGGCCGCGCCGCTTGAGGTCGGTGACGAGCGCGGCGCTCGCCTGGTCCACCTCGCGGGCGGTGATCTCCATGGAGCGCTGCACGCCGCCGTGGTGATCCCAGCCCCGGTGGTACACCTGGATGAACCGCACGCCCCGCTCAGCCATGCGGCGGGCCATGAGGCAGTTGCTGGCGTAGGACCCGTCGCGGCCCTCGGTGCCGTACAGGTCGAGCACCTCCTGGGGTTCGCCGGAGAGGTCCACGAGCTCGGGGACCGCGGCTTGCATGCGGAAGGCGAGCTCGTACTGGGCCGTGCGGGCCGCCGCCTCGGGGTCGCCGCTCCGCGCGGCGCGCGCGCCGTTCAGCTTCGCAATCGCCTCCACCACGTCGCCCTGCCCGGCCCGGTCGACCCCCGCCGGGTTCTGTACGTAGAGGACCGGGTCGCCGACGGAGCGGAGCTCGACTCCCTGGAAGCGGGAGGGCAGGAAGCCCGAGTGCCACTGGCGGGCGGCGATGGGCTGGGACTGGCCGCCCTTACCGATGGAGCTGAGCACCACGAAGGCGGGCAGGTTCTCGTTCATGGAGCCCAGCCCGTAGTGGATCCATGAGCCCATGGAGGGCCGCCCGGGCAGCGTTGTCCCGGTGTTGAAGAGGGTGTGCGCGGGGTCGTGGTTGATCTGGTCGGTCTCGAGCGAGTTCAGGATGCAGAACTCGTCGATCACGCCGCCCAGGCGCGGGAACTTCTCGCAGATGCGGAGGCCGCTCTCCCCGAAGGCCTGGAAGGGGAAGCGCGGGCCGAGGCACCTGAGCGCGCGCCCCTGGAGCTGCGCCAGCTGCTGGCCGCCGGTGTAGGACTCCGGCATGGGCTCGCCGTCGAGCTTGGCGAGCTCGGGCTTCTCGTCGAACGTCTCCAGGTGACTGGGGCCGCCCGCCATGTAGAGGTGGATGACCCGCTTGGCCCGGGGGAGGCCCGGGAGCCGGATCGAACCGGCGCCCTGCTGGGTCCCGGCGCTCAACGAGGCCAGGGCGGCCTGCCCGAGCCCTGCGGCCGCGCCGGTGAGGAACGTCCTGCGGGAGAGCGCGTTCATCAGGCCTGGATGGAGGAGCGGTCTCATTCCCTGACGATCGCCTCGTGGAGGTTGAGGGCCACGCGGGCCACGGAGGTCCACGCCGCCAGCTCGGCGGGCGCGAGGTCGGTAGGGGCGGGCGACGAGCCGATGGCGATGAGCGCCGCGGCGTCCTCGGGGTTCTCCGCGAAGGTGGCCCGCTGGCCGGCGAGCAGCTCGAGGAGGACCTCCCACTCGGAGGCCTCGGGCGCCCGCTGGAGGACCCGCTCCCATAGCGCCGTCAGTCGCTCGGCGTCCTCCTCGGCCGGGGCGGTGAGGGCCTCTTGGGCGAGGGCGCGGGCGGCCTCCACGAAGATGGGGTCGTTCAGCAGCGCGAGGGCCGCGAGGGGCGTGTTGGAGCGCGGCCTCTCCGAGGTACAGCGCTCCCGGCTCGGGGCGTCGAAGGCGGCGAGGCTCGGGTGAACGAACTGGCGCTGCCAGTGTCCGTAGAGCGCGCGCCGGTGGAGGGCGTTGCCTTCCGAGGGGCGATACGTCCGGCGGGGGAAGTTGAGGTGCGACCAGTAGCCGACGGGCTGGTAGGGGCGGACGCTCGGCCCGCCGACGTCGCGCTGCAGGAGCCCGCTGGCCGCGAGCGCTCCGTCACGGATGAATTCCGCGTCGAGCCGGTGCCGGAGCTGCAATCCGAACTGCTCCTCGCGGGCCACCGACGGGTCCGGGACCGCGGACGTCTGCTGGTAGGCGCTGGAGGTGACGATGTCCCGGATCAGGGCGCGCAGGTCCCACCCGGAGTCCACCAGCCGCGTGGCCAGGTGGTCGAGGAGCTCGGGGTGGGTGGGGGAGGTGCCCTGGACCCCGAAGTCATCCAGGGTCTCCACGATCCCGCGGCCCATGAAGAGCCGCCAGACACGGTTCACGAGCACTCGGGCGACGAGGGGGTTCTCTCCGTTCACCAACCATCTCGCGAGATCGAGGCGGGTGGGGCGTCGGCCCTCGACCGCAATCACGCCGAGGGCGGCCGGGACACCGGGCTGCACGACCTCGCCGGTCTCGTCCATCCAGTCGCCGCGGGCCAGCACCCGGGTGACCATGGGGTCGACGGCGCGGGTCTCCATGACGAGGGGGATCTGACCCTGGAGGGCCATGATCTCGCCCTCGAGGCGTGCCTTCTCTTCCCGGTCGTCGGCCAGGAGCGCGCAGTGCGCGCGGTGAAGGTGGTCCAGCTCCGCTTCGGTCTCCTCCGCCGTCCCCTCTGGGCGGTCCCCCTCGGCGAGGGCGAGGAGCGTCCGGAGGCGCGGCGCGAGCGCGGGGCTGTCCACCTCCGTCCCCACCGACAGGCGCCAGCGGCCCAGCAGGTGCCGGCCGCCATGGACCTGGGCCAGCTCCACCTCGACCACGCCGGCTCCGGGGCCGCCCAGGGGCCGGGCGAGGTCGAAGATGGCCTCCGCCGGGGCCCCGCCCTGGGCGCGCATCACGGCCCACCCGCCGCGTCCCAGTTCCCCGTCATGGGCCTTGGCCACCGGGTAGCCGGGCTGTTCGAAGGAGGCGTGGGCCGCCGCGATGGGGACAGCCTCCCCGTCGACTCGCACCGTCAACTCGGTGAGCACGAGGTTGCCGTTGGAGGCGAGCCCCGGGCCCTGGTTCGGGAGCGCGTCGTCCGCGAGGAGCTCGAGCCGGATGGAGCGGACCGGCGCGGCGGGCGTCGGGAACCGCGCGGTGAAGGTGTCCTTGTCGTCTCCGTCCGGGCGAGAGCGCCACGCACCCGCCGCGTCACCCTCGAAGGTCCGGCCAGCCGCCGAGCGCACCTCGAGCTCCGCCGGGGTGACCCAGGTGCTCTCGGCCAGCTCGTCGATGAACGCCGCCCGGTCCGCGGCGAGCTCCGGGGTCTGCGCGGCGAGGGCGGCCTCGACGGCGGCGAGGGCGGAGGTGAGCTCGCCCATCCGTCGCTCCTGGTCCGCCGAGGGAACCTCCAGCTCGGGGGGGAAGGTGTTGTTGCCGGAGAGGTAGACGCCGACCTGCTCGATGTCAGCGAAGAAGGCGCCCAGCTCGTAGAACTCCTTCGCGGAGAAGGGGTCGAACTTGTGGTCGTGACACTCCGCGCAGCCGACGGTGGAGGCGAGCCAGACCTCGGTGACGTTGCGAACGCGATCGGCGGTGTAGCGGGCGAGGAACTCCTTGGGCTGGGAGCCCCCCTCGCGGGTGATGAGGTTCAGTCGGTTGTAGGCGGCGGCGACTCGCTGGGAGCGGCTCGCGTCCGGGAGCAGGTCGCCCGCGATCTGCTCCACCGTGAACTGGTCGAAGGGCATGTTCGACGCGAAGGCCTCGATGACCCAGTCCCGGTAAGGCGTGATGTTCCAGCGGTTGTCCGCGTGGATGCCAGTGGTGTCCGCGAAGCGAACCAGGTCGAACCAGAAGGTCGTCAGGCGCTCGGCGTGGTGGGGCGAGGCGAGCAGCTCATCTACCAGCGCCTCGAAGGCGTCCTGGTCGGGCTTGCGGGCGAAGGCCTCCACCTGGGCCTGGGTGGGGGGGAGCCCGAGCAGGTCAAAGGAGACCCTGCGGACGAGGCTGCGGGCCTCCGCGCGAGGGGCGGGCGCCAGCCCGGCCCCGTCAAGGCCGTGCAGGATCCACCGGTCGATGTCGCCCTGGATCCAGTCGGCCTGGGGCGAGGTCTCGTCAAGGGCGGGGGGCTCGGCCAGGCCTCGCGGCTGATACGCCCAGTGCTCGTCGTAGGTCGCCCCCTCCCTGATCCACCGCTCGAGGAGCATGATCTCGGCCTCGGCGAGCGGCGCGTGCTCCGGGCCGGGGGGCATCGGGTCCAGGTCATCTCGAACGCGGAGCAGCAGCTCGCTGTCCTCCGGCGCGGCCGTGTCGATGGTCCTGAATCCGTCGCGGTCGGCGATGGCCGATGGGCGCCGATCCAGTCGCAGGTCGGCCTCGCGCGCCCCGGCGTCCGGACCGTGACATGGGAAGCAGCGGTCGGCGAGCAGCGGGCGGACCTGCCGGCTGAAGCTGACGGGCTCATCGCTCGGCGCAGCCACGGAGAGTGTCAGCGCGGCGAGGAGCGAGGTCACGAAGGGCATTCACCCAGGGTATCGCCTGGGGTAACGCCTGGGGCGGATTGTGGTCAGCGCAGGCTGGCAGGGTCGATGCCGTAGCGCTTGACCCGCAGCCCCATCTGGCGCTCGGTGATGTCCAGGAGACGAGCGGCCTTGGCGCGGTTCCCGCGGGTGGAACGCAGGGCGTCGAGGATCAGCTCCCGCTCCACCCGCTCCATGGTCGCAGCGAGGCTCCCGTTCGGCGCCGTCGGCTGCTCGCCGGCGGGCTGCATGTTGGGGGGGAGGTGGTGAGAGCGGATCACGTCGCCCTCGCACTGCAGCATCGCGCGCAGCATGCAGTTCTCCAGCTCTCGCACGTTGCCAGGCCAGGCGTGGCTCTTGAGCAGCGCGCGCGTGGTGGACGAGAGCCTCGGCGTCGCGACGCGGCCCTTCTTCGCGTGGACATCGAGGAAGTGCTCGGCGAGCGGGATCACGTCGACCCCTCGCTCGCGGAGGGCGGGGACGTGGATCGGGAAGACGTTGAGGCGGTAGTAGAGGTCCTCGCGAAAGGCCCCGCTCGCCACCTGCTCCTCGACGTCGGCGTTCGTGGCCGTGATCACTCGAACGTCGGTGCTGCGGGTCTTGGCGCTGCCGATACGCTCGAACTGGCGCTCCTGAAGAAAGCGCAGGAGGAGCACCTGCGTGGTGAGGGGGAACTCTCCGATCTCGTCCAGGAAGAGCGTGCCGCCGTCCGCGAGCTCGAAGCGGCCGATGCGCTCCTGTAGCGCGCCGGTGAAGGCGCCCTTCTCGTGGCCGAACAGCTCGCTCTCCAGGAGCGAGGCTGGCAGCGCCGCGCAGTTGACCTTGATGAACGGCTTCGTGGCGCGGTCGCTGGAGTAGTGAATCGCCGCCGCGACGAGCTCCTTGCCCACGCCGCTCTCGCCTCGAATGAGGACGGTGGCGTCCGAGCGGCAGACCCTGGCGATCTGGTCGAAGACCGTGAGCATCGGCTTGGCGTTCCCCACGATGTTGTCCGGCCGGTAGCGCTCCTTCAGGGCGTCCCGCAGCCGCTCGTTCTCGGCCCGCAGGGAGTCGCGTTCCTCGGCCGCTCGCTGCCGCAGCCGGACGGCCTGAGCGATCATCGAGGCCACCGTCGACATGAGCATCGAGACGTGGCTGAGCTCGGTGTGAGGGCTGGACGGGAAGTCCCCGGCGATGGCCCCGACGATCTCGCCGCTGAGCTGAATGGGGATGACGAGGAGCGAGCACGGCTCGGGTTGGGAGCAAACTCCCAGCAGCGGGTGGCTCCCATCCTCGAGGGGCAGGGTCATGGGCTGTGAGAGCTGAACCGCCTCGGCGATGGGGCTCGTGTCCACGCGCACTCTCGCCGCGCGCTCCTCCTCGGTGGAGAGGCCGACGGCGGCCTCGATCCGGAGCTCCCCCGAGGTCCGGTGGACCATGGCGACGATGGCGTGCTGGAGGTGGGTGCCCTCCATGAGGGCAGCAAGCACGGGCTCCAGAACGGAGAGCGGCTCCAGGCTGCCCACCAGGATCTGGTTGATGGCGAAGAGCAGTCGTAGATCGCTCTCTAGGGGCTGGGGGGAGACGGTCAAGGTGGGCAGGGGGCTGGAGGAGCTCGCGGAGAACGCATCCTACGTCGATGTAGGCCCAGGCGGGCAAGCCTACGCTTATGTAGCATCAGGGGTTCATTAAAGGGTTGCTATGTCGCTTACTGGTAGTGGTTTAGGTTGTATCTGTCGGGCGGCACGCCGTTTGCTTCCAGTGGAGCGTGACGAGTCACCAATCCCACCTTCACGGCCTCTGCCTCGTGAGTCGCGCTGAGCTGCTCAGGGTCAGGGTGTCGCCTGCGCGGTCCACTCGGTGGACGGCTCGGGCTGCGGACCTGGTGCTCGCGCCGCGCGAGATCCTCGATCCTGGTTCGCAGGGCGAGGGGGGTGGAAAGGTGACGGGTTCGATGGGGAATCCAGAACCCGAGGCCTCCCTCACCCGGCGGATCCGATCACGGATCCGGGCGAGCTTGCTTCTGCAGGCGTGAGAGATTGAGAGATAGAGAGAGACTTGAAGCGGAGGCCCGCCGTGCAACGGCGGTCCGCCGTGGAGAGAGAGTCAGAATGAATGGGGAGTGCAGGGGGTGTTGCTAACTCCTGCGCTCCCCGGATTCTCCTCACCCGAGGGACCTGCATCTGCCTCGACGCTCCCCCGAGCTGCCGCGCCTTCCTGCCCTTGGTGACTGCTGGCGCGCCCGCATCGGGGGGGCTCCCCGGTCGGCGCCGAGTGGAGCGCGGTCCAGGGGGGGCCTCCGCCTCTTTGCTGGATCCTCCGGGGGGGGCAGCCCTCTCCTGGTCGGGTTGAGCCTTCGCGGGCGCCGGGACTAGCGCGCCCAAGGGCCCGCGGGGTGCGTGGTCCCACTGGGTGAAAGGGACCACTGGGTGCAAGGGACCACTGGGCGCAAGGCACCACTGGGCGCAAGGGTCCTACCGGGGGCCTGGCGAGTCTGCTCCAGCGGCGTCGAGGATGGCCGTGGCGGCTGCGCTGCCGAGCGCGCGTGAGCCCTCCCGCGTGAAGTGCACGTCGGCGGGCCTCTGCAGGGCGGGGTCGGCCTCCGAGATGAACCGGAAGAGATCGTTCACCTGGATGCCCTCTGCCCGCATGACCTCCAGGGCGATCTGGTTGTACTCCACCGCATCGGCGGGCTCCCGGTAGGGGCGCAGGTCGCCCTCGGGGACCGGGGTGGTGGTCGCGAAGACGAGCCGAGCGCCCGAGGCCTTCAGCTCGCGGGTGATCTCTCGGAGCTGCGCCTCGTACCGCGCCGGCGAGGCCTGGTGCGGATCCTTCGGATCATTGGAGTTCCGGCCTGTCTCCGCGTTGACGCGCTTCATGTCGTGCAGCCCGAAGTTGAAGTGGATCACATCGAACGGACCGCCCTCCAGCGCGAGCCAGCGGTCGATGGAGCCCACCCCCTTGTTCGTCCCCTCGCAGTTCTCCGGGCGCGGGCCCTTGCCCTGGGCCCGGACGCGCGCGGGGCGTACCACCTCGGCGATCCCCGCGAGCTGCTCCCTCACGAACGGCGTGTAGCCGATGGAGATCGAGTCTCCGAGGATCAGGACGCGATACGGCGTCTGGAGCGCGCCCCTTGCCGCGGATGGCTCGGGCTCGCCCGCGGGGAGTCCATCCGCGGGAGGTTGCACCGCGCAGGCGGTGAGCTGGACCAAGGCGACCAGGAGGAGGGCCCCGCAGAGGGCCGGGCAGAAGACCCGCAAGGGGCTCAAGGGGACGCTCCTCGTGGGAGCGGTCGGGTGGGCAGCGCGCATGGCGCCATAGAACCGTGGTCCTGGTCAGAGCGCCACCCCGTACCTCACGCGGCCTCGTAGATCAGATGCTCTCGATGATCTCGTTCAGCGTCGTGCTCGGACGCATGGCGCGCCCACAGGCCTCGTCGTCGGGGTGGAAGTAGCCGCCAATGTCGACGGGCGCACCCTGCGCCGCGAGGAGCTCGGCGCTGATGGTCGCCTCGGCCCCGGCGAGGGCGGCTGCGATGGGCGTGAAGCGCGCCTTGAGCTCGGCGTCGTCGCTCTGGGCCGCGAGGGCCTCGGCCCAGTAGAGGGCGAGGTAGAAGCTCGAGCCGCGGTTGTCGATCTCGTTGACCTTCCGCGAGGGGTAGCGGGAGTGCTCGAGGTAGGCGCCCACAGCCCCGTCGAGGGTGGCGGCGAGGGTCGCGGCCTTGGCGGAGCCGCTGGACTCGGCGGCCTTCTCGATGGAGGGGACCAGGGCGCAGTACTCGCCGAGGGAGTCCCAGCGCAGGTGGCCCTCCCCGAGGAACTGAGCCACGTGCTTGGGCGCCGAGCCGCCGGCCCCCGTCTCGAAGAGGCCGCCGCCCTCGAGCAGCGGGACGATCGAGAGCATGCGGGCGCTGGTGCCGAGCTCGAGGATGGGGAAGAGGTCCGTGAGGTAGTCGCGCAGGACGTTGCCCGTCACCGAGATGGTGTCCTCGCCGCGGCGCACGCGCTCGAGCGAGGCGCGCATGGCGTCCACGGGCCTGAGCATCCGGAGGTCGAGCCCCTCGGTGTCGTGGTCCTTCAGGTACACCTCGACCTTCTTGAGGAGTTCGGCGTCGTGGCCGCGGGCCGGGTCCAGCCAGAAGATGGCGGGGGCCCCCGAGGCCTTGGCGCGCGTGACGCCGAGCTTCACCCAGTCACGGATGGAGACGTCCTTGGTCTGGCACATCCGGAAGATGTCGTCCTGCTCTACTGACTGCTCCAGCAGGACCGCGCCCTCGGCGTCGACGACGCGGATGGTGCCGGTCCCCGCGGCGAAGAAGGTCTTGTCGTGGGACCCGTACTCCTCGGCCTTCTTGGCCATGAGTCCGACGTTGGAGACGCCCCCCATGGTCGCGGGGTCGAACTGGCCGTGGGCCTGGCAGTCCTCGATCACCGCCTGGTACAGGGTGGCGTAGCTGCGGTCCGGGATCAGCGACACTGTGTCCTGGAGTTCGTCGGCGCGGTTCCACATCTTGCCGCCGTCGCGGATCACCACGGGCATGGAGGCGTCGATGATGACGTTGTTGGGGACGTGCAGGTTGGTGATCCCCTTGCGGGAGTCCACCATCGCCAGGTCCGGCCCGCTCTCGTAGCAGGCCTCGATGTCCCGCTCGATCTCGGCGCGCTGGTCCTCGGGGAGCCGCTCGAGCTTGTCGAGGACGTCCTGGAGGCCGTTGTTCAGGTTGACGCCGATGGAGGCGAGG
>CAJQPT010000333.1 GCA_905480285.1 uncultured bacterium
TTCACTGGGCTCGTAGCCGAAGCGCTGAGCCATCTGGATCGTGGCGGAGTTCGGCGTGAAAGAGAAGGACTCATTCGTCCGCCACTTCTCCAGTGACTTCCCGTGAACTTCGGCTCCCACGGCGGGGTCTTCCTCGAGGCCGACGAACTTCAGAACCCGCTCAAAGCACTCCTGTGGGTTGCTGACCATGTCCTCATAGGCGACGCCGAGATAGTCACCGTGGGGGAGCATGGATTGGAAGGCGAGGAGGTTCTGATGGATCGAGACCCACCCGTCCTGCCGCGTCTGGGGTGCCGTGCCGAACAGCTCCCATGCCGAGTGGAGGACGGCGGCGGGGTTGCGGACAAGGCCGATGAATTTGACCTCTAGATCGGTCTCCTGGGCCCACTCGAGCATCAGGGAAAGGGCCGACCAGTGCGCGAGGTGCTGGGGTGACTTCTCGAAGAAGACGGGCTGGGCGAACTGGCGGCACATGGCCTCCCAACCCTCGAAGACGAGTCGCCGGTCATCCCCAGGGAGCGTGAAGTCGGGGAGGTTCCCGCGCAGCTGGCTGACCAGGAGCGCCCGTGCGCCCTTCTTGCCACCGTACCCCTTGTATCTGTGGCCATCAGCGAAGTGGCGGCTTGGCATACCGAGGACCACCGCGCTCTTGAGCCAGTGGTGCGTCTCGTTGTACGAGTGGGCGCAGTAGCTCGCGTGCTGAACGTCACGGTGCCGACAGAGCTCGCGCTCGAATTGCGTGGAGCCTGACCGCTTGTCCGAAAGGAGGATGACGACTGTCGGTTTCATGGACGGGCTGGTGTTCCGGGGCCCCTGCCTCCGTGGAGGATCGACCCCCGGCAGAACCCTACTTCACTGTGCCCGTGGGGGATCTTCAACTTGAGGCAGATTCGCTGCTACCTCCGTGGGAGCCTGGGAGCGGTGTGACCGTTTCGAGGCAATTGGGCCTGTATTCGCGGTGGCCGACGATTGAGAGCTACTCTTCTGTCAAGCCACTTCGTCCCTTGCCCCCTGAGGGTCAGCTCGGATGGAGGGTCAAGCCGGCACAGCATCCGCCACAGTCACGTGAACGCAGCAGCCCAGTCCAGCGCGAGTATCTCGGTCGTGATCCCGACCTACCAGCGCGCAGAGCTCCTCGAGGAGGCCATCATCTCGGCGGCGAGCCAGTCGATAGCGCCCGCTGAGATCGTCGTGGTGGACGACGGCTCGACGGACGCGACGGCGGAGGTGGTCGAACGTCTCCGCAGCGAGCTCGGACCAGAGATCGAGGTCATCTATCTGAGCCAGGTCCGGAGGGGTGGAAACGCAGCCAGGAACGCAGGGGTGCGAGCGGCCTCAGGGGACTGGATCGCATTTCTTGACAGCGACGATCTCTGGGTCGGGGACAAGCTGGAGAAACAGCTGGCACGCGTCGCGCTGTCGCCAGGCAGCGTGGCCTGCTACTGCGGGCTGAGGGGGTTCAGCGAGGAGGGCCAGCTTCCCGAGGAGCATCGCGCCTTCCCGGAGGGCGATCTGAGCTCGAGCCTCCTCGTACGGGACGGGACGGCGCCCACGTCGTGCTACCTGGTCAGGCGCTCGGTCCTGCTCGAGGCAGGTCTATTCGATGAGGAGCTGCAGGCCCGCCAGGACTGGGACATGTGGATCAGGGTCTCGATGTATGGCGCGATTGTCAGCGTTCCGGAGCCCCTCACCCGGTTCAGGCACCACGACGGGGAGCGTACGGCGAGCGATCCCAGCCGTGAGCTTCGGGCCTACCGCGCGATTCGCATCAAGTACCGCGACCGGCTCCGGGCCCTGCCCCTGGAAGCGAGGATGGCGGCGCGGTCGGCCTATCACCGCCGCGTGGCCCGCGTCCGCCGCCACTACGAGGGGCGCTGGTTTCGCGGCCTGAGTCACGGCCTGGCGGCCTGGGCGGTCAGTCCCCTGGAGCGAGACAACTACTTCATGCTCGTGGGGTTCTTGCTCCCGGATTGGGTTCGACGTCCGGTGAGAGGTGCATGGAATTCGCTTTTTGGGTCAGCGGGTTGGGGCGTCAAGACCCATTGACGATCAGATCGAGGCGGAGCTGGCCTGTCGGAGACAGCGCCCTGGCCGTCGGCGGAGATCGCCCCTTCATCCGCCGGCGAGTCCTGAGCTGTTCCTGAACGCCGGCGGGTCGAACGGGAATATGGGCGAGGAGGGTGGGTGCCTCGTCTCCTTGGTAGCCGATAGCTCCCCCTAGGCGGGACCCTATGCCGTTCGACCGCCTCGCAGCGGCGCACCGCGAGAAGGTGTCAAGGAGTCATGTACGTAGCCCCCTTCATGGCTCTGCAGTGCGGTAAGTTTCGCGGGGAGTGTCCGTGGCGGCGTTCCCACCACCTACCGATCAAGATGAAGATTCTCCTCACTGGTGCCGCTGGTTTCATAGGAATGCACACGGCCCTGCGCCTGCTAGAGCGGGGTGACGAGGTCGTCGGTGTCGACAACCTGAACGACTACTACGACCCCACCCTGAAAGAGGCCCGCCTCGCTCGCCTGCAAGAGCACGCGGGCTTCACCTTCCACCGCCTCTCCATCGAGGATGAAGCCGCGGTGGCGAAGGTGATGAAGTCGGCGGGACCTCAGCGGGTCGTGCACCTCGCGGCGCAGGCGGGGGTCAGGTACTCCTTGACCAACCCGAAGGCGTATATCGACGCCAACCTGCAAGGCACGCTCTCGATCCTCGAGGGGTGCAGGCACCACGCCGTGGAGCATCTCGCGTATGCGAGCAGCTCAAGCGTCTACGGCGGTAATAAGCGCTTGCCGTTCGCGGAGTCGCAGAGCGTGGATCACCCGGTCAGCCTCTACGCGGCGACGAAGAAGTCGAACGAGTTGATGGCGCACACCTACAGCCACCTCTTCGATCTTCCGACGACTGGGCTTCGTTTCTTCACGGTCTATGGACCCTGGGGTAGGCCCGACATGGCCCTCTTTCTCTTCGCCAAGGCGATCCTCGACGGGCGGCCGATCGACGTCTTCAACCACGGGAAGATGACCCGGGACTTCACGTACGTCGATGACATTGTCGAGGGGGTGATCCGCGTCCTCGACAAGCCGGCGACGCCCGCGTCGACGTTCGATCCGCTCGACCCGGACCCCTCGACGAGTTCCGCACCTTACCGCGTCTTTAACATCGGTAATTCACAGCCGACGCCGCTGATGGACTACATCGGCGCGTTGGAGAAGGAGCTCGGGATGGTCGCGGAGAAGAACTTCCTCCCCATCCAGCCGGGGGATGTGACCGCGACCAGCTCGGACACCTCGGCGCTTGAGGAGTGGGTCGGCTTTCGGCCCAAGACGACTGTTGAAGACGGCGTGGGCCGCTTCGTGGCCTGGTATCGGGAGTACTACCAGCAATGAGCATTGATCAGGAGAGGACGCTGGCGGTCATCGGGCTCGGATACGTGGGGCTGCCGCTGGCCGCAGAATTCGGCAAGCGGCGTCCGGTCATCGGCTTCGAC
>CAJQPT010000334.1 GCA_905480285.1 uncultured bacterium
GAGCCCGCGGTTCTTGAGGTCCTGGATCAGCCCGTAGGCGGGCTGGTCGATGTCCCGGCAGTTGTTGCCCAGGTCATTGGGCAGGTTGCCGTGCTGGTCCCAGCCCCGGTGGTAGATCTGGACGAAGCGCACGTCGCGCTCCACCAGGCGGCGCGCCAGGAGGCACGATGCGCCGAAGGTGCCCGGCACGTTGGCGTCGGGGCCATAGAGGTCCAGCACCGACTGCGGCTCGCCGGAGAGATCGGTGAGCTCGGGCACCGCCGACTGCATACGGAAGGCCATCTCGTACTGCTCGATGCGCGCCCGGATCTCCGGGTCGCCGACCTCGTCGGCTCGCTTCGAGTTCAGCTCGGACACGAGGTCGAGCATCTCGCGCCGCTTCTTGCGGTCGACGCCGTCCGGATCGTTCAGGTACAGCACCGGGTCGCCGCCTGCGCGCAGGGCGACACCCTGGTGTTCGGAGGGGAGGAAGCCTGAGCCCCACAGGCGCTGGTAGAGGGCCTGGGCCTCGCGTCGTCCCTTCCAGCGCGGCGTCATGACCACGAAGCTCGGCAGGTCTCGGTTCATGGAGCCGAGCCCGTAGGAGAGCCAGGCGCCGAAGCTCGGCCGGCCGGGCTGCTCGGACCCCGTCTGCATGAACGTGATGGCGGGGTCGTGGTTGATGGCGTCGGTGTGGACGCTGCGCATGACGCACAGGTCGTCCACCATCTTCGCCGTCCAGGGGAGCGTCTCGCAGACCTCGGTCCCCGCCTCGCCGTGGCGGGCGAAGTCGAACTTCGAGGGAGCGATGGGGAAGCGCGTCTGACCGGAGGTCATGGTGGTGATGCGCTGGCCGTTGCGGATGGAGTCAGGGAGCTCCTGGTCGAACATGTCCCGCAGGCGCGGCTTCCAGTCGAAGGTCTCGAACTGGCTGGGGGCGCCGGACATGCACAGGTAGATGACCCGCTTGGCCTTGGGGGCGAAGTGGGGGACACCCGGGAGGCCGCCGGTCCGGTCGCCCATGGCCGGCGCCGCGAGGGCGCGCGGGCCGAGGACCGAGGCCAGGGCGGCGGTGCCGATGCCCGTGGCGGTCCTGCCGAAGAACTGGCGGCGGGTGAGGTGCGCGGCGCGCTCGGCGATGGGGGAGTCGTGGAGGGGGTGCTGCATCAGTTCCTCGTCAGGACCTCGTCCAGGTTCAGGATGGCGCTGGCCGTGAGCGTCCAGGTCGCGAGCTCGATGGTGTCCACGTCCGCCGGGACCTCCAGGTCCCCGGTCGCGACGAGCTCCACGGCGTCGAGGGGGTCCGCCTCGAAGTCCGCGGAGAGCGCGGTGACGAGCCGGGCGATACGGTCCGCCTCCTCACCGGTGGGCGTCCGGCTGGCGACCAGCTGGAACAGGTGCCCCGCGCGCTCCAGGTGCGACGGTCCGGCCTCCCGCAGGACGCGGGCCGCGATGAAGCGGGCCGCCTCCACGTAGGTGGGGTCGTTCAGCATGACCAGCGCCTGGAGGGGCGTGTTGGTTCGCTCCCGGCGGACCGTGCACGCGTCGCGCATGGGCGCGTCGAAGGTGGTCAGGTTGGGGGGCGGCGCGGTGCGCTTCCAGAAGGTGTAGAGCGACCGGCGGTGCAGGTCCTCCTTCGGACCCTGGGCGTAGCGCACCGTGTTGCTGCCGCTGTAACCCACGGCGAACCAGATCCCCTCGGGCTGGTAGGGCCGGACGCCCGGGCCGCCCATGGTCTCGTCGAGGAGCCCGGCCACGTGCAGGGCCTGGTCTCGGAGGACCTCCGCGTCGAGGCGGAAGCGCGAGCTCCGGGCCAGCAGGCGGTTGTCGGGGTCGACCTCGAGCTCGTTGGGCCGGACGTTGGAGTCCTGGCGGTAGGCGCGGCTGAGCACCAACCGCTCGTGCATGGCCTTCATGTCCCAGCCGCTCTCCACGAAGGTCACGGCCAGCCAGTCCAGCAGCTCGGGGTGGCTCGGCCACTTGCCCTGGTTTCCGAAGTCGTCGGGGGTCGCGACGATGCCGGCCCCGAAGAAGTGTTGCCAGGCGCGGTTGACCCAGACCCGGGCGGTGAGCGGGTTGTCGCCGGAGACGATCCACCGCGCGAGCCCGAGGCGGTTGCGCGGTGCGTCCGCGGGGAGGGGCGGGAGCGCCGAGGGGGTCGCGGGCTCAACCACCTCCCCGAGCTTGTCATAGGCTCCGCGCATCAGGACGTGGGCGGGCCGGGGCTCGGAGCGCTCCTCGGAGACCATGGTGCTGGGCAGCGCCCCCTCGATGGTGGCTCGTTCGGCGGCCAGGGCCTCTCGCTCGTCGAAGGCCGCGGCCCACTCCTCGGCGTGGCTGCGGCGCCAGAAGACCCGCGTCAGGTCGCGGGTCGCCTGGGTGTGTTCGGCGAGCGGGGTCTGCATGGCGAGCTCGATGGCCGGGGGCAGGCCGTCCGCGCTTCCGCCGTCCACGAGCCGCCAGGAGAAACCCCCCGCGCCGCCGGTGTTCACCACCTTCAGCACGAGCTCGTTGTCGCCGGCCGCGAGGGAGAGCGGGACCCGGTCCTGATCGATGTTGACCCCGCGGGCCACGCGGTTGGAGTGCACCAGCTCGCCGTTCAGCCAGGCCTCAACGCCGTCGTCGCTGCCCAGGAGCAGCTCGATCCTGCGGGCCTCACGGGCCTCGATGCGCTGTACCAGGAAGTGCACGCCGAGGCCGCTCTCGAACAGGTGGCGGCGACCCTCGGAGTACTCGGGGTGGGCCGTCCACGGGACGCCGGGGGCCGCCTCGCGGAAGAGGTCCACGCCTCCGGCGATCTGGTCCTGGGGCGGGTGTGGCTCGTCGTAGAGACCCGCGGCCGCGGAGGCGGGGAAGTGGGCGCGGTGCCAGGTGCCCGTGCGCAGGGCCGGCTCGAGGTCGTCGGAGCGCCGGACGGCGAGGCGGAAGCGCGCGAGGCCGTGCTGGGAGTGGACGGAGGCGTACACCAGCTTGACCCGGAGCTCCGTGCCCTCGGCCCACCCGAAGCCGCGCGTGGGGACCAGCAGCGCCGACCGGTCTCCGGTCTTCCCGAGTCCCGCCCAGCCGCTCGCGGAGGAGGGGTCAAGGACGCCGGTGATGGGGAAGCGATCCTGGCTGTGGGTGGCGACGGCGGCGCCGAGGCCGATCGGCTGGAGCTCCTCGGGCCGGTCGGCGGGGGCGGCGAGGACCTCCACGGAGGTGAGCACGAAGTTGTCGTTGCTCGCGCGGCCGGGCAGGGCCCGGCCCTCGGGGACCAGGGCGTCGAGCCGCAGCCCCTCGATCTGTCCTGGCGGCACCCAGGCGTCGATGGTGTAGGTGGTGTTGTGGGGGTTCGCTCCGCCCGCGACCACGACGCCGCTCTCCGGTTCGACGGTGAGCTCCACGCCCTCGGTCGCCGCGACCCGCTCGGGGATGACGGTCTTCCAGCGGCCCAGGACCTCCTGGGAGGTCCTCTCGATCCAGCGCCGCTCGCGCTCGTCGAGCTCCGGGTTGGGTCGGTCCAGCTCCTCTGTCAGCGCCAAGGTCGCGGCGGAGATCTCCTCGAGCCTGCCCGCCTGCTCGGGGAGCGGGACGCGCAGGAAGGGGACCGGGTTCTCGATGTTCCGGTCCGTCGCCTCCTCGGTCATGGAGTTGAAGAACCCGTACATCGCGTAGTAGTCGCGCTGGCTGATCGGGTCGAACTTGTGGTCGTGGCACTGGGCGCACTCGAGCGTCAGACCCAGGAAGACCTTGGCCGTGGTGTCGGCGCGGTCCTTGGCGTAGATCGACAGGTACTCCTGCGCGATCATCCCGCCCTCGGCGCTGGTGGGGTTGCACCGGTTGAAGCCCGAGGCGACCTGCTGGTCCAGGGTCGCGTTCGGCAGCAGGTCGCCGGCGAGCTGCTCGATGACAAACTCGTCGAAGGGCTTGTTGTCGTTCAGCGCCCGCACGACCCAGTCCCGGTACGGCCACATGGACCGCCGGTTGTCCAGGTGGAGGCCGTGGGTGTCGGCGTAGCGGGCGGCGTCGAGCCAGGTCCGCGCCATGTGCACCCCGTAGCGCTCGGAGGCCATCAGCCGCTTCACCTCGGCGCGGTAGGCGGCGTCGAGCCCGCGGAGCGCCACGTCGGCGTGGAACGCGGCCGACTCCTCCGGGGCCGGGGGGAGGCCGGTGAGATCCAGGCTCACCCGACGCTGGAGCGTCGCGGCGTCGGCCTCGGGCTGGAACGCGAGCCCGGCGGCGGCCATGGGCCCGTCGAGCAGCGCGTCGATGGCGTCGCCGTCTTCTCCACCCTGCGCGACCGTCGGCTTGACCGGGCGCTGGAAGGACCAGTGCTCATCCCAGGGCGCGCCCTCCTCGATCCAGCGCCGCAGCACCGAGCGTTCGGACTCCGAGAGGGACTTGCCCGAGCGTTCGGGCGGCATCAGGTCGTCCTCGAATTCCGGGGCGATCCGGTAGAGCAGTTCGCTGTCCTCGACGTCCCCCGCGACGACGGCGTGCCCGCCGGTGCTGAGCTCCGCGGTGATCCCCTCGAGGGAGTCCACGCGCAGGCCCGCCTCGCGCGTCTCGGGGTCGGGGCCGTGGCACTGGAAGCACTTGTCCGAGAGGATCGGCCGCACCTCACGCGCGAAGTCCACGGGCGCCTTGTCCTCGACTCGGTCTTCAGGTCCGGCGGAGCCGGAGGGCCATGCGGTGAGGGCGAGGACCATGAAGGCGAGGGGGGCGCTCATGGGTTCCAGTCTATGTCCGGAATGTGGACCCGCAGGGGATTCCATCCAGCCCCGTCGGGGCGAGCCTCGCCCTGGGTCGTCCCGGCCCAGGGGCCTGGGGCACCGGGCCTCGGTTGAACCCCATCGAGCCGCGGGCAGGCGTCAAGGAATGGAGGGACCCGGCCGATGATCCAGGCACGCCCGGCCAACGCCGCCCGCCCCAGCCAGGAACTCACCATGATCCAGCGTGCCACTGCCCTCACCGCCGTTCTCCTGCTGGCCTCTTGCCAGGGGAGGTCCAGCAGCCCCTCGACGACCGCGCACCCGGTGGACACGGGCGAACCCTCGAGGGCCGAGCTGCAGCAGCAGATCCAGGAGCTCGAGATGCGTCTTGTGGAGGCAGAGGCCAGGGCGGCGCTCCTGGAGCGCTCGAGCCTGGCCTCGCAGGTCGACTCGGCCGGGGGTATCCAGCTGGCCGCTCGAATCGAGGGGCTGAGCCGCACGGTGGAACAGCTTCGCCTGGCCACGCTGGCGGGGGCCACCGCACAGCCGGTGGAGGCCAGCCATGGGGTCGAGGTGGGCGCTGGCGTCGAGTCACTCAAGGGAGCGCTGGCTGCGCTCGATGAGCAGTGCGCTCTGCACTGCGAGAACATCGCGAACCTCGGGGTCCCTGGCTACAAGCGGCGCAGGCCGCTGCCGATCTCCAGCGCGGACACCATGAACGACGTCCGTCACCCGCGGTCCGCTGGTGTGCAGCTGGACGTGACCCAGGGCGCCCTCAAGCTAACGGGGAACTCCCTCGACCTCGGGGTTGAGGGGGCTGGCTTCTTCGAGATCGAGCTCCCCAGCGGCGAGCAGCGCTACACCCGGAACGGCACGTTCCGGCAGGACGCCAACGGTCGCCTCGTGACCGCCGAGGGCTACCTGCTCAGCGACCAGGTCCAGATCCCCCCGGACAGCCAGGGCATCTCGATCTCCGCCGACGGTGAGGTGTACTCCCTCGATGAGGGGAACATCCAGAACCAGATCGGCCTGATCCGCCTGCACGTCTTCCGCAACCCCTCGGACCTGAAGGGCGAGAGCAACGGCTACGCCGCCACGACCCTTTCGGGGGATCCCGTCGCGGTCCAGCCCACCACCGCGGGGGCGGGCCGCCTCCTGCAGGGGTACATCGAGCTTGCCAACGTGGGCCTGCAGACCGAGCTGGTCGAGCTGCAGCAGGCGGAGAACGACGCGGTCGTGATCCGCTGCGCCCTGGCGACCCAGGGGATCCTGACGGTTCCCCGGGCGGCCGAGCTCCCGCTCGAGTCGGCCTCGCGCTAGAGCCAGCTGCTCGTCCGGGGTCGGCCTCGCCTCAGGGTTGACCTCTCAGGGTTGACCTCGTCTCAGGATCGATCTGGCCGCAGGATCGATCTGGCCCCAGGGTCGATCTGTCCTCAGTGTCGATCTGTCCTCAGGGGGAGGGGTCAGAGCAGAGTGAGGACCAGCGCGTCCGTCAGGTTGGAGAGCGGGATGCCGAGGAGCGAGTCCCGATACCAGGCCTGGAAGTTCCAGGCCTCGCCCGCGGTGATGGACACGAGCCCGGTGGGTGTCGGCGTGGCCGCGAGATCGAGGGGGAGGGTGAAGGATCCGTTGGTGCCGGAGTTGAGGATCTGACCCGCTCCGACGTAGCGCCCGATGGCGCCTCCCAGGCACAGGTTGCCCAGGCTCCCGCCAGGGGTGGCGGTGAAGCCCTGATCCTGGCTGGTCAGAAAGAAGCCGAAGGTGTTGGTCGGGAGCGAACTCGCGGTGAGCGCGACGTCGTTGTCGACGCGGCGGGGGCTCCCGAAGGCAGAGACCTCGCCGGGGAAGCCCGTGGAGTTGGTCGCCCCCGGTGTGCAGTAGCGGGCGCCGAGGTCGCCCGTGGCACCGAACGGAACCACCTGGATCCCGTTGAGTGACATGAACTCTGCCGCGACGTTGAGCTGGAGGGTGACGGCGCTGCCAGGCGCGACGTTGACCGCGTGCCGGGCGTGAGTCACCCCAGCCTGGTACCCGCCAGAGAAGTCGCCGCCCACCGTCTGAATAGGGTCGGACGAGCTCGGGATCCGGACGCGGGTCCGGTGGTCGGCGCCGCTCGGGACGGCGGCGTAGGTGAAGATGTCGTACTGGCCCGCGGCGAGCCCCCGGATCTCGAGGGTGGCCGCGCCCCCGAAGAAGGCGAGGTCGTCGAGGAGCGCGTCGTCGCCTCCGACGGTGGCGGGGTCGTCGTAGAGGAAGCTCTGGAGCCCGGTGCCGAGGTCGTTGATGACCAGGGTGACAGGGGTCGGTACGCCGCTCGTGTCCACGAGCCCTGCGATCGTGACCGGGAACGTGCCGCCGGAGAGGGCGTCCGTGTCGACGCCGTTCCACGCGCCACCGACCTGGGCCGCGGCGCCCTCGCTTGGGCCCGGGGTGCCGTGCACGTCGGACGGTCCAAAGTCGAGGTTGAGCCCGACTTGTGCGGTGGCCGAGGGTGCGACAAAGAGGCCGCAGGCCCACAGGATGATGTTGGTGGAGGCGCGCATGGGATCAGCGGCGGGGGGGGATCGAAGACGTCCGCTCGGCTTGTTCCCAAGGTAGCACGGGACCTCTCATTCTCGCTCGGAAGTGGCCTTCAGCGCGGCGCTCTCGACCTGGCCGTGCCATGATCGAGACATCCCTGGATCAACCACCATGCGCCTCATCCAAACGCTCCTCGCCGTCGGCCTCCTGACCGTCTCGTTCTTCTCCGACCAGGCTCTGGCCTTCAGCCAATCGTCTGGCGCCGCGCTCGGAGCGGGCCCTGCCCTCACCGAGTTTCTCGCCCGCAACGACGGCGGGCTCGAGGACGAGGATGGTGACCGGCCGGACTGGATCGAGATCCACAACGTCCCCGGGGCCGGTGCGGTGGACCTGTCTGGCTGGGCGCTGACCGACGACTCAGGCGATCTCGCCCTCTGGGTCTTTGGGCCCGGGACCGTGCTCCCGGACGGGGGGTACCTCGTGGTCTTCGCCTCGGACAAGGATCGCCGGGACCCTGCCGGCCCCCTGCATACCAACTTCAAGCTCTCTGGCGGCGGGGAGTACCTCGCCCTGGTGAACTCGACAGGCTCGATCGTCACGGAGTACGCCCCGGAGTACCCACCCCAGGAGGAGGACGTCTCCTACGGGCTGTCCTTCAACCCCGGCCCGCTCGCCGTGGAGCGACTCTTCACCGCACCGACTCCGGGCGGCGCCAACTCGGTCGGCGCGCCGCCGGTCTGGGGTGTCACCCACACGCCCCAGCAACCCACTGACCAAGAGGACCTCGTCGTGTCGGTGCATGCGCCGACGACGACCTCCTCGGCGCCCATCGTGGACCTGGACTACCGCGTCATGTACGGCGGGGTCCAGACAGCGCCGATGACCGATGGCGGCGTGGCCCCCGACCTCGTGGCTGGCGACGGTGTGTACACGGGCGTGATCCCCGCCGGCGTGAGTGGGCCCGGGGACATGGTCCGCTACCGCGTCACGGTGGCGGACGGGATCAGCTCGACCGCGCTACCGCTCTTCCTCGAGCCGCTTGGCTCGCCCGAGTGGTTCGGGACGGTCGTCGCGGACCCCAGCCATGCGGCGAGCCCGCTGGACGTCTGGGAGTGGTTTGTGCAGAACCCCGGGGCCGCCAACACGGGCAACGGGACGCGTTGCTCCGTCTGGATCGAGGGCGAGTTCTACGACAACGTCAAGGTGAACCGGCGCGGGCAGAGCTCGGCGGGGTATCCGCGCAAGAGCTACAAGTTTGACTTCAACCCGGACGACCGCCCGGAGCTGGCCATCTTCGATGCGCCGATCGACGAGGCCAACCTCAACACTCACTGGGCCGACAAGGCTCACCTGCGGCAATACCTGGGCTACGGCATGTACGAGGAGGTGGGCGCGCTGGTCTCGAAGTCGTTCCCGGTGCGCCTCCAGCAGAACGGCGAGTTCTTCTCCGTCCAGACCTTCGTGGAGGAGCTGGACCGGTTCTTCCTGGAGCGTGTGGGAGAGGACCCGGACGGGGCTCTGTACAAGATGTACAACCCGTTCACCAGCGGGACCTCCAGCGTCGAGAAGGTGACCCGCACCAACGAGAACAACGCGGACCTCACGGCGTTTGTCTCGACGGTGGTTCAGGGGGGTGCGGGGATCGAGGACTACCTCTTTGACGTGCTCGATGTGCCGCGGGTGATCAGCTACCTGGTCGGGTGCTGGTTGATCCACGAGAACGATCACCTCCACAAGAATCACTTCCTGTACAGGGACTCGGACGGGGACGGCGAGTGGCAGTTCATCCCTTGGGACAAGGACCTGACCTGGGGCCGTAACTACAACCCGTCGGGCGGGGTCCTGAACGACCGGATCACGTACAACCACCCTCAGTACAGCCACGTGTTGTTCGGGGACAGCGCGCACCGCACCTCGGACAACTTCTGGAACCGGTTGATCAATCGGATCTACCAGAGCCCGCGCCTGCGGGAGATGTACGTTCGCCGGCTGCGGACGGTCTGCGACGACCTCCTGCAGGAGCCGGGGACCCCCGCCGCCGATCGCTACCTCGAGGATCTGGTCAACGAGGCCTACGCGCTGATGGCCGCGGACGTCGCCTTGGATGAGGCCCGCTGGGGGGTGCCCACCTGGGGAACACCCAGGAACTTCCAGCAGGCCAAGGATCGGCTGCTCACCGACTACGTGGCCAACCGACGGCTTCACCTCTACGGGTCGCAGCTCGAGGCCAACGGGGGCCTTGTTCCTGGGCCCGAGTCAGGCCGGACGCGCCTTCGGATCACGGCCTTCGATGCCTCACCGGTGTCGGGGAACAACGACGAGGAGTTCATCGAGATCACCAACGACGCCCCTTGGTCGACGGACCTCTCGGGCTATCGCGTGGAGGGTGGCGTGGAGATGACGCTGCCCCCGGGCACGGTGGTGGAGGCGGGGGGCCGCGTCTTCATCAGCGCGAGCCCGGGTGACTTCCGCAGCCGCGCCGTGGCGCCAACGGGCGGTGAGGGGCACTTCGTCGTGGGACCCTTCGACGGCAACCTCGCCATCGGCGAGACCATTCTTCTTCGAGATCGTAGCGGCCGCGTACGCGCGCGGCGGACGCTCTGAGCGAGGGGACGGGGGATGATTCATTGCGCGGGCGCGTCCTCTCCGCGTCCTCTCCGCGTCCTCTCTGGGCGCGGCTCTCGCCGCGCTCGAGGGGCTGGTCTCGTTTTGCGGAGGGAGGCCCCATCGGAGCGGCGCCTGGCCGCGGCGGCCGCCGATTCAGGATCAGTCGAGGGGGGGCATCTGACTGTCGATGACCCGCTTGATGGCAAAGCTGTACCGGGTGTCCTCGGTCGCGATGCTCCAGGAGACCAGGACCCGCGCCTGATTGGCGACGGATCCAGCTGCCTGTGATCGGTGTTCGAACTTGCCGTCGAAGAGGATCGCGTCGCCGACCTTGTAGCGGTACTCGAAGTCGCGCGTGCCGTCTCGGCAGTCGAGGTGGCCAAACGGCGGTTCGAAGGCGATGAGGGGAGTCAGCATGGTCCCCGTGACGCCCGCAGGGATCTCGGCCTGTCCGTAGTCGACGTGATAGTCGAGGACAGGGGTGTCGCCCTCGACGACGACAAAGCAGGCCGCGAGGAGTCTTGAATCACCGTGGACGATGGAGAGGCTCTCGCCGAGATCGCTGTCCGTCAGGCACCGATGAAACGCGGCGAGCGTGGGCGGGCTCGTCGCGTAGTGCCAGGTCATGTTGGCGTGCAGGCCTGGGGAGGCATGAAACGAGAACTGCTCTCCCAGGCAGTCGGAGAGCATCTGGCGATACAGCCGGCGCAGGGGGCTGAGGTGTCGCGCGCGGAACGCAAGCTCCGTGAAGAGGTGGTCCTGGAATTGCTGGGCTCGGGTCATCGGATCGCGGGGTCATGACGCTGCTCCCGCGACCGAGGTGACGGATCCGACCGCCCAGGACTCCGAGTCTCATGGGGCTCGGTACCCCCCCGTCCGGAATTCGCCAGGAACGGAATGCAAAGGCCTTCAAGGGCCCGAGCGGGGGACTCAGCCGGCAGCGGGTGCTCCGAATCAAGACCCCGGTCAGCGGCAGTGAGCACGCCGCGTTAGCTGCTCTGAGGAGCCTGAGCAGCGATCGCTGCGGGTTCGTTGCCCGCCCAGCGAGCGAGGTGGTGGGAAGTACCTAGAGTGGTGAAACGAGTCTTCCTTACCCCAACCTGTCTATCCAATCATGAAGCGACTGCTCCTCTCGATCTCCGCCGCTGTGCTTTGCAGCGCAGCGTCCAGCGCCCAGACCTGCCTCGAGACCACCTTCGTCAGTAACAACGGCGGTGCCACCGGCTGGGCCAACTACATGGATGTCACGGTGCTCAACCCGACCACGGTTGTGAGCCTCGAGGCCAACTTCAACGTGGCGGCCGGGTCGCCGGTCAACCTGGAGGTGTGGACCCGATCAGGGAGCTATGCCGGCTTCGAGCAGGACCCGACGGGATGGACCCTGGTCGCCCAGGGAGACGGCACCGCGCTGGCCGCGGGCCAGGGCACTCCGACGCCTGTGCCGCTCGTCGCACCCTTTGACTTCATGCCTGGCGGTGTCGCGGGCGTCGCCATCGTCTACACCGTTGGAGGCAACCCCTACACCAACGGCACCGGAGCCAACCAGCTCTTCACGGACGGCAACATGACCATCGAGCTGGGGTCGAGCTGCTCGGCCCCCTTCGTCGGGGGGAGCGTGTTCACCCCGCGAGTCTGGAACGGATCGTTCTGCACGGGGTCGGCGCCGAGCGTCGGGACCAACTACTGCACGGCGGTGGTGAACTCGACCGGAGTCGCCGGGACCATGAGCGCCTCAGGCTCCAACTCTGTGGCGAGCAACGACCTGGTCCTCGAGGCGAGCGACCTCCCGTTGAACTCGTTCGGCTTCTTCCTGACGTCCCTGACCCAGGGCGCGGTCGCAAACCCGAGGGGGAGCCAGGGCAACCTCTGCCTTGGCGGATCGATCGGCCGCTACGTGGGCACCGGCCAGATCCAGAGCTCGGGTGCGACGGGTGAGATCTCCCTCGCCGCTGACAACACCCAGATCCCGCAACCCAACGGGTTCGTCGCCGTGTCGGCGGGCGAGACCTGGAGCTTCCAGGCGTGGTACCGGGACGCTGTGGCCGGGACGGCGACGAGCAACTTCACGGACGGCTACGAGATCATGTTCCAGTGAGCCAACCTCGAGCCCGACCCCTCGCGCCTCTTCGGGGTGCGAGCGGGAACCGGCTGAGCGGCTGATACCGCCTGGACGGGGCGAGCGCCTTTGCGGTGCTCGCCCCGCGGCTATTCATCAGGCCAGGCACGGCTTGGGCCCGCCGACCCGCTGACCGGGCCTCCCTCGGGAACGCGCTGCGGAGTCCCCCAGGATGGGTTCGAAGCGGCCCTCGGTCTCGGACCGGTGAGTGGGGCCAGCAAATGGGGCCAGCAAATGGGGCCGCTGAATGGGGCCGCTGAATGGGAGCGGTGAATAGGGCCGCTGAGCGGGCCTCTCCTGCGAGTGAGTCTCCACCGAGGGAGTCCGTTCAGCTCCCGAGCTTGGGCTCCGATGTGCCCGGTCCCGTTCTCGATCAGCGCTGCCGCAGCGCGCAGTTCCACCGGATTGCTGGCCCGGGCCGGGATGCCGCGCGCGTAGTCTCCCCGCGCTTTTTCGCGGCGGGCACGGCCTGGGGGATGTCCCCGGGGGCGGCGCGCCGCTGTTTTGTGGGCGCTTGCCCCGATCCGATGATCACCACTACGTCGCTTCGCCGCGACTGGCTCTCCAACGTCCGGGGCGATGTGCTCGCGGGCATCGTCGTCGCGCTCGCGCTCATTCCCGAGGCCATTGGCTTCTCCGTCATCGCGGGTGTGGACCCGCAGGTGGGCCTCTACGCGTCATTCACCATCGCGGTCCTGGCGGCCTTCGTGGGCGGACGTCCGGGCATGATCTCGGCCGCCACCGCGGCGATCGCGGTGCTGATCGGGCCGCTCGTGCGGGACCACGGCGTGGAGTATCTGTTCGCCGCGACGGTCGTGATGGGGTTGATCCAGATCGCGGCGGGGCTGCTGAAGATCAACCGCTTGATGCAATTCGTGTCGCGGTCGGTGATCACCGGCTTCGTCAATGCCCTCGCGATCCTGATCTTCCTGGCCCAGGTCCCCGAGCTGACGGGGGTGACGTGGGTGACCTATGCGCTCGTGGCTGCGGGCCTCGGCGTCATCTACCTCTTTCCGCTCTTGACCCGCGCGATCCCCTCGCCCCTGGTGGCGATCGTCGCGCTCACGGCCGTGGCCATCGGCTTCGACCTCCCGGTCAACCGGGTGGGCGACATGGGGGAGCTGCCCTCGGCGCTGCCCTGGTTCGCCCTCCCGTCGGTGCCCTTCACCCTCGAGACGCTGCGGATCGTGCTGCCGTACTCGGCCACGATGGCCGCGGTGGGGCTGCTCGAGTCTCTCTTGACGGCACAGATCGTGGACGACCTCACGGACACGCCGAGCAACAAGCGCCGGGAGGCCATGGGGCAGGGGGTCGCCAACTTCGTGACGGGCTTCTTCGGCGGGATGGGCGGCTGCGCAATGATCGGCCAGTCCGTCATCAACGTGAAGTCAGGTGGATTCACCCGGCTCTCCACCCTCGTCGCCGGTAGCGTCCTGCTGTTCCTGATCGTGGTCCTGGGTCCCTTCGTGGCCCGCATCCCGATGCCAGCGCTGGTGGCGGTGATGATCATGGTGTCCGTGGGTACCTTCAGCTGGACCTCGATCAAGAAGCTGCGGAGCCATCCTTCGCACTCCTCGATCGTGATGGTCTCGACCGTGGTGGTCGTGGTCTGGACCCATGACCTCGCCCAGGGCGTGCTCGTCGGTGTCCTGCTCAGCGGGGTGTTCTTCGCCAGCAAGGTCCGGCGGCTCTTCGGGGTCAAGACGCGGCCGACCCTGGACGGCCTGGGCCGTCGCTACATCGTCCAGGGCCAGGTCTTCTTCGCCTCGGTGGAGCGCTTCATCAACGCCTTCGACTTCAAGGAGGTCGTCGAGCACGTCGAGATCGACGTCAGCGAGGCTCACTTCTGGGACATCTCTGCCGTCGCGGCGCTGGACCGAGTGGTGGTCAAGTTCCGACGCGAGGGCACCACGGTGGAGCTCGTGGGCCTCTCGGAGGCGAGCGCGACCATGATTGATCAGTTCGCGGAGCACGACAAGCTGGCCAGCGACGCTCCCCTTGCCGCACACTGAACCGGAGCTCGCCGCCGGGCTCCCCTCCACCGTTCCCCTCCACATGAAGAAGATCCTCGCCTGCATCGACGCCTCGTCCTACTCCGCGAGCGTCACGGAGCACGCCGCCTGGGCGGCCGGCCGCTTGGAGGCGTCGGTGGAGATCCTGCACGTCATCCAGCGCAAGGACGCGGTCTCCGCACGGCATGACCTCAGCGGCGCGGTGGGGCTGGGGGCCAAGAGCTCGCTCCTCGAGGAGCTGGTCCAGATCGAGGAGGCCGAGGCCAAGCACGCCCGGGAGCGGGGCAAGATCATGCTCGCTGCTGCGCGGGAGCACCTGCTGGAGGCCGGCGTGGTGGCCGTGGAGACCACCCATCGCCACGGGGGAACCGTCGAGACGATCATTGAGCGAGAGGCTGACGCAGACGTGGTGATCCTCGGGAAGCGGGGGGCCTCCTCACAGTTCGCCACCAACCACCTCGGGAGCCGCGTCGAGCGCGTGATCCGCGAGAGCATTCGACCCGTCTTGATGGCGTCCCGTGAGTTCAGCACTCCCGAGCGGGCACTCATCGCCTTTGACGGGGGCGCGAGCTCCCGAAAGGCCATCGAGTTTGCCGGCCGTTCCCCGCTGTTCAGCGGCCTTGAGATCGACATCGTGATGGCCGGGCGGCACTCGTCGGACGAGGCCGAGCAGCTCGCCTGGGCGAAGGGGCACCTGCCCCAGGCCCACGCTCGCCACCTGGACGCGGCGCCGGACGAGGCCATCCCCGCCTTCGTCGCCGAGTCCAACGTGGGCCTGGTGGTCATGGGCGCCTATGGCCACTCTCCCCTGCGACGATTCATCGTCGGCAGTACCACCACCCAGATGATGCAGCGCTGCCACGCGCCGCTGCTGCTCTTCCGCTAGGCGCGGTGCACGCTCAAGGCGGCCGCGCCTCGGAGTACGCGGGCGCTGGGAAGGAGCTGGCTCGCCACTCCTACTCCCAGGCCGCTCCGCTGAGACCCCGGCTCCGAGCGGATCGCTGGGCCGGGCGCCCCTTCAGGGGAGCGAGGTCGCTGTCACCCGCGGAGCTCCTCGAGCGCGCCCGCGACCTGTGCCTGTCCGCTGCGGTCACAGAGGCTGACCGCGATGGCGACGATGAAGCCAAGGGCGAAGGACGGGAGGAGCACGTCCAGGGACGCGAGGTATCCCGACCACTCTTGCAGCTCCGCGCGGTCGAGCAGCGCGGGGACGAGCCACTTGAAGACGGGCACTCCCACGAAGCCCGCGATCATGGCGCACTTCGCGCCCAGCGCGGTGAGGCGGGACCAGCAGAGGCTCAGGATGACGGTCGGGCAGAACGTGGCGGCGATACCCGACCAGCCGAAGATGATGGTCCAGAAGACGCCGTTCTCCCTGTCGACCATGATGATCCCGATGCCGATCAGGAAGGAGACCAGGGACAGCCCCAGGGTGACCTTGCGCGTCAGGCTCATGAGGCGCTCGTCGGCCATGCCCGGGTTCTTCGACTTCTGCCAGTAGTCGCGCACGGCGGCGCTCGAGGCCACGAGGAGCAGCGAGTCGATGGTGGACATGATGGCGCTGAGGACCATCGCGATGAAGAGGCCCGCGAAGAACGCGGGGAGCAGGCCCTGAGCCATCTCCGGCAGGATGTTGTCGGGGTTCCCGCCCAGCGCCGCCGGCTCGTAGAGCGCGCGCCCGAAGAGGCCCACCAGGACGGCCCCGGAGTCCGCGAGGATTGTCCAGGCGCCCGCTGTGATCGTGCCCGGCAGGATCTGCTTCTCGTCTTTCATCGAGATGTAGCGCACGAACACCTGGGGCGAGCCCAGGAAGCCGATTCCAATCGCGGCCATGCCGACGACGGTCACGATGCTCGCCGTATTCCAGGTGCCGCTGCTCGGCCCGTCTTCGCCGGGGCCATGCCAGGCCAAGAGGTGCGGGTCGATGGCCTGAAGGGCCGCCTCGATCTCGGTCCATCCGCCTGCGTGGGCGAGCGCGACCAGGGGCAGGGCCACGAGGCCGATCACCATCAGGCTCCCCTGGAAGACATCCGACCAAACCACGGCGGTGAACCCGCCCTGGGTGATGTAGAGCAAGACCACCGCGAAGCCGACCGTGGCCCCGGCATAGTGGTTCCAGCCGAGGAAGGCGTGGAAGGCGGTGCCGGTGGCGAAGACCTGTGCGCCGGCGTAGATCGGGACAAAGACCACCAGCGCGAAGGCGGCGATCAGTCGGAGCGTGTGACCCGAGTCGCGCAGGCGGCTCTCCAGGTAGTCCGGGACGGTGATGGAGTCATAGCGGTCGGTCAGGCGCTTGAAGCGGCGGGCCATGAGCATCCACGCGCCGCAGACCCCAAGCACCTCGCCGAGGACGACCCAGAAGGCCTGTACACCAACCGCAAACCCCATCCCGGTCAGCCCGAGGAGGAGCCAGGCGCTCTCCCCGGTCGCGCGGGCAGAGAAGGCCACGTTGAAGAACCCGAGGGTCTTGCCGGAGGCGAAGTAGTCGCGGATCGTCTTCACACGCTTGGAGGCGAGGTAACCGATCACGATCAGGACGGCGGCGTAGAGTCCGACCGCCAGGAGCTTCATGGCGAGTTCAGGCGTCATGTGGATTCGAGCGAGCTGCGCTTGAGGTTGAGGGGGTCGTGCCGATGCGAACCAACGTCAGGCCCCTCTCCGAGCGCCAACCCTCCTCTTACTCACGCGATCGCACGCCGTGTCGTGGGGGGGCTGGCCCGATACATCCTGCCCCACTGGACATGGGGGCAGGACCTGATAACCTGCCCTTCCAAGGATCGGAAGCGGCCATTACTCCCGAGGCGCCTCCCCGCCCGCCGTCCAGCTCTCCTTGGTGTTATGGCACTCGAAAGCGCCCCGCTCGAAGACGTCGCCGACCTTTTCACCCAGATCCTGCTGGAGCGCAGCGACCAGGAGACTCGAGAGCGAGTCCTGCCGCGCGAGGACCCAGCGGAGCTGCGACAGCTCCTGGATCTGGAGGTCCCCGAAGAAGGGCTCGAGCTGAAGGAGGTCGGCGAGCGCCTCCGCAAGCTCGTCCGGCACACGCCGATCACCGCGTCGGGGAGCTTCTTCAACCAGCTCTATGGCGGCCGTGAGCCGGCGTCGCTGCTCGGCGAGGTGGTGGCGTCCGCGCTGAACAGCTCGATGTACACCTACAAGGTGGGTGGCGCACAGGTGCTGGTCGAGCTCGAGCTCCTGCGCCAGATGGGCCGCCGAATCGGATTCGAGCACGCCGATGGCGTCTTCACTCCGGGTGGGTCGCTGTCCAACCTGACCGGCTTGCTCCTGGCCCGTGACCGCGCTCGCCCGCGGGCACGCGAGGAGGGCGTCGGCGGCCGGCGCCTGAGGGTCTACACCTCCAGTCAGAGCCACTACTCGGTGACCAAGGCCGTCGGTCTGATCGGGATCGGGCTAGAGAACCTCGTCCGCGTCCCGGTGGACGAGCGCGGCCGCATGGATCCGGTGGCTCTCGACGCCGTCATCTGCGCTGATCTCGCGAAGGGATATCAGCCCATGATGGTCAACGCCACCGCCGGGACGACCGTGCTCGGCGCCTTCGACTCCCTCGAGGAGATCGCCGATGTGTGCGAGAGGCGGGGCCTCTGGCTCCACGTCGACGGCGCCTTCGGCGGCTCCGCGGTGCTCGATCCGGATCAGGCGCACCTCCTCGCGGGGTGCGAGCGCGCGGACTCTGTGGCATGGGACGCTCACAAGGTGATGGGCGCCCAGCTCTCCTGTTCAGTGGTCCTGGTGCGCGAGCGCGGGCTGCTCTCCGCCAGCCTCGACGAGAACGCCAGCTACCTCTTCCAGGGAGACGAGGAGGAGCTGAACCCGGGGACGCGCTCCCTGCAGTGTGGTCGCCGCAATGACGCCCTCAAGCTCTGGACCCTGTGGCAGTCGCTCGGGAATCAGGGCATGGCGGGACGCGTCGCTCGCCTGCGGCGGCTTGCCCTGCACGCTGCGCGGTTGGTCCAGAAGGCGTCCGACCTGCACCTCGTGAGGGACCCCGAGTTCCTGACCGTCTGCTTTCGCGTGGACGGCATCCGAGCCGAGGACCTCTGCGCCGAGTTGACCGAGCGCGGCCTCGCCATGGTCGGATATGCGATGGTCGACGGCGAGGCCGTGGTCCGGCTGGCCCTGGTCAACGCACAGGCGGACGAGGCCGAGCTCGACCGCCTCTTCGAGGGCCTCCGCATGATCGCCAAGGACGTCCGGGCGGCCCTCGTCGCCTGAGGCCCCAGCGACCTGAGGACCCAGCGACCTGAGATTGGTGAGCTCAGGCGACGCTGCTCACGTCCTGATCGGGCCGGGCCTGCCCGGCAACGCGGTCTCGGGGTGGGCGGACCTCGATCGACGGTCACGTCAGCGACCGCGACGAGGGCGATCGCGACTTCGGCGAAGCGGACTCCAGCAGCGGAGACTCCGCCCGGGCGAGCCCGCGTCGCGCTCCCGGAGACCGGGGTGTTGATCCCCTTGCGGCGGCGGCGCCCCGGAGCTGCCGCGGTGGTCCCTGCCGCGGTGGAGCTGAGTGGATGTCGCCCGCGGGCAGTGGTGGAGGGCCTATGCGACGCGGGACTGGCGCCTGCTGTAGGTGTCACCGCCGGATCGAGCGGCGACCCGCTGGAATCTGCCCCATACTCCGGTCACCTGCGGATTCCATGGGGGAGGCTCAGGCCCGCGCCGGCTTTGGCCGAATCAACCGTCGACCCTCCGACCGCCCACCCCTCCCGCCTTGTCTGATCCCACTGACCAACCCGAGCCCCCTGTGCGCCCCGCCGAGTCGGCTGGGAGCCCTGGCCCAACCCCCAAGGCGCCGCCCTCGAGCAGGCCGCGGGGAGTGCGCCACGGCGGGTCGGAAGACGTCTCACGGGCTGCGGCCGTGCAGAGGTTCTTCGCGAGGGACCTGTGGGCGATGGAGATCACGACCCTCCCGACCATGCGGCGCGGTCTGTACGCGGTGGCGCGGGTCCTCCAGCTCACCTGCGTCAACTTCGTCAAGGATCGCTGCACCTGGAGAGCCTCGGCGCTGACCTACATCTCGGTTCTCTCCCTCGTGCCCCTGCTCGCCCTGGCGTTCTCCGTGGCCAAGGGCATGGGCGCCTACGAGACGCTGCTCGAGCAGACCATCAAGCCCTTCCTCGACTCGACCTTCGGGGAGGCGGGAGCCGCGGCTGACGGGGCCCCG
>CAJQPT010000335.1 GCA_905480285.1 uncultured bacterium
GGGACCGTCGGGATCTCGTTCGGGAAGTAGAGCCCCCCTCCCGGAGGAAGGCCGCGCAGGATCGCTTTGTGGAAGGGTGCCGTCTCGCCGTGGTCTCGTGTGCTGTGGAAGTCCATGGGGATCAGGCGTCGTTGCTGAGGACGTGAGCCCCCCGAGTGGAGATGGAGCTGAGATGAACCTGGTGGCCTGCGCCGGCCTGGTGGAGAGCCGCCGAGATCGCCCGACCCACGTCGTCGGCGGTGCGTCGGTCCAGGCTGACCCAGTAGCTCGATGGACCGCTCCCGCTGATCCCGCCTGCCCGTGCGCCGGCGCCCAGGGCCGCGTGCCCGATGGTCTTGAAGTAAGGCTGGAGCGGGATGCGGTGCGGCTCCGCGAGGACGTCCTCAAGGGCGAGCGCTGCATCCAGAGCATCGCCAGAGTGACAGCAGTGCACGAAGCGGCCCAGCCGCGCCATCTGCTGCAGGGCGTCCGTCAGCGGGACGGCGCCGGGGAGCACTGCGCGGGCCTCCGCGGTCTCGATGACGGCCTCGGGATGCACCACGGTGAGGTGCCAGTCCGGCGGGGGCAGGCGGTCGACGCGCCCGTCTGGACCCACGAGGCACAGCCCTCCGAGCAGGGCCGGCGCCACGTTGTCCGCGTGCCGGGCTCCGCTGGCGACCTGCTCACCATCCAGAGCCATGGGTAGCAGGTCCTCCGGGCTCAGGTTGGCACCTGCGAGCGCGGCCACGCCGAAGGCGGCGCTCGCGGCCGAAGCGGCGCTCGACCCGATGCCGCTGCCCGGCAAGACGGCCTTGTGGACGGTCAACTCCACACCCCACTCCACGTCGAGCGCCCTGAGGACGCTGCGTGCAGCCACCCCGCTCACGTTCCGCTCCACCTCCAGGGGGAGGTCGGCGCCGTGGATGGCGGCGAGGGTGACGCCCGGCTCCCGTGTGCGCCTGAGCTCCAGCCGCTCCATCGGCCGCTCGAGCGCCAGGCCGAGGCAGTCAAACCCCACCGTGAGGTTGGCCACCGTCGCGGGGGCGGCCACAGTGATCTGCTTGAGAGGGGCCATTTGGGGGAGGCTCGAGGGACGGGCGGGCAGGTTGGGAGGCCGGTGCACAGGTGTGCTGCGCCGGCCGAGCCCGGTTCAGGCGCTCGCGTAGACGTTGAACCAGCGCTGGCAGTAGGTGCACTTCACGTCCCCGCTCGGAGAGACGTCGGCGCCTTCGCCTAGGGCGGCGCCGCAGTTGGTGCAGGCCAGCTGGGACGGACTCCGCGGTGTTCCTGCTGTCGGCGTTGCTGCGGCAGGACGCGCCGCTGTGGACGACGCGGCTCCAAGGGCCGAGCTCAGGGTGGAGGGGGCAGCGGCCGCTGCCTTTGGCTGGAGTCCAAGGGCCCCGGCAACACCGACGAGGACGAAGACCGAGGCGATGAGGCTCCCGAAGACCTTGAAGAGCAGCGGAGGCGCCCCGAACCCCTCCGCGGACCAAAGGGCCACGATCATCACGAGGCCAATGGCCCCGAAGATAGCGGGAATGAGGCGACTGATGATCGTCGTCATGTGCGGATGATACGCGGGGACGGACGTGATGTCGGTCAGATCGCTCCAGGGTCGTCGAGCAACGGCCTGCGACCAAGATCGCTCGCGTGCGGTGCTCGGTGCATTCACCCGCTCTCGACGCCTCCTGCGCGCGCGCCTTGAGCTCCCGGAGCACACCTCTCCGTGACCGAGGCGGTCCAGGCGAGCCAGTGTTCGTGCGAGCCAGTGTTCCTGCGGCCCAGTGTTCCTGCGGCCCAGTGTTCCCGCGGCCCACAGCTCCCCGGGCAAGTGCTCCACCGCCTCGTGTTCAGGGGCGTCATGCTCAGGCGCCCCGGCCGCCGTCCGCGTGGCATCTGGCCACAGAGGCCGAGTCGGCTCTACCATTAGCCGCCGTGCCTATGGTGAGTTGATGGGGACCAGGCGGCCCCGCGGAGCGGAACGGCGATCACCTGGGAGACCCCGTTCGAGGCGCGGGGATCGGGGTGTAGGAGGGGCGGTGGCGTGTTCTGGGACGGCGTGGCGCCTCAAAGAGGGAAGCCTTCAAGCGGCGCTCCGGGGTGGACGATGACCTCGCCCATGGACGGAATCTCCAGCCAGCAATCCAGCGCACTCTCCAGGTCGAGCGCTTCCATTGGGAGCAAGATCAATGTGGCTGTTCTGGGCAAGGTCCAGGATCAGCAGAAGGCCGAGGGCGAGGCGGCGGTGCGCCTGATCGAATCCGCCCGCCTGGCGAAGGAGCCCGGCAAGGGCGGCCGGCTCGACGTGAGAGGCTAGGGCCGCCCGCGTCGGGCGCACTTCAAGGGGCGGCAACGCTCGTTGAGAGCTGGAGGGTGATCACGCCCGCGATGATGAGGCCGAGCCCTGCGAGCGCCGCGGCGTCGAGCTCCTGACCGTGGAGCCACCAGGCGATCAGGGTCACGAGGAGGACGCCGACCCCGGACCAGACGGCGAAGGCGATCCCCACCGGGATGTCCCGGAGGCAGAGTGAGAGCATGTAGAAGGCGACGCCGTAGCCGACCGCGACGATGGCGCTCGGGATGGGGCGGGTGAACCCCTCGCTGGACCTGAGCGCCGAGGTCGCGGTGACCTCGGCGGCGATGGCGACGGCGAGGTAGAGCTAGCCAGGTGACATGGGTGCGCCCCGGGTGATCGGTCCTTGGGGATGTGGCGACGCCGGTGGGTTTTGGTGGCTCACGGGGTGCGCCGTGGCCTGAGGCGGCGGGGCTCTCCCGCTGCCTGCGGGCGAGAGTTCACCGCCAGATGAGCCGACGGATCGTCGCACCCGCGGCGCCCCATGGTCGGGGCGCGACAAGCAGGACGTGGAAGAGCTGCGACCACCCATCTCTCGCCGCCCGCTAGTCTGTGCCCATGCGAATCGTCAGCTTGCTTCCGTCGTCCACGGAGATTGTCCATGTCCTCGGCCTCGACGCCGACCTCGTCGGGATCAGTCACGAGTGTGACTACCCAGCCTCGGTGACAGACAGGCCAGTCCTGACCTCCTCAAAGATCGACATCGGCCAGCTCTCGAAGGACATCGACCGTGACGTTCGGCGCGTCCTGACCGACGCCCTCGCGGTCTATGACGTGGACGCCGAGGGGCTCGAGCGGGCCCGGCCGGACGTCGTGCTGACCCAGGACCTCTGCGATGTTTGCGCGGTGTCGATCCGCGACGTCGAGGCGGCGCTCCAGTCCATCGCGAGCGAGGGCGTCCAGCTTGTGAGCCTCCGGCCGACGCGGCTCGATGATCTTGACGGGGCCCATGGGGTCATGGGGGACATCGTGCGGGTGGCCGAGGCGCTCGGTGAGGCCGCCGAAGGGAAGCGAGTCGCGGATGGGCTGCGGGACCGGCTCAGCAGCCTGCGCCAGCGTGCCGCGGACGCCGTGGGGGCGGCGAGCCGACCGCGCGTCCTCACCATCGAGTGGATCGATCCCGTGATGGTCGGCGGCACCTGGATGCCCGAGCTCGTTGAGATCGCGGGGGGGGCGGCTCTGGTCACCGAACCAGGCCAGCACGCGCCGACCCTGGACCGTGGCGCCCTCTCGGCCCTCGATCCCGAGGTCGTCCTCATCAAGCCCTGCGGCTTCGACCTGGAGCGCACGCGGCAGGAGCTCGGGACCCTCCACGAGCTCATCGAGTCCATGCCCTGGCGCGACAGCGCGAAGTCGAGGACCTTCGTGGCGGACGGCAACGCCTTCTTCAATCGCCCGGGGCCGCGCCTCTTCGAGTCCGCGGAGATTCTCGCGGCCATGACTCACCCCTCGGCCTTTCCTGACCTGGTCGAACGTCATGGCGAGCACTACTTCCCGCTCCGCGCCGTGCCGTCCAGCTGACAGGGTGCTCTTGCGGGGGGCGCCTCATGGGGGTGCCCTGACGGGGTGCCCTGAAGGCGTGCCCTGAAGGCATGCTCTGGCGGCATGCTCTGGCGGCATGCTCTGGCTGAGGCTACCTGGGGCCCGGGCTCCGTCGGAGGCAATCTCCTCGGTCGAAGTGTGGCCGCGACGGCGGGGAGGTCATCCAGCGATGCGCCCGCGCGGGGTGCAGAAAGCACGTGCTCTGTCAGGAGCAGGGGCAGTCGCCGGCCAGCGCTCGGTGGAGACAAAGCCTGCTGCGCCACGGGCCAGAGCGCCTCGGGGGGGGATTCCCAAGGGTGCGCTGCACGACCGTTGGTCGTCGTCCCCCTGGGGGGAGCGGGTCACCGGGGCCCGTCGAAGCTCATCTCGTGCTCCTGGCCGGCCTGCACCTCGACGGATTGCGACTCAGTGCGTGCCGAGCCTTCTGTGGGTGCCCCTACAAGACTGAACCGGTGCCTCCCCGGGGCCAGGCCACTGAAGACCGCGCGGCCATCCACCACCTGCTTCAGCTGCGGTGTACCTCCTCCCGGCGCGCGAGCCATGACCATGACACCCGCCGTGTCGCCACCCACTCGTACCGTGACGGTCCCGGCCTCGACGAAGCGTAGGTCGACGCCTTGGGTGATGGTCCCGGTCTCGACCACCATGGGCTCGGTCTCCACGGACCCATGGTCGTCGCTCTGCGCCTTCACCACCAGCTCAACGTCCCCGGCGACGCCGCGCAGGGAGTAGCGTCCCTCCTCATCCGTGCGGACGGGATCGGTGAGGTCCGCGCCGCTACTGATGACCTGGGCTCCTCCTATCGACGAGCCAACCATCACGAACCCGATCGAGCGCTGCCCCCCTGCATCAGGCCGGCGAGCGGACACTCCGGCATCGACCACCGGCTTGCCGCTGGCGTCCACGACCCGTCCCTCGATGAGGGTCACCGGCAGGTCCGCCTCGAAGCGGGTGTCGATGGCCTCCACCTCGACGTCGAAGCGATCGTCCATGACCCGCGTGGGGTGGCTGATGCGGAGCTCGTACGCCCCTTCGGTCACCGCGTCGAAGCGGAATTCGCCCCGGCCGTCCGTCTCGGTGTTCGGTCCCGCGGGGCCGAGCCCCAGCAGCGGGCCCCCCGGTCCGGAGCCCTCGGGCTTCGCCAGCACGACCCTCGCCCCGGCCAGGGGCTGACCGTTCTCGGTCACCACGCCCGTGGCCACCACGCGGTTCGGCGCCAAGAGGGTCAGCTCGGTGACCGCGCCCTCGACGACCTTGGCCTCGGTCCAGCCCTGATCATCGCCGCCGCTGAGGCCGAGCCCGTCAAGGTCGAAGGAGATCATCCCACCCTCGGCGGGCTCTTCGCCCACCCTGAAGCGCGCCGGCCCCGCCGAGAACGCGCCGAGGGTGACGGAGCCATCGGGACCCGTCCTCGCGGGCTCCCGCTTCTTGCTCCTGCGCCCGCCGCCCTGGCGGTACTCCACGACGGTGCCCGGGAGGGTGCGCCCGGTGGAGTCCACCACCGTCACAGCCACCCAGCCGGGGGCGGGGAGCCGGACGAGGTGCTCGGTGACCGTCCCCGAGGACGACACGCTCACAGGCCCCGTGCGTGTCTGCGGGTGATCGGGGTGGGAGACGATCACGTCCACGGCCGCTCCCTCCTCCAAGGCGAGGACGCAGACACCCTCGTCGTCGGTCTCACCGCTCACAGAGGGTCCGGAGAGATCCACTGGCATGGGCAGATCCCCCGGGCCCTCGGAGCTCATGTTCATGCTCACGCGCCGCCTGATGGTCCGACTCCCGTTGGCGGCCGCAGGAACGTGCTCCGCCGACCGTACCTTGGCGCCTGGTAGCGGGTCACCCTCGGCGGTGAGCACCGTCACCCGCAGGGAGGCGCGGGAGAGGAGGCGCACCACACCGAGGGCGACCTGCTCATCCGGCTGGACCCGGACCTCACTCTTCCAGGGCGCCTTGCCCCGTGCCTTCACCTCGACCTTGAGGACCTGGCCGCCCGCCTGCGGGAAGAGGCGCTCCACGCGAGCGACCCCCCCGGCCAGCTCCTCATCCTCCTGGATGACCTGCGACGCCCAGTTGAAGCCCGCCCGCACCTCCGCGGACAGGAGCGGCTCCCCCTCCTCGTCCACCAGCCGCATCTCGACCGTGGCGCCCTCGCTGTAGGGGACTTTGACCCCGCGATCACCGGCACGGACCGTGACGCTGTTCGAGCGTTGGGACTGCCCGGGGAGGATCCCGCCGCCGAAGCCCTCGAGCTTGACCTTGTAGTCGGCTCCAGGATCGAGGCCGGTGAGGCGGAAGCGGCCGTCCGGCTCGACCCCGGCCTCTCGGTCCCCGGGGCCGCTACCGCTCCCCAGAGCCCAGAAGTCCTGGCCCGACCGGGTCGCCGAGACGCGCCAGGAGGCCGCCTCGTGCACCCCGGGGAGACCGGTGACCCACCCCTCGACGACCCCGCCTTGATCGAGCGTGACCAGGATCCCCTCGACCTTGCCGCCGGCTCGGCTCAGCTCTCCGGTGAACTTCGCGGCGACGAACGCCTCGTGGCTCACCCTGTACTCGTACGGCCCCACGGCCTGGTCCGTGATCATGAAGCGGCCTTCCAGGTCAGACTTGACGCCCTCGGACCAGCCGCCGGAGCCGAGGAGGAGATCCTCGATGCTGGAGTCCCTCGAGGACCGGATTCGCGCCCCGGCGACTCCCCTCCCTTCGCGGTTCACCACCCGCCCCATGAGCACGCCTCCCTGCACGAGGGTTAGCTCGCCGAGATCGAGCGTGGCGCCGGTCTCGAGGCGGAGCTCCCGCTCCAGCGTCACGTAGCCCGGGCAGGCCACCTCGAGCCGCGCCTTCCCGCCAGTCCCCTCCACCATGAAGCGGCCCTCGTCGTCGCAGATCCCGCTGGGTTCATCCGGGCGATCCCGGCCCCCGTAGAGCCTCACCTCGGCACCGGCGAGCACGCGGGCGGCAGCGCCCAGCACGCGCCCTTCGGCGGCGGCTGCGGCCTCCGCGCGGCTCTTGTCGGTCGCTGCCCCGATCGACGGAGCCGAGGAGGCCTCCGCCTCTGTCGCCTCCCGTCCAAGTTCCTCATCTCTGAGTGTCAGGGACGCGAGCTCAGGCGCCACAGCGTCTTCGCCGGCCGCATCCTGAGGGGGCGCCGCATCCACGGTTGACGCAGCGCCGTCGAGCGAGGCTGCAGGATCGCGGAGCAGGAGCGTGCCCGCCCCGAGGAGTCCGAGCGCGAGGGCCAGCAGGCAGAAGAGGAGGCGCATGGTGCGGGGAGGTACAGGACGGCGGGGAGGTACAGGACGGCGGGGGTGGGCGTGGACGAGCGTGGTACGGCAGAGCCGTCGGCGGGTTGGGCCTGAAGCTGCAGATCGTCCCGCGCTCCGCCCGTTGTGGGCCCCGGCGCTGAAGGGCGAAGCGGTTCAGGTCGCGTCCGCAGCTCTAGGCGTGGCAGAGCTGGTCGACGAGCTTGTTCAGGTCAGCCTTGTTCGTCTGGCAGAGCCGCACCATGTCGGAGAACGTGACGTCGCGGGGGCCTCGCTCGGCCAGAAGGTCGAGCAGGCGGAGCCAGAGGGCCGAGGTCATCTCGGCGTCGGCGAGCGCACGGTGGAAGGTCCCGTCGCTGGGGAGGTCGAGGTGCTCTACGAGCGTGCCGAGCCGGTGATTGGGGGCCGTCGGGCAGAGTCTTCGCGCGGCCAGCAGGGAGCAGGCGAGGCTCCCTCCTGGTTGGCGGTCGATGCGCGCGTATTCAGCCTCGAGGAAGCGGCGGTCGAAGGAGGCGTTATGGGCCACCAGATTGGCCTCGCCTGCGAAGAGTGCGAAGCGCTCCATGACCACCTCGCAGGGCTCGGCCTCGTCGAGCATCGCGTTGCTGATCCCCGTGTACTCCTCGATGAACGGAGAGACAGGCACGCCCGGGTCCATGAGGGACTGGAAGCGGGCGACGGGGACGCCGCCCTCGATACGGACGGCACCAATCTCGATCGAGCGGTCCCCTTGGGCAGGGGAGAGCCCGGTGGTCTCGAAGTCGAAGATGATGCAGGTCCTGGCGTCATCGGTGGCCGTCATGTCGACACCGTAGCGAGTGCGGTGGCCCCTTCACTCCACCGGGCGGGATTCCATCCCGTCGCAAGGCGGCGAGCGGCGTTGAGGTGGCCTGGCGCCGGGTGAGCCTCGCGTGAGGGGCCTCGCCTGGCGGCACGAGGGCGCGTTGTTCAGGGTCATGGGGGATGAGCGGCGGTCCATTCTTGGAGCCTGGGAGCCTCAAGGCACCTGTGCCGGCCAGCCACGGGGTGCTGCGTCATCAAGCCACGTCGCGTTCGGAGCGCGTCGAATCCAGGGGCTCAGGGCCGCGAACCGATTATCGCTGGAGGGTGGTGCAGATCGCACCCCCGACGGTGAGATCATGAGCAGCTGGCACGAGACACTCTTCGAGGCGCTCCGGGCCCGGTGGGAGGCGCCGCTGACCCGTCGGGTCATCGGCTGGGCCCTCACGGCGTCCTTCTTCGTGTCGATCGTGTGCATCGAGCTGGCCCGCCAGGGCTGGATGCCGACGGTCCTCGGTCAGCCGCTTCCGACGAACCACCTGGCCGCGATCTCCTGGGTCTTCACGCTGCTTCTGATCGTCGAGGTGCTCGACCTGGTGTTCTCGCTGGCAGAGTCCATCGCCAACGCCCTGGGCAAGCAGCTGGAGATCTTCTCGCTGATCCTGGTCCGCAAGACCTTTGACGAGCTCGCGCGGCTGCCCGAGCCCATCGACATCGGCGGCGCGACGGAGGTCCTCCTCGAGATGGGGGCCTTGGCCGTCAGTGCCCTCGTGGTCTTCGTGGCGCTGACCCTGTACTACCGCCTCCAGCGGCACCGTCCCATCTCCACGGACGCGGATGACGTGGCGCACTTCGTGTCCCTGAAGAAGGCTGTCTGCCTCGGTCTCCTGGTGGCCTTCGTGGTCACCGGCGCGCTCTTCGGCTTCAGCTCCCTCACCGTCGACGCTCCCGACGAGGCCCTGTCCCTCGACTTCTTCGTCGTCTTCTTCACCGTCCTCGTCTTCTCGGACGTCCTCCTCGTCCTCGCCTCGCTCACGGTGACGCGCGAGTACCGCGTGGTCTTCCGCAACTTCACCTTCGCGGTGGTCACGGTCTTCCTGCGCATCGCGCTGGTGGCCGATCCCTACCCCAAGGCCATCCTCGGCGCCGCCACTGCGCTGTTCGCTCTCGCGGCGGCCTGGGCCTTCGACTTCAGCCGTCCCGTGGATCGAGAGGAGCCTCAAGGTGCGGCCGCGCTGCGCCATGAGCGCCCATAGCGCGCCGCCGCTCGATCGGAGCTCTCGCAGGCCGCGCCTGGCCTTCGGGGTGGCGCCTCGGCGCTTGCCTCAGTCTTCGTAGGAGCGATCGTTGGGGAAGGCCGGACCCCGCTTGCGAGCGGAGCCTCGACGGGGCCCACCGCCGGCCCGCTGCCCTGGGCCGGTACCCGGATCACCGGTGGAGCCTGCGGTGTCGCGGCCCCGCGCCTTGCGGCTGGCGCTCTCCTCGCGCCGCCCCTTGTTCTTGGTGGGGCGGGCCGAGCCCTCGCTGCCGCGACGGGCCTCGCGCGCCTCCTTGGGGGCCTTGGCGGGGATGAGGCACTTGGGTCCGGAGCCGATGAGGTCGGTGCGGCCGGCCTCGGTCAGGGCCTTGTGCACGGTGAAGTAGTTCTCCGGCGCGAAGAATTGCATCAGCGCCCGCTGGACCTTGCGGTCGCGCAGCTTGGTCACCGTCTCCACCGGCTTCATGGTCATCGGGTCGAGGCCCGTGTGGTACATGCAGGTCGCGATGTCCATGGGGGCCGGGATGAAGTCCTGGACCTGGCGCGGCTTGTAGCCCGAGGCCTTGAGGTACTCCGCCAGCTCGATCATCTCGGCCACGCCTGAGCCAGGGTGGGACGCGATGTAGTACGGGACGAGGTACTGCTCCTTGCCCGCGCGCTTGGAGGCCGCCTTGAAGCGCTCCGCGAAGTGGTCGAAGGTGTTGGTCGCCGGCTTCTTCATGTGCTCAAGCACGTTGTCCGACGCGTGCTCGGGCGCGACCTTGAGGTGGCCGCCCACGTGATGTCGGGCGAGGTCCTCCAGGTACTCGTCGTCGAACCGCGCGAGGTCCATGCGGATGCCGCTCGCGACGTTGACCTTCTTGATGCCGGGGACCTCCCGGACCTTCTTCATGACGCTCTTGGTGGGCGCATGGCTGGTGTCCAGGAGCTTGCACACGGTTGGGTGGACGCACGATGCGCGCTTGCACACGGCCTCAACCTCCGGCTTCGTGCAGCGCATGCGGTACATGTTGGCGGTGGGCCCGCCCAGGTCCGAGATGACCCCGTTGAACTTGGGGTCGGCCGCCATGGTCTCAACCTCCTTGAGGATCGACGCCTCGCTGCGGCTCTGGATGGCGTTGCCCTGGTGCATCGTGATCGAGCAGAACGTGCAGCCGCCGAAGCACCCGCGCATGATCGTCACGGACTCGCGGATCATCTGATCCGCGGGGATCGGCTTCTTGTAGCTGGTGTGGCTCATCCGTGTGTACGGCAGGTCGTACACGCGATCGAGCTCGTCGGTCTCGAGGGCGAGGGCCGGCGGGTTCACCACGAGGGTCCGGTCTCCGTGCTTCTGGGTGAGCCGGGCCCCGTTGAGCGGGTTGGTCTCCTGGTGCAGCGTGCGCGTCATCTCCGCGAACGCGACCTTGTCGGCCTTGACCGCCTCGAAGGAGGGCATCTCCAAGGTCTTGGTCACCGGCTCGCCGATGGGGCGGTCGAACCCGTGGGCGGGGAGCTCCTCCTTCTTGCCCATGAGGTACGCGACCCCGCGGAGGTCCCTGCAGTCTCGGATGGTCTGGCCCTCATTGAGGCGCCGCGCGATCTCCACGATCTGCGTCTCGCCCATGCCGAAGCCGCACAGGTCAGCCTTACTCGGCACGAGCATCGACGGTCGAACCGTCTCGGACCAGTAGTCAAAGTGTGCGATCCGGCGCAGGGAGGCCTCCACCCCGCCGATGACCACGGGGACGTCGGCGAAGGCCTCGCGGCAGCGCTGGGAGTAGACCGCGGTGGCCCGGTCCGGCCGCAGCCCGATCTCACCACCTGGCGAGTAGGCGTCCTGGTTGCGACGCTTCTTGTTGGCGGTGTAGTGGTTGATCATGGAGTCCATGTTCCCACCGCTCACCGCGTAGAAGAGCCGCGGCTTGCCGATCGCCTTCCAGGCGTCCGCGTTCTTCCAGTCCGGCTGGCAGAGCAGCGCCACCTTGTACCCCTCCGCCTCGAGGGTCCGGCCCAGGAGCGCGTTGGCGAACGAGGGGTGATCCACGTACGCGTCCCCCGACACGAAGACGATGTCCGGCTGCTCCCAGCCGAGCGCCTCGACCTCGCTCGGGGTGATGGGGAGAAGGTCGAGGTTGGGCATGCGGCACGCAGGATAGCCGGAAGTGAGGGGCGCGCCTACGCCCGAACGGGCTGGCCGCGGGGTGCGTCACCGCGCCGCCAGTCCATCGAGGCGAGGGCCCGGCGCGGAGCTCCGCGAGCCGCATGCCGAGCCTCCATTTGAGCGCGCATGGGTGCCTGGCGTTCGATGGGGAGGCTGCGGGGAGGAGCTCCGAAGGGGCCGGCCGGCCGGGAGCGGGAGGCGCCTGGGCAGGTGCCTGTCGCCATGGCGGTCGCTTGCCGCCGTGGCGAGGCCCCTGTGTCCGTGGGGTGGTCCCTGTGTTCTTAGCGTGGTCCCTGTGTCCAGGGACGTCGCCTGTTGCGCCCGAGCGAACGAATTCACATGAAGCACCTTGTCGGGCGTGTGTGTTGAATCTGAGCCCTGGATCAAGTGGATTGGCGGAATGAAGAACGCTCCCTCGCTGATTGTGCTGCTGGTGTTCGCGGCGCTGGCCGTGGCTTGCCGCGTCAAGCCGGATCTCGCGCGCGCAGAGGTGCCGCAGTCGGGCTTCCTGCCGGATTACTCCCTCCTCGAGCCAGTGGTCACCCCGTCCCCCGACGCCAGGCTCTTTCGATATCGCAAGCCGGGCGTGGACCCGGAGCTCTATCACGCGGTCATCCTGGATCTCATCGAGGTCAACCAGAACGTGACCGACACGATCTCCCAGGAGACGATCGACCGGACCCGGGAGACGCTCCAGGCCTCCATGACGGAGGCGGTGCTGGTACGGGGAGCGGTCGACGTCATCGCGGAGCCGGGTCCCGGCGTCGCTCGTTTTCAGGTGAAGATCACCGGCGCCGAGACCACGGCGGACGGCCTCCAACCGTGGAGCTTCACTCCGGTCGGCCTCGCCCTCAACGGGGCGGCCTATGTCGGCGGTGTGAACGCCAAGACGCCGATGCTGCTGGTGGAGAGCTGGCTCACCGACAGCGACACGGGAGACCTGCTCGGGGAGGGGCTGTTGATGGTCCAGGGAGACTCCTTCCGGACGGGCGCTGGTTCGCTTGAGTCCTTCATCGAGATGGCCAACAGGGCCGTGAGCGTGGTCATGGAGTCGTCCGCGCCAGAGCGGCCCGAGGCGGACCAGGCCATGCGGCCGCGCTGAGGTGATCCGGCGCCAGCTGTGCTCACCCGAGAGCATGGCGCTGGCTTCGCTTCGCCGCCGAGTCCGACGCTGTCGTGCTGGACGCTGTCGTGCTGAACGCTGTCGACCTTGACGCCCTCAGGCGAGACCCTGCTGGCCGGCCCGGAGGGCGCCTTGGGTCGCGGCTCCTGCCAGGCACCGTCCCCGAGTGACCCGCCTCTCGCGCCGCGGCCCTTGGCCCTCGTCGAGCCAGGCGGGATCGCCCGGGCCCGCGCCGACGGTCACGGACACTCCCGTGTCGATTCGCGCGCCCTTGCCCTCGCCGCGGACGGCCCGAGCCCCCGGCTTGCCCATCCCTTCAACCGGTGGTGTTCCGGAGGCGGATCGGGGGTCTCCCGGTGGGGTTGGATCGGGCAAGACTGTGAGCGCAGCCATACGGCGCCGGGGTGCGGTTGCGGGGGCGGCGGCTGCGTGCGTGTGTGTGCGTGCGTGCGGGGGGGGCTCGGTTAGGGGGGGCTCGGGTCGGGCCCCCAGGACCCGACGCAGAGGCCGGAGCAGGGCGACCCCCAGGGGGTGCTCCAGGATGCGATCAGGGAGAGGTGCGGGGGCCTGCCGTTCAATTCAGAAGCGGGGGCGTTTGACCTCGGTCGGATAACATGGAGCGATGCGCCCCATCTCAATTGCTCTGCTCCTCCTCGCCGCCTCGCCCGCTGCTGCCCAGGGCCCCTCAGCGGGCCGCGTGCTCTGGTTGACCGGCAGCACCGGGGTGGAGGAGCGCATGGGCGACCAGGTCGAGGCCTGGCGGGACGCCAGCGCCTCCGGCCACGATGTCGTGCAGGGCGATGGTTCGCGCATGCCCGTCCTTGAGCGGTACGGGCCGGGCGGGCACCCGACGCTCGTGTTCGACGGTAATGACTCGCTCACGCGTGCGGACGGCATGCCGACCGGCAGCTACACGAAGGTCATGGTCTGCGCCATCGACGACCTCTCGGCCACCAACAACGTCCTCTCTGGTGGGTCTCAGCACGCGGTCTACTTCGAGAGCTCGGACCTCGCGCGGATGTACCACTCGGGCCCCTTCGTGACGAGCGGGACCCCGGTGGCCGCGGGAGAGCTGGTGCGGTTGGTCGCGACCTACGACGCCCAGACCCAGACCGGCAACCTCTACCAGAATGGCGTGCTGGTGGGCACTGGGAGCGCGCCGCCACACACGGACACGGGAATTCAGCTTGGGTCCTTCTCGGGCGGGTTCGGCCTCGTGGGTCGGATCTCCGAGGCGATGGTGTACGACCGCGCCCTCGATGGAGGAGAGCGCGCGTCGATCGAGGCCTACCTCACCTCGAAGTATTTCTCGGCGACCCCTCCTGTGGTGGTCCTTGACCGCGCTCCGCGGAGCGGGCAGCTCCTGCAGCGCGACGGCCAGGACCGCGCCAGCGTGACCTTCGAGGGCCGCGTGCTCTCGGGAGGCTTCGATCGCGTGGAGGTGCAGGTCTTGCGAGACGGCCAGCCCTTCCAGGTGGTGGACCAGGCGCTGAGCTACGCCGCGGGCGAGGCGGCCTTCGCGCTCTCCGCCGAGATTGACGCGGGGTTCCACGACTACGAGGCCACGGTGCGCCTGCTCGCAGGCTCGAGCGCGACCCCGGCGGCCGTCCGCGGCCGAATCACCTGCGGAGACACCTTCCTGATCCAGGGGCAGTCCAACGCGGGGGCCTGGGACTTCACCAATGAGGGTGTGGCGAACCAGGCCAAGAGCCCCTGGATCCGCTCGTTCGGGTCCTCGGTGGACAACGCCGGGACGGTCTTTGACCAGACCTGGGACGAGGCGGACGCCGAGGTGGAATACGGCCACTCGGCGATCGGGCAGTGGGGCCACGTCCTGGCTCAGCGCCTGGTGGCGACCCAGGGGGTCCCGATCGCGATCGTGAACGGCGCGGTGGGAGGGACCAACAGCACCCAGCACCAGCGGGATGTGAGCGACCCCGAGAACCTCGACACGATCTACGGTCGCCTCCTGTGGCGAGCCCGGCTCGCAGGCATCGCTTCAACCGCGCGCGCGCTCCTCTGGTACCAGGGCGAGAGCGACGGCGGCAACGAGACGCTCCACGGCCAGAACTTCGCGGCGCTGTACGCCGACTGGCACGCAGACTTCGCGACCATCGAGCAGCTCTATGTCTTCCAGGTGCGGACGGGATGCGGCGTCGGCGGCCGTAGCGTCCGGGAGGTGCAGCGGCAGCTCCCGAGCCTGTACCCGGACCTGCGGCTCATGTCCACGACGGCGGCGCCGGGCCACGACGGCTGCCACTACGGGAGCGCCGGCTACGAGGAGCTCGGGAGGCGCGTCGCGCGGTTGGTGCTGCGGGACCTCTATGGATCCACGGACACCCAGGACATCACGGCCCCTGACGTCGTGAGCGCCGCGTGGGTGGACTCCGTCCAGGATCGCATCCGGCTGACCTTCCGCGAGGAGGCGGACACCCTCGTCTGGGGAGCTGGCGCACAGGTGCACTTCCAGCTCAGCAACGGGCAGCAGGTCGTCGGCGGGACCTCCCTGGGGAACTCCATCGTCCTGGACCTGCCGGGGCCCGGCACGGCGACCCGGCTCTCCTACCTGGGCCACGCCTTCGACGGCCCGTGGGTGACCAACGCGCGCGGCGTCGGCCTCCTGGCGTTCTTTGACGTCCCGATCGATGACTGCCCGGCGCCGCCGCCCGCGAGCTTCTGCGTCTCGGCGCCG
>CAJQPT010000336.1 GCA_905480285.1 uncultured bacterium
GCGCCGCACCCATTGGCGGGTCGCCCTCTTGAGCGTCGATCGACCCGATCGCGCTGGCCGATAGCCTGGCCAGGGTTGAAGAGGCCTGCTGCAGGTCGAGTCGACCGACTGCGGGTCGAGCCGACCTATCGCGGGCCGAATAGACCGGCGGCGGGGCGGAGGGTCTGGCACGCACTGGGTGGGCTGCAGCCCTTGCGGCGGCGCCGGAGAACCACCGCCACGGTGCGCGGGTTCAGCCGGAGACCCTGCGCGGGCGGCCGCCTTGCAGCCGGTATCCCGCGCGGCGAGTCGGTCAGTTGATGTCGCGGGTGAGGCTGTCGCGGACGCTGGTCGCGATCTCGTCGCTGTAGATCAGGTACCGCTTGGCGGCGACCCGGATCCTGGTCTGCTTGGCGTCGTAGGTCTCCACCTGGACCGTGACCAGCGCGCTGTCCACGTAGGTCTGGATGGTCCGCAGGTCCTCATCGACCTCGATCAGGTCGGACGTCATGTGGGACATCGTGTCCTTCGCGCACGCCCAGGTGTAGTCGAGGCTGTACGGGACGACCGCCGTCTGGGCGTTGTCCACGAACTCGTCGTTGATGACGATGGCCGCTCCGACGACCGCAACGGGAGCGCACGACGGCAGTGCCGACGCGCCGAGAAGACCGACGAGGGCAGCCGCAGCCGCCTGAAGTGAGATGCGCCTCATGATGAACGCGACTATAGAGAAGCGCCCATGGCCGATTCCACCAGCGCCCGGTAGAAGGCGAGGCCTTCCCCCTCGGATCGGCTGGCGGGGAGGCGGGTCCAGGTGGGATGGGCCCAGGGGTCGAGGTTGCGCTCGGGGTGCGGCATGAGCCCCAGGACCCGGCCCGTGGGGTCGCAGATCCCGGCCACGTCGCCAGCGGCGCCGTTGGGGTTGGCCGGGTAGCCCACCTCGCCGCCGTCCGGGTTCACGTAGGTGAGCGCGATCTGGCCAGCGGCCCTCAGGCGCTCCAGGGCAGCGTCGTCGGTCACGGCAAATCGGCCCTCCCCGTGGGCGACCGGGCAGGGCATCTGCTCCCCGGCGTTGAGCCAGGTGCAGCGGCTCTCCTGGACCTCCAGGGTGACCCAGCGGCACTCGTAGTGGTTGGAAGCATTGGCGAACAGGGCGACCGAGCGCTCGCTGGGCGCCGCCTCGGGTTCGAACAGACCGGACTCGACGAGGACCTGGAAGCCGTTGCAAACGCCCAGGATCAGCCCGCCGCGGTCCACGTGGGCACGAAGCGCCGCGCCGAGGTGGTTGCGGAGCGAGGCGCCCCAGACACGGCCGGCCGCCAGGTCATCCCCGTAACTGAAGCCCCCTGCGAAGACGAGGACGCCGTACCCATCCAGGCGACCGGGTTCCCGGACAGCGACGTCACTCCTGAGCAGGTCGGCGTCCGCGCCGCCCATCCTCAGGGCCCTGAGGGTCTCGTCTTCACAGTTGGTGCCCGGTCCGCGGAGGACGAGGGCCTTGGGTCGTGTCGCAGTGATCGTCATGGTGCTGGTCTCCGGGCGCCTCGCCCGGGGGCCCCGATTCTGCGGTCTGGGCCCGCCCCATGCGAGTCAGAGCAGCAGGATGCGATCCGCGGCGCCCGGAAGGTCGTCCACGACGTCCACGTAGTGCCCGGAGGACTCGGCCTTGCGGGCCTGCTCTGCTCCCTTGCCGGTCCGAACGAGCAGCCCCATGACACCGACGCGCTCGCCGGCCTTGAGGTCCCTCATGGAGTCGCCGACGCACCATGAGCGGTCGAGGTCGATGTTCAGGCGCGCCGCAGCCTCCAGCAACATCCCCGGGCGTGGCTTGCGGCAGGAGCAGTTGGCCCGGTAGCCGGTGCGCCCCTCCGTCGGGTGGTGGGGGCAGTACCCGATCCAGTCCAGCTGGACGCCCTCGGCCGAGAGCAACTCCCGCAGTCGCGCGTGCACCTCGGCGAGTCGGTCCTCGTCCAGCAGACCTCGAGCGACGCCGCTCTGGTTGGTGACCACGCAAAGCAGGTAGCCCGCGTCTTTCAGCCGGCGCAGGGCCTCCGCGGCACCAGGGAGCAGCTCGAGGTCGGCCGGGTCGGTTAGGTAGTCGACCTCGCGGTTGATCGTGCCGTCCCGGTCGAGGAAGACGGCGGCGTGCTCGGACAAGGGCTCAGCGGCCCCCTTCACGTGCGCGCGTCATCTTCACGTAGATGCGGTGGGGCATCTCACCGTCCCGGTTCTTGACCGGGAAGAAGAAGTCTGGCCCGCTCAGGAAGATCGGGAGCGGCCACGAGGTCAGGTTGGTGAACGAGTCCATGTAGAAGATCACGAGGTCTCGCTCGCCGATCTTCCAGCGCCGGGTTTCCGTGCGGTACCCGTCCAGCTTGAACTCAACCTTGTGGGGCTCGTCGGGGAGCTGAATCCGGCACGGGGTCGAGAGCCCCACGCTCACACCGTCGATGTAGACCACGGCGCCGGGCGGGCTGGAGTCCAGGACGATGGGGCGCCGCGCCGCAATGCAGGCCGTGAAGAGCGGCACTGCGAACATCAGCAGCAGGACGCTTCGGGAGCGGTGCAGGAGGGAGTGGGGGGCCATGGGTAGATTCTGGGAGGGGCAGGCGCCGAAGGCCAGCCACGAGTTGTCTCGGTCAGGAGGGGCTGCAGTCTTGACGAACTCCGGGAGTCTCGAGCCGGGGCCGAAGTCCCCCAGGGAGACGCCCCTCAGGAATGGGCTCTGGGCTCCGGGAGGGGGCTCTCGCGGGACGATCACCGATTGGGGGTGGATCCCGCTGTCCCCAAAGCAATCATGGTCCCGACGATGTCCCCTGACGCGCAATCCCCCGCCGCTTCCACGGACGCTGGCCGATCCGTCGCCCCTCCGGGCGAGGGGGGGAGCGAGTCGGAGTCGCCGCGAATCGGGCTTGCTCTGCTTGGCGTGGGCATGGTGCTTGGCCTCCTGCGCTTCTTCCGGCTGGGTGAGTGGAGCCTCTGGTTCGACGAGGTCCTGACCTGGGGAGACAGCCACCTCGCCCCCGATGGGCTTTTGAATCGAGCGGGCTACTGGCTCATTCGGCAGTCCGTGGAGTGGACGGGGAGCGAGCCCACGGAGTTCAGTCTGCGGCTGTTGCCCGCGTTGGCCGGCTACCTGGCCGTCCCGCTCAGCTTCTGGGCCTTCCGCCCCTTGGCGGGGTCCACCCGCGCGGGCATGGCCGCGATCCTCATCGCGGCCAGCGCCTGGGAGCTTCAGTGGTCCCAGACGGCGCGCTTCTACACGTTCGTCCAGCTGACCTCGTTGATCGGCGCGGGCGTCACGATCCGCGGCCTGCTCTCGTCACGCTCGGTCCTGGTGGTGGCCGGCGTACTGCTGGCCGCCTCAGGTGTGATGTTCCACCTTCAGGCCGGGCTCGTGGCGCTGGCCCTGCTGGTCGCCGCGCTCCTCGCTCCGCCCTCGCAGGGACCCGGAGCGCGAGCCGCGGGACGCCGTGCCGCGCTCGCCCTGTTGCTGCCCGTCCTGGTGGGCGCGCCGGTCCTGTACCGGTCCTGGGCCACATACCAGGGCATGAAGGCCGTGTCGGATCCTGTCGGTTCGGCCGCGCACTTTCTCCTCTCCGTGGGGTGGTACGTCACGCCGGCGCTGGGGGCGGCCGCGGTGGCTGCGGTGATCCTCGCGGTCCGTAGCGGCGATCGACGATGCCGCTTCGTGATGATCGTCGCGGCCCTTGGAACGGGGGCGCTCCTCGGGCTCTCGATGGTGGCGACGGTCTCTGCGCAGTACTTCTTCTCCTTCTTTCCCTTCGTGGCGCTGGTGGCCGCGTGGCCGCTAGGATCCCCGGGGCTGAGCCGGACCCCCTGGGCGCGCAACGCCCTTGCCGTAGCGCTCATCTTGCCCCAGGTCTCTGGAGCCGGGCTCTACCTGACCTCGGAGCGAGGGCAGCGGCCCCGGTGGCGTGAAGCGGCTGAGTACGTCGCTGCGCATCGTGAGCCTGGAGACTCCGTCGCATCAGACCCGGCAGCGGTGGTCGAGTTCTACCTCGGCGACCGCGATCCGCGCTGGGTCCGCCGGACCAGGGACGTGGTCTCCTTCGACCAATTCAACCCCTGGTTCGTGCGGAGCGAGGTGAAGAAGGGGGGGGCGGTCTGGCTCGTCCTGAGGAACGACAACCTGATGCGGTATGACGCGGAGCTTCGCGCCCGCTTCCTCAGCTATGTCGCCGACAACTTCCAACTCGTCCAGCGGTTCCCGGTCCTCGTGGCGGGAAGAGATCTTTCAATCGACGTCTGGCATCACCGGTGAAGGGCGGCGCGGCCCTGACCGGGTCGCGAGTTCCGGGACCCGCGAGGTGCCCCCTTGGGGGCCAGGCTAGGAGCCAGCTGGGCAAGACCTCCCAGAGACCCTGAGCCGGGCGTGAGCCCAGGCTCCCGATGCTGCCGGCCCCGGCAGAAGGTCAGGCGCTCGAGACCCGTTAGGCCCTCGAGACCCGTTACGCCCTCGAGACCCGTTACGCCCTCGAGACGAAGTCGCCGGTGTCGGTGTTCACCTTCACCTTGTCGCCCACGTGGACGTGCAGGGGGACGCGGATCTTGAATCCAGTCTCGAGGACCGCGTCCTTCTTGATGTTGGTGGCGGAGTTCCCCTTCACGGCTTGCTCGGCCTCGGTGACCTCAAGGACCACCTGGGTCGGGAGCGCGATGGAGACAGGGGTGGTCTCGTGCCAGGTGATCTCCACCTCCTCGGACTCCTTGACGAAGCACATCTTCTCCCCGGCCATCTCCTTATCGAGGTTGAACTGGTCGAAGGTCTCCGAGTCCATGAACACGAAGTCCCCCGTCGCTTCCTGATAGAGGTACTGCGCCTTCTTCTTGTCCAGGTAGGCCACCTCGAAGGGATCGCCGGCCGCCGGACGGAACGAGCCGGATCCGCCCGTCTGCAGGTTCTTGGTCTTGACCTGGATGATCGCTCGCCAGTTCCCTGGCGTGCTGTGGCTGTAGTCGGTGATGAGGAGGAGCTGGCCGTCCTTAAGGAGGACCTGTCCCTTGCGCAGTTCGGTCGCCTTGACGTTCATCGGGATCTTGCGTGGAGCACGCCGCCTGGCGGGCCGGTTGCGGTGGGCAAGCGGCGGGCCAGAGTGCCGGAGAGCATAGCCGCCTGGGGGCCCTCCGGGCTACCGGCCAATGGCGGTGATGGGCCCGGGGAGATCTCAGGGGAGGAGCGCCGCCCCTTGAGCTCAATACTGGCGGCGCTGAGTCGACGAGGCGATCTCAAGAGCCTTGCGATACTTGGTCACGGTCCTGCGGGCGATCTTGATGCCCTCGGAGTCTTCGAGGGCCTTGGCGATCCCCTCGTCCGAGAGCGGCCGAGCCGGGTCCTCCGCGGCGACGATGGCCTTGATCCGCTCCTTGATCGAAATCTGGCTGGTCGCCTCGCCGGAGGACTTGGTCGTCCCGCCCGTGAAGAAGAACTTCAGGGGGAAGATCCCGCGCGGCGTCTGAGCGTGCTTGCCCGCCACGCCCCGGGACACCGTCGAGATGTGGACGCCGACCTCGTCCGCGATCTCCTGCATGCGGAGGGGCTTGAGCGCCTCCTTACCGCGCTCGAGGAAGCCCTTCTGGCGCTGGAAGAGGGCGGTCGAGATCCGCTCCAGCGTCGACTGCCGCTGGGCGAGGGCGTCGATGAACCAGCTCGCCGCCTCGAGCTTCTTTCGGGCCCAGTCGCGCTCCTCCGGGTCGCCCTCCTTGAGGAGCTTGCGGAAGGCCTGGGTCTGGTACATGGGGCTCATGCGCAGGCTCGGGGTCCGCTCGCGGTCCAGGCGGACCTCGATGGTCCCGTCCTCCTCGTCGAGGTGCACCATCACCTCGGGGTGGATCACCTCGGCGGAGGCCTCTCCGAAGCCTGCTCCCGGTGAAGGGTCGAGCCCTTGAAGGAGCTCGATGGCGGCCTTGACCTCCTCGATGTCGTGCCCCGTGGACCGCGCGATCTGCGGCAGTCGGTTCGCGCGCACGTCCTCAAGGTGGCGCTCGATGAGCTGTCGCATGAGCGGGTTCCAGAGCCCCTTGCTCGGCAGCTGCAGGAGGAGGCACTCCCGCAGGTCCAGGGCGCCAAGTCCGGGGTGGACGGCTTCCCGCAGCCGCTCGAGAGCGTCGCGGACCTCGTCCTCGGTGACGACCATGTCCCCATCATCGAGGGCGTCTTCGCCCCGGGCCTCCCCGCCCGTATCGATCGCGCTGGTATCGATCGCGCTGGCATCCTTCCCGCTGGCATGGCCGTCGGGCGATACGGCTGGGGTCTGGCTAGCCCCGTCCTCTTCTGAGGGCTCGAGGGCGAGCGTGCTGGCCGTACCTTCCTCCGCTGCGCCTGCCCTCGCTGCGTCTGCCCTCGCTGGGTCTGCCCCCGCTGGGTCCGGGCCTTCGGGCTCACCAAGGCGCGCGGCCACCTCGTCCGCTGCGTCGCTGGCCGGCCGGATCGGCTCCTCGAGAGTAGGCGGCTCTTCGGCAAAGACCGCGCTGGGCGCCCCGGCCTCCTCGAGGATCGCGTCCACCCCGGACGCTCCCAGAGCGCGTTGCACCTCGCGGGTGAGCTCGTGGGCGAGGGTGGCTGGCGTCTCGGTGAGGTAGCCGCGCTCATCGAGGGACCACACCACGTATTCGAGCACCGTCCGCTCGCGGTCGGTGAGCTCCAGGGCGCTGAGCTGATCCAGCACCTCAGCCGCCAGGGTGCGGGCGCTCTCCGGCGCGTTGAGCATGGCCTCGTACTTTCGGTCGCCCTCCTCGCCGCCCGCGGCTCTCGGCGGGCCTCCGTCCCCGAAGTCACGGTCCATGCGCTCGAGGTAGTCGAGCATCGCGTCGGCGCCGTCGGACGCCGGTCCTGCGTCTGCGCGCTCCGCCCGAGCCTCCGCAGCTCCACCGTCCGCGGCGTCTGCCCCGTCGGCGCCGGCGACGTCCCGCTCCGGCTCGACCACCTCGAGGAACGGGTTCTCCGTCAGCTCCTGCTCGATGCGCTCCGACAGCTCCAGCAGCGGGAGCTGCAGGACCTGCATGGCCTGGATCATCTGCGGCGACTGAATCAGTCGCTGCTCCATCCGGGCGGATTGATTGAGGCCGAGCTTCAAGGGATTCCTGCGGGGCGTCCCCGCCGTCCCAGCCTAACGACCCAGGAGGTCGCCTAGACCCCTGGACCTCTCAGCGATCGTCGCGCGACTGAAGACTCCATGAAGCGGACACGCCGGGGTCGGGCTGCTCGACGCGATCCGCCACGAGATGAAGCGGGAAGGAGTGCCGGCTCCGAACGGGCAGCTCGAGCCGACCACTGCTCGGCGTGCCAGGCTCATAGAACTCAGGGGCATGGACTCTCTCGGAGGTCACGGACTGTCGATATCCACGGCCGACCAGCCTCCCGCCATGGAGGACGGCCTCGATCACCGTGCCGGTCATCACGTGTTCGATCACAGGGCGGCACAGCGCCGCGTCCGTCGCGATCTGCGGTTCGTAGCCGACGACCATGGTCGTTTCCCTGGTACGTCCGACGCGCACGAGGGCGCCCTCCACGGTGGGGATCGAGCTGGTGAAGTTGCCCCAGGCGAGCGAGACCTCGGCCGGGCCAGAGAGGGGGTCGAGGGCCTCGCTCAGGCGGCGCATCCGGCTCGCGCTCACCGGAGAGTCGGCCGGGGCGAACAGCAGGGCCTCGGTGGACCGGGGCGGCTTGGAGCCTCGGCTGGGAAACTGTCGAGCGTCGAGCTGGGCGAGCCCCGCGGGCGTCTCGCCCGGCCGGAGCACGGGGGGGCCGTCAGGGGCGAGAGCGTGGGCGGAGCGGTTCTGGGCCCGCCAGAGCCCGCGGGCCAGGTCAACGACGGCGCGGTTCGCGGCGCCCGGGCGGAGCGGGGAGGCGGCCACCTCGAGGGTGAGCCTGGCCGTGGCCTCGGTCGGTCCGCTTGCGGTGAGACGGAGCGGTCCGGAGCTCGGGACGAGGCCCGCGAACATGATCTGCGTGGACTCCAGCGCGGGCTGCTCCACCTTCCCGAGGGCGACGATCTCGGTGTCGAAGGTGTCGACGGAGGTGATCCTCGAGACGTCAAGGAATCCCTGGACGAAGAGCTGGCGCTCGCCACGCTCATCGATCCTGGTGGAGGCCCAGAGGTGGAGGACATCGCCCACCAGCGCCGTGCCGATCTCGGGGGCCCCGATGGCGGCCTCGGAGGCTACCTCGATCCGGTAGCCGTGCACAAAAGCGTGCTGCTCCCGCTGACCGAAGACCGCGACGCTGCCGCTTCGGACCTGGCGGCGTCCATTGATGAGGTCCGTCGCGACCCCGTCGGCGCCGGCGGCCATGAGCCGTACGTTGACGTCGAAGCGGAGCTGGGAGAGCGCCTCGTCGAGGGCCTCGAGCGCCCGGCGGGCTGCCGCCTGGGCTTCGGAGGAGCCTCGGACGAGCAGTGACCCGTCGAGCAGCTGCACCCGGGCCCCTGCGGCGGTCGCGGCGCCCACGGTGAGATCCTCGGCGAGGCGAGGGGGGAGCTCGGGGCCGAGGTCACGTGAGAAGGGCAGCTTCCTGTCTGGCTCAAACAAGTGCAGCCCGTCGAGGCTGGCTCCGGGCTGACGCGGACTCTCCTCGAGGGCCGGAAGAGGGACGATGATCCAGTCCGTCTCCTGGGCTTGAGGGGAGGGTGAGGCGCCGGGCAAAGTGCCTCCGCCGTGGGCCTCCATGGCCGGGAGTAAGGTGGCTGTCTGGAGGGCGGCCCCCAGGCTCAGCGCGGCCCATCCGAGGGTTCGGCGGGGTCGGCTGAACCGGAGAGGAGAGGTGTTGCCTGGCTTCATGGGAGAACTAGTGACGACGGGGCGCGGGGTCACGGGGTGAGCGGGAGGTGGACTCCAGCGCCATCCGGGGTGGCGCGTCGGGCTGCCCTTCGAGTATCACCTGCCGACATGAACGAGGCCACGCTCACCATTCAGTCCTCTGGAAACGCCCGCAGCGTCGCCCTCCGTCCCGGATTGACCCGGATCGGCGCTGAGGACGCGCGGGGGGTCCACGTGGGGGTCGCGGGGGCCGATGGAGAGCTCCACCTCTGGGACGACCCCCACAAGGTGGTGCGGGTGAGCGGGAATGCGCCGATCACCGTCGGCGGGCAGGTGGTGGAGGAGTTCGCGCTCGACCACGGGGCCCGCTTCGAGTGGTGCGGGGCTCATTTTGAGCTGGACCTCGGGAGCACGGTCCTCCAAGAGCTCAAGCAGGCCCCCGACCCCGCGCCTGCGCCCGGCAGCGCTCCAGGGGCTGGGGCCCAAGAGCCTGCCGTGGGCGAAGGGGGATCCCGCGGGCTGACGCCCAGCGAGGCCCAGGCCATCGATTGCATCGTGGCGGGCGTCCTCGTGGATGTGGGCCTCGCGGACAAGGCGGTGGTGAAGCGCTGGCAGGCCGCGGTGATCGCCCAGGAGTGGGACGCTTCCGCCGCCGCCAGGGCGATCCTCGCCAGCTCCCCCGGGGGGGCTGCGGATCCGAAGTTCTTGGCCCGCGCCGCCCGGCTCGAGCGGGACCTGCTGATGTCGTCCTATCAGCGGGGCGTCAAGGGGGCCTCTCGGAAGGTCCGGGGGGCGGCGAGGAATACCACCGCCTTCTTCGTGGCCAACGTGATCGCGATCGGCGTCTACAGCGCGATCATCCTCGCTCTGCTGATCCTCGCGCGAGTAAGCTACGAGTGGGACCTGAACGGGATCATTGATCGGATGGTCGACGCGGTCACGCCCTGAGCCCCACGCCGCCCCCGATGACTCCGCAGCGGCCCAGCGACCGTCCTCCTGTTCGGGACGACCTTCACGTCCTGACGCCGCCAACCCCAATCCGCCGACCTTGATGTTGGACGTATCGCACGCCCCCCTCCGGATCCGTTGAAGCGATGACTCAGAACGACGCCGACAAGAGCCTCTTCTCGCTCGCCCAGATCCAGCACCTGATGCGCGTTGAGTTCAATCGCGCTCAGCGGTATGGCTACGCGATCTCATGCCTGATGATCGCCGTGGATCGGCTGGGCCACCTCAGGGACATGTACGGCTACGACTCGAAGGAGGAGATTGTCGAGACGATGATCCGGCTCCTGAAGACGGAGACCCGCAGCTCTGACTTCCTCGGGCGCATGGCGGACGATCGCCTCCTCGCGGTCGTCCCGCACACGGACGCCGAGGGGATCGACACCATGTGCGAGAGGCTGCTCGAGGCCGCGCGCCAGCTCGAGTTCATCAGCGAGGGGCGGCAGATCCGCGTCACGCTCTCGGTGGGCGGCGCCCACGACTCTGGCGGAGCTGCCGAGCGCACGCTGTTCTTCGACGCGCTCCTCGAGGGCGCCGATGAGGGGCTCGAGGAGGCCGTGGCGGCGGGCGGAAACCGCGCTGGGTTTGTCCGACCGGATCGTGTCGGAGCGGGAGAGGTACACCCCTTGGCGGCGATCGCCACGGAAGGCGCCTCAGAATGAGGGTCCTCCTCGCCGAGGACGAGGTCACGATCTTCGTGACCCTGCGCGATGCGCTTGAGGACGCGGGGCACGAGGTCATCGGCGCCACGGATACCGCCAGCGCGCTGAAGGCGCTCGAGCTCGAACCCGCGGCGGACGCCGTGGTGACGGACGTGCGCATGCCGGGCGCCGGAGGGCTCGCCATCCTGGATCGGGCCATGGAGCTGGACCCGGAGCGCCCTGTCCTCCTGATGACGGGCTACGCCACGGTGGACGACGCGGTCGACGCCATGCGACGGGGCGCGGTCGACTACATTCAGAAGCCGTTCCGCAACGAGGCCGTCCTGCGGCGGCTGGATACCCTCTCGCGGGTCTCGGATCTCGAGGAGGAGAACCGAGCCCTGCGCGAGAAGCTCGCGGCGGCCGGGCCGACGGGGATCGACGGGATCATCGGCTCGTCGGAGGCGATGCAGGCGGTCTTCGAGCGAGTGCGGACCGTGGCGAGCACCGAGGCCACCGTGGAGATCGAGGGGGAGAGCGGGACGGGCAAGGAGCGGGTCGCCCGAGCGATCCACGACCTCAGCCCCCGCAGGGAAGGGCCCTTCATCGCCCTGGGCTGTGGCGCCCTGCCGCTGGATCTCCTCGAAGCCGAGCTCTTCGGTCACGAGAAGGGGGCGTTCACAGACGCCAAGCAAGCGCGCCGAGGGCGCGTCGAGCTCGCAGACGGCGGGACGCTGTTCCTTGACGACATCGACGACATGCCCCTCCCGCTCCAGGTGAAGCTGCTGCGCGTGCTTCAGGAGCGCCAGTTCGAGCGGGTCGGAGGGGAGGAGACCCTCTCCTCGGACTTCCGCGTGGTGGTGGCGACGAAGGTGCCGCTTCGGAACCTCGTGCGCGAGGGCGGCTTCCGCGAGGACCTCTTCTATCGGGTCCACGTGGTGCCCGTGGCGCTGCCGCCCCTGCGCGAGCGCCGCGGCGATGTCCCCTTGCTGTTGCAGGCGATGATCGAGCGCCACGGCGCCGGTCGTTCCTACGAGGTCACACGGTCGACGCTCAAGATGCTCGAGCGCTATGCCTGGCCGGGCAACGTGCGTGAGCTTGAGAACTCGGTCCAGCGGGCGATCGCCCTCTCGGGAAGCGGCGCCCGGCTGGAGGCAGAGGACCTGCTCCCGCAGGACGGACGCTGGCGCTCAACGGCCGAGGTCCAGGTGGAGGTCCGTCCGCTCCGCGTGGTGACGCGCGAGTGCGAGATCGAGCACATCAAGGTGGCGCTCGAGGCCACGGGCGGGCACCGGTCCCAGACCGCCGAGCTGCTGGGCATCTCTCGCAAGGTCCTGTGGGAGAAGCTGCGCGACTTCGGGATCGACCCCGAGGAGTCCGGTGACGCGAGCTGAGGGACATGGGGCCATGTCGGAGCGGCTGCCCGCCGGCGCCTGCCCGACCACCCGCGTGGGCCTCCCCGAGGGCACCCTGGTCATCACCGACCTGCACCTCGCCCCGCTGGGTGACGAGCGTACGCGCCGGTTCGTTCAGCTCTGTGATCAGCTGGAGGGCGTCCCCGCCCTCATCTGCCTGGGCGACCTGTTCGATATGTGGGTCTGTCGGCGGCAGGCCAGCATGGAGGGCTCGACCCCCGTGCTGGATGCCTTCGAGCGGCTCGTCAGGAGGGGGACCGAGGTCCACCTCGTCCCCGGCAATCGCGACGCCCTGATCGGGGCCTGGTTCGAGAAGCGCACCGGCGGCAGGCTCCATCGGGACGGCTTCGTTGGGGAGTTGGAGGGCGGCGCGCGCGCCGTCTTCGTCCACGGGGACGCGCTCTGCACCCGCGACATGAGCTACCTCCGCCTCCGCTCCCTCTGGAGATTTTGGCCCGTGCGCCTGATCTCGTGGATGGCCCCCATGTGGTTCGCCCGCCGGGTCGGATCCCGCCTGCGCGGGCTCTCGGAGTCCACCAAGCCGATCAAGCTCGCCGACGAGAAGGCGATCCAGCCGGACGCTGTGCGCCGCGTGGCCCGGGAGGTGGGGGCGAGCGCCCTCGCCTGCGGGCACGCCCACGATGTGCGCGACGAAACCCTGGGTGAGGGGGACGACCCCCTGAGATGGATCGTCGTGGGGGCCTGGGAGTGGGAGCTGGACCTGCTCCGGATCGGAAAGGCGGGGAGCCTGGAGCTGGACTCGTGGGCTACCATCGGCGTCCGATGACGCTCGACCCACGATCCGACCTCCGCTTCTCCATGGGGACCCGCTGATGATCATCGCCATCGATGGTCCCGCGGCCTCCGGCAAGAGCACGCTCGCCCGCGCCCTCGCAGCGCGGCTGGGGCTCACCTTCCTGGACACCGGGGCCATGTATCGCGCCGTGACCTTGGCTGCCCTCGACCGGGGCCTCGCGCCCTCGGATGGGGCGGCATGTACCGCCCTGGCCCGAGCGCTGCCCCTCGGGTTCGACCCCCAGGGACAGGTGCTGATCGAGGGGGAGGTCGGGGAGCCGGCCATCCGCGGCGCCGAGGTGACCGCCCACGTGTCCGAGGTTGCGGCCCACAGCGGCGTCCGGCGGGCGCTGGTCGGGACCCAGCGAGCAGTGGCCGCGGCGGCGGTGGCCGCAGGCGGGGGCGTGGTGGCTGAGGGCCGGGATACGACCTCGGTGGTCTTTCCAGCCGCCGAGCTGAAGGTCTTTCTGCTGGCCAGCCCCGCCGTACGGGCCATGCGGCGAGCCGAGGAGGAGGGGCGCCCCGAGCTGGCGGAGGCCTACGAGGCGGATCTCGCTCGCCGGGACGCCCACGACAGCCAGAGGGCGGACTCGCCGCTGCTTGAGGTGGAGGACGCCGTCCGCGTGGACACGGATGCGCTCTCGGCGGAGGCCGTGCTGGACCATGTGGCCGGGCTGGCCGGGGCCAAGCGGTCTGGCTGAGTCGGTCTCGTCCAGGCGCGCCCCTGGGGGCGGGCCTCTTGGGCGGGCCTCTTGGGCGGGCTCTTGGGCCTGCTCTGGAGCCTTCTCCGGGCCCTCACTCGGGCGCTCAGAGCGGCAGCGGGCACGCCTGACGGCGGGAAACCCCCGTTTCAGGGGTCGATTCGGGCGGTCCGAGCGCGTACAACTTCCGGCTCGAACCGTGCGTAAAGCCCGCTTCGACAGCGCGGCAGGAGCGTTCCCCGCCGGCTGATTCCCAAGGACCAGGCCTCGGCGCCATCATCCCTCCCCGCGGGTCCCACCGACCACGCAGGGCCGCGCCCGAGACCGTAAGACACAACACGTTTCATCCATGGCCGTCGCCTCGCGTCGCGTCCGCAAGTACGAGCTCGATCCCCTCGAGCTGGAGAAGAGAGTCGCCGAATCCTTCGGTACGGAGACCCTCGAAGATCTCGCGGAAAGCCTCAACGAGTCCATCGTTGACATTCTCCCTGGCCAGATTGTCGAGGCCAAGGTCGACACCGTCGACGAGCGCACCGGGCTCGTCATCATGGATGTGGGCGGGAAGGCCGAG
>CAJQPT010000337.1 GCA_905480285.1 uncultured bacterium
CGCGGGTTCCCTCGACATTTCGACATTCTCGGCCCTCGGGAACGATGACTGCGGCGGGGCCACCCCGGTGGCCTTCGGCGGCAATCTGATCGACAACAACTTCGCGACGACGAGTGCCACGCTCTCCGGCTGTGGCGCCGACCAGTCCGACGTCTGGTACTCCTTCACGGTCGCGACGGCCGGGGACTACCGGTTCGAGACCTGCGGTTCGCTGTTTGACACCGTTATCGAGGTCTACACCGGGACCTGCGGCGCGCTTGTCTCCCAGGGGTGCAACGATGACGTCTGCGGCACGGGTAGCCGTGTGGACGTGCTTGGGTTGAACGCTGGCGAGGTCGTCCTTCTGCAGGTCGGCGGATTCGGTGGAGCCCAGGGCACGGGTACGCTCACGATCGGCAACCCGCCGCCCCCGCCCCCCGCCAACTGCGCGACGACGCTCTTCGCGTCGAACAACGGTGGTGCGATCGGCGGCGCCGTGTACTTCGACATGACGCTGACCCAGGCCTCGTCCTTCCCCGGCCTGCTCACCAACACGAGCGCGGCCTCCGGAACGCCGATTGGTGTGTCCGTCTATACCTGTGTCGGCTCCTCCGCGGGCCAGGAGACGAACCCCGGGGCCTGGACCCTGGTGGCAGAGGATGACGGTTCGCCGATCAGCTTGGGGGATGACGTCGAGACCCCGGTGACCTTCGTGGCACCGTTCTCGCTTCCCGCGGGCCTCACGGGCATCGCTGTCGTGGGTGACAACTTCACCACCGGCCTTCAGATGGACCACGACTACACCAACGGCACCGGCGCGAACCAGAACTTCGTGAGCGCCGATGGCGTGGTGACCCTGGACCTCGGGACGGCGTCGAACGTGCCGTTCACTGGCAACGTCTTCAGCCCGCGGGTCTGGAACGGGCAGTTCTGCCACGGAGGCGCTGTGGCGCCGGGCTCGAACTACTGCATGGCGAACGTCAACTCGACGGGCGTCGCGGGCTCCATGAGCGCGTCAGGCTCCAACATCGTGGGCAACAACGACCTCGTGCTGGAGGCGAACGACCTCCCGCTGAGCTCGTTCGGCTTCTTCCTGACCTCGATGACCCAGGGCTTCGTTGCGAACCCCGGGGGCAGCCAGGGCAACCTCTGCCTCGGCGGCGCCATCGGGCGCTACGTCGGGCCGGGCCAGATTCAGAACTCCGGTTCTGCTGGCTCGATCGTCCTCGCCATCGACAACACCCAGGTGCCGCAGCCCACGGGCCTCGTGGCCGTCGTCACGGGTGAGACCTGGAACTTCCAGGCCTGGCACCGGGACGCCGTCATGGGCTCGGCGACGAGCAACTTCACCGACGGGTACGAGATCACCTTCCAGTGATCCCCGCCCCGGGCGCCTCGGCGCCTGATGCTCGCCCCCGCCCTATCCCCAGAGGATGGAGCGGGGGCGACCTTCGTTGGGGGCAGCTCGAGGGACCGGGAGAGGTCCAGCTGTAGCTGCTCTGGAGGGGGCTGCTCTGGAGGGCGTTGCCTCGGAAGGGGCTGCCCTGGAAGGCCCCGCGGCTCACTCGGTGGGAGGGGGCAACGCAGCGTCCCGAGGCGGCGTCCCGGCGCGGACTGTGTTCAGAACCGGGGTCTTGGGTTCATCGCGGTGCGCAGGCTCAGCGTTGGTCCTTGGGGGCTGGCGCTTCAAGCTCCGTGGCCGTGCTCGAGCGCGGCACGTCCGAGGGGGGAGGAGCCGTTCCCAGGAGCCGGTCGAGCAGCGGGTGGGTGACGCCGAACCAGTACCGCTCGTTCTTGAAGTGGTGCCAGAGGTGCTGGCGCTTCATGGATCGGCCCCAGGAGGTCCTCGGGCGATAGGGGACATGGGCGGCGAAGTGGGCGAGCTCGTAGGCCCCGAAGGCCAGACTGAAGCCCAACAGGGTGGGGAGCACCCCGGAGGGTCCCCCGATCGCGGCTCCCGCGGCGGCCGCCAGCAGGTGGAGGGCGAGCGCGCCCCACAGTGGCACCGTGAGGTTTGTGAAGTCCGTGGGGGCCTCGTGGTGCCGCCAATGGAGGCGGTAGTGAAGGGCACGCAGGCGGGCTCCCTTCGGCACCGGCATGTGCAGCAGCCAGCGGTGGAGGACGACCTCGAGAGTGAACCAGAGCAGCGCCCCGGCGCCGGCCATGGAGAGGAAATCCCACGGGGACAGGTCGATGACGGAGTCGGAGGCTCCTACGAGGGACGCCACGATCCCGATCAGGATGAGCGCCCACACCCTCACCTCCGGTAGGCGGGATGCTCTGGCGAGCAGCGTCGCCACGGTCCAACTTCCGGCGTGCTGCACGCTCACCGGCCTGGGGTCATGGACGCCACGCTCATCGAGTCAGCGGTCACGCCTCATTGGGTGGGAGAAGGCCATGTTCATGAGTCCAGTGCTCAAGGGGTCGGCGCCGCGTGCGGCCAAGTCACAGGTCGAGGCCGAAGTTGGTCCAGACGGCGTCGAAGTGGCGCTGGACGTCCGCCCTCGAGCCGAAGTAGACAGGGTAATCCGATACGAGGCGGTGGCCCGCGCACCCGTTCGTCCCCTCGTTGGAGAAGAGGTGATTCCAGGTGTTCACGTGGAGGACTGGGCGCCCATCCTCGAGGTCGAAGCGCTCCCAGGGGATGGTCGCCGAGAAGTGGCGGGCGAGGAGGACATTCCAGCGCTGGTCGCCGCTGTAGGTGCCTGGGAAGCGGATCGCCGCGGGAGCGTCCTGCCGGACGGGGTCGAGTTCGATCACCAGGGTCTCCACGTCAGCGATCCGGCGATAGCCCGAGCGGCCCCTTGAACGGCGGAGGAACGGAAACGTCCTGGACGGCTCCACGAGGCCGAACCAGCGCTGGGCGTCGTAGAGCTGGTCCACGCCAGGGATGGGGTGGTCCTCGTCCGCGGTCACCACGTGCAGCTCCGCCGCAGCCGAGCCCTTCAGATCCACGAAGACCGCGAGGATCGGGCAGTCGTCGTCCGCCGTCGGGACCCGGAAGACGGGGAGCGGGAAGGGCAAGCTCCCGGTGTCGGCCCGGGCGCAGGACCGGGCAAAGTCCGGGCTGGGACAGCTCACCGGAGGTCCGAAGGCCAGGAAGGCGATCAGGAGAAGGGCGTGGTGGGGGAGGAGCACGTTGAGGGAGCCTTGAGAGGTCAAGCTACCAACCGGTGCTCTTGGCAGTGCGCTTCCTCCCAGGACGCCGCGCAATTCGAGGCTCCCCCTTCAGGTCCATCGCCAGGAGAGCCGAACCCTCAGGGGCCGGCCCAGGGCGGGTCCAGAATTGAGGCCCTCAGGGAATACACTCATGAAATTTGGGCGACCGCGACTTGCAAGCAGCGGTTCCGGGTATGCTCTAGGACCTCGCACCTTTCATTTCTGCCGCGAGTGTTCCCTTTCACTGCCATGTCTTTGAAGTCTTCCTCGGCGCCCCGCAAGCGCCTTCAACGATCCGCTCTCATCATCGGTGGCGCGCTCCTGCTCGTCACCGCGGTCGAGGCTCAGTCCAGGCAGAACCTGTCACGCATGAACCTGCGCCAGGCGATGCTTCGGTTTCAGACCTCCAACGCGACGGGCGGCAATGGCGGCTCCACGGGTGGAAACGGCGGTGTGATCACAGGTGGTCGCCCTCGGCCCCTCTCCCGCCAGATCGTGATCAACCCCGGCGTCGCCCCGCCGCCCTGATCCAACCGAGCACCCGTCGGCCTGATGGCCAACGGCAAGGCCTCCACATTCAGGACCTTTCCCTTTCGGGGCGAGGTCCTGAAGCATAGTAGGCTGTACTGCGGACTCGCCACGATCGGACTTGCTGCCACACCCGCTCCGTTGAAGCCCCCCTCCAAGATCGCCGCCCTCTTCGGTGAGGATCACGGAACAGTCGACGCGTTCGGCCTGACCCTCGTCGGGGGCCCGCTATCAGGCGACTCCCCGACGGCGTGTGCGATCAGCGCCGGCGGGGTCGGGATGCTGAGGAGAAAGGGAGCCTCCGCCGTGCTCAATGAGGACTGCGCGTTCGCCTTCGACGATGGGCGACGGGTGATCCACGCGATCGCCGATGGGCATCACGGGCATGAGGCCAGTCATCGGACGGTGGAGTTGCTGGCTGCCATGGTGGAAGGCTCGAAGGGGCTCATCACGCCCGAGGAGGCCCTCGCTCAGCTGCATGCGCTCTGGCTGGAGGCGGGCGGAGAGGCGGAGGCCGAGGGGGATGGGTCCCGTTGCACGTTGGCGATTCTCTCCATCGACCGTGGAGAGGGCGTCTTGGAGGGCGTCTGCCTCGGCGACTCAGGCATCTTCGTGGGCAACATGGAGGTCGGGATCCGTCGCGTGGTTCCACCGAATACCTTCTACATGGCCCCGTGGGATCGGGGGTCCCACGGCATTCCGCCAAGCACTCACTTCAAGGTCCCCGTCCGGAGCGGGGACTGGGTCCTGACCTGCTCGGATGGGATCCACGAGTGCAGGTACGAGACGCCGGACGAGTCCATCGGGGCAGAGGAGCTCGAGTCGCTCATGATTCGTGCCGGGCGGAGCCCCGAGGCCCTCGTGGAGTCTGCGGTGATGCTGGCGCTCGCCGGCGTTCGCGGCCATCAGGGCGGCGAAGACAACCTGGCGCTGGTGGCCTCCATCGCCTGATCGCCTCTGCTACTACGGCTCGGACGCGGGCGGGGACCGTGCCCACCTTCGATACGCTCCGACGAGCGGCGCGGGCGTCCACGGCGAGCGGCGCCCGGAGCTCCACAGCATGTTAGCTTTGAATCTGCCACCGGGGATCTCATCCGCGCCCTTGAGTCCCGACCCGAAACACTGATGCCAGTTTGGCCACCGAAGGCCAACGCTCGACGCGCGTGCGACCGCACGACCCACTGCCATGACGAACCAAGACGTTCAGGCCTCCAGCTTCGACGCCCCCGGAGATTCCGGCGGTGATGGACAGTTCGGAGAGTCGGACCTCTCCCTCCGCGGCCTCTTTGTCACCGCCTGGAGGGGGCGGTGGATCCTGCTCATCGCGACGGGGCTTGGGCTCGCCGCCGGCATCAAGCAGGTTGAGAAGGCGGTTGACGTCTGGAGAGCTCAGGCCACCGTGGTGATCTTGAACGGGAACCGGTCCTCGGAATACGTGGATGGGTTCATCGGAGGCGAGAGCGCGTTCATGAACACTCAGGCGCAGGTGCTGAAGTCGACCAGCCTCCTCCAGGCGGTCGCAGCACGCCCAGAGGTTGCCTTGGGCGCAACGGTGAGTCGTGCCAGCAACAAGGTGGCATTCCTTCGCAAGGGGGTCTCGGTGAACCCGGGGACCGGCACCGACATCATGACCGTCTCCATGCGCTCAACGGATGTGGACGAGGCCTGCGTCGTGGTCAACACGGTGGTGGAGGAGTACCGGCTGCAGGTCGATCGCCAGGTCGCGTCATCAATCAGCGGCACGCTCAAGGTCTACGAGGAGCAGCGTACGATCCTGATGTCGGACCTCAAGCAGGCGCGCCTCGAGCGGGATGAGTTCCTCGCGGCCAATTCGATGGTGGCGCTGGACCCGGAGAGCGTGGGGCAGTTCGAGATCGAGCGGCTCAATCAATTCAGGACTGCGCTAGATGTCGCCGAGCGGAGAGCCTCGGAGCTGGCTGCCCGGGTCGAGGAGGCGGAGCTCTTGCGCGGAGACCTCCAACTGCTTCGTGCCTTCGCCGGCGGCGGCTCGGGCGCCACCTCGGGGGCTCCCGTCGAGCCAGAGTTCGTGAAGCTCCTTGAGGATATTGGCGCAGCAGAGGCGGACTTGGAGCGCCTGAGGGATCAGCGACGTGAGGCCATTCGGGTCATGAAGATGACGCCCAGGCATGAGGCGATCGTCGAACTGGACGGACGCATCGCTGAGGTCGCGGAGCGCCTGGCCCGGTATGTCGGCGAGAGGGACGGGTCGACCTCCTCTTCGGTCAACAGCAGTGAGCGTGTCGAGAAGATCTTTGGTGTTCTGCGGGCGCAGGCGAAGGCGGCAGAGGAACAGGTCGTTGAGGAGCAGAGGCGGGTGGATGCTCAGCGCTCGGTGGCTGCGACGGCCGGCGACCTGCAGGCAGAGTTCCGCAAGCTAGAGGGTGAGGTTCAGCGGGTCCAAGGAATGGTGGATGAGAAGTCCCAGGCGATCCGCAGCATCGATGTCGCGGCGGCACAAAACGAGCGGCTCGCAGAGCTCTCCGTGGAGGTACTCGATCCAGCTCTGCCCGCCACCGCGACGCTAATCAGCTCCAAGACCACGCTGCTGGCCCAATATATTCTCCTAGGCCTGCTGGCTGGCGCCGGCCTGACGTGGCTGCGAGAGGTCCTGGACCAGCGTTTGCGCTCCGAGGCCGACCTCGCCCAGGCGGTCCGTGCGCCGCTTCTCGGGGTCCTCCCGAGGACCCGGATCGACCATGATTCCCTGGACGCGATCCGCTCCTGGTCCGAGCACGGGCCGCTCGCCGAGGGCGCCCGCGGCCTCCGGACAGCGGTCTACTTCCGGCTGCCCCCGGAGGCGGGCAAGGTGATTCATGTCACCTCGCCGGAGAAGGGGGACGGCAAGTCCACCACGTCGGCGTACCTGGCCATCGCCATGGCCAAGGCTGGACAGTCGGTCATTCTGGTGGACGCAGACCTCCGCTCGCCCAGTCAGCAGCAAGTGTTCGGGCTCAGCAACAAGGTGGGGCTCTCGGATCTGCTCTCTGACGCCCGAGCGCTCCTCCCTGGCCTGATCCAGAAGACCGAGCTGGGGGGGCTGGAGATCATCACGACGGGGCCGATCCCCTCTTCGCCTGCGGAGATGCTCAACAGCCGCCGTTTCGAGGAGATCCTCGCGGCCCTGGCGGAGGAGTACGACCGGGTCATCGTGGACTCGCCGCCGGCGCTGGCAGTGACGGACGCCAGGATCGTCGCCGCACGTTGTGACGCCACGGTCCTCGTGGCTCGGGTGGACAAGTCGAAGCGTGACGTCATCTCCGCGGCGGCTGACAGCCTCCAGTCCGTCGGAGCCCGCCTGCTTGGCGTGGTGATGAATGCGATGCCCGCGGGCATCGGCTACGGCTACGGCTACGGCTACGGCTACGGCTACGGCTACGGATATGGTTATGGGTACGGAGAGGAGGCACAACCAAGCGCCGAGCAGCCCCTCCAGGCGTGGCAGGCCTCGGATGGAGCGGGGAGGTTCGTGAGCGGCCTCGCATCAGAGGGCCGGAAGGGCGGCTCCCCAGCGGACGACGCCACCGATTCCGGGCCGACCGAAGAGGGCAAGCCGGATGGGCCCCGAAGGGTTGACGTTGCCCCCTCGACCCGGCGTCGAGGATCGAAGGGCGGACCGTCATGATCTCTCCCCGAGCGATGTGTTCCCGCTGACACGCCTCCCCCTCCGCTGAACCACCCGCAGCTGCCTCCTGCCAATCATGTCGCTCTTCCTTGCCCTCCCGGTCTTCGCCTTCATCGCGGCGCTCCTGTTGACGCCGGTGACGAGTCTGGTCGCGCGTCGGTACGGCTGGGTCGATCATCCGGGGTTGAGGAAAATCCACCATGAACCGGTGGCGTACCTCGGTGGAGCCGCGGTCATGGGGGGCTTTCTCTTGACGCTGGCCGCAGCGCCCTGGCTACCGGGCCTCGACCGTCTCGAGATCACGGTGGACCGTCAGCTGCTCGCGATCCTCCTCGGTGGCCTGATCATGTTCGCGGTCGGCCTGCGGGACGACATCCAGCGCCTCGGCGCTTTGACGAAGCTCGCGGCTCAGTTGGCGGCAGCGGGCCTCGTGCTCCTCAGCGGCGTCTCCATCGACGGGATCTGGCTCACCGAGTCGACGCGTCTGGACTTCGGGGTGTTCGGCATGGCGCTGACGGTGGTCTGGATCGTGGGGGCCACCAACGCCGTCAACATTATCGATGGGCTGGACAGCCTCTCGAGCGGCCTTAGCGTCCTCGCCTGCGCCGCCATCTCGTGGGTCGCCTTCCAGCAGGGGCAGGTCGCGGCCGGGCTCATGACCGTGGCCCTGATGGGGGCAATTGGCGGGTTCATGCCCCACAACCTCCATCCCGCCCGGGTCTTCCTTGGAGACGCCGGGAGCCTCTCCATCGGGTTTGTCTTGTCGGCAACAGCGGCGCTCGTTGCCTCCAGGGCGACGAGCCTTACGGGCTTCTCCGTCCCGCTCGTGGCACTCGGGATTCCGATCATGGATACGAGCTTTGCCATGTCCCGGCGCTTCATCGAAGGGCGCTCGATGATGTCGGCTGACCGCAATCACATTCACCACCGGCTGATCAAGATCGGGCACGGGCAGCGCAGGGCGGTGGCGACCATCTGCGGCACCTCCCTCCTCGCGATCTCCGTCGTTGTCCTATGTCCGCTCCTTGGGCCCGAGCTGGAACTGGCTTCGCTCGCGGTCTCCCTCCTGATCCTGGGAGTCCTGTTCAGTAAGGCTGGGGCAATCAGGATCAAGGAGTCGCTGGAGGCGTTCCGCCAGGTCGCGTCGTCGGCGAGGTCCGTCAATGACGAGAAGCAGGCTCTGGACGAGCTGGCGCTCGCCTTCAAGGAGACGAAGTCTCTCGAGGAGTGGTGGGGCGTGGTGACCGCGGCGGCTGACGTGCTCGGCTTCGCAGAGCTGGCCATGGAGGGGGAGCGCCGCGACGGAAGTCCTTTCGCGCTCCTCTGGGAGCGGGAGGGCGAGGACATCGAGTCTGCCCCTCAGGGATTTGTGACGAGGATCCAGATCCCGGTCAATGATCGACGCGAAGGGTCTTGTCTGGTTCTCAAGGCTGCGGTCTCCCATGACTCGGAGACGGCGACGCTGGGTCGAAGGCTCGCGCTCTTCCACCCCTTCCTCTCGTTCAATGGGCTGGAGCGTCTGCCAGAACCAGAGGGCCCGGCCAGGTCCGCGGGTCCTGCTCCGAGCTTGGCGAGCCGCTAGGCTTGGTTTAGAGGGGCGGTCCGAAGAATGGTGCGGCTCGAAGTGGGGTGTTTGGGTCAAGCTGATGGAAGGCGAGATCGGCGTCTGGGGAGTGGTACACCCCCGGAGGCGCGAGCCTGCGCCCCGACGGGGGCGCTCTCATTTCGCTGGCGCCGGCGAATGAAGAGTCACGGCCCTGGCGGGCACGATGCTCCGACCCCAGAGCAGCCATCGGCTGCGCTGCCTTCCATGTGGACCGTTCCATGCGGGCTCAGAAGGTCTGGAATGCAGCTGCAGCACTCGTCCTCGAGCTCCATGTTTCGTTCAGCAGTCCCGAAGGGGCTCCGTCGGCCTTCGAGGTCGGGCCGGATGGGGATGGACCAGGATTCTGAACGCCTTTGGGTGACCATCGGCGGCGGCAGCGCGGACGCCGCATTCCTAGGACGCTTCGTTGCGGCAAGCGAACGGAGCAGACCAACCGTCCTCACACCTGACCGTCGATGCGGGCCCCTTCCAATGGCCCGAGTCGAGACCCAGGACGCTCGACCAGGATGGCGGTCAGCGGTTGTTGACCCCAGGCGTGAAGAAGTAACCGATCTGGAGCGTGAAGACCTCTGACGCGAACTTCCGCGTCCAGGTCCCTGCGGTGTGGCCGAGCGAGATCACATCACCGGGCTTGATGGGGATCGTGATCGCGGTGCGAAGCGCTTCGCCCTTGATCTCGAACGTCGAGGCCAGGATCTCGCCAGTCTCATAATCCTTGCGGAAGATCGTCGCGTAGGGAGGGGCGGCTACGGGGTCAGGCCCGCCGGCCACCGCGATGGCTTCCAGGAGGTTCAGTTCCTGTTCGGGGGGTATTGGGAAGGCGCCCTGGCCTGCGACAAGGCCGAGCACGGTGAAGCTGAACGGCTCCCAGCGCTCCACCTCGATACGCTCGCCGCCTTCCAGGGGCATGTCATAGAAAGGGACGTTGAGGCCTCGGACGGGGAGGCCGACCACCTCCGGCCCGTCGCCTCGGCCTGGACGGTAGACGGTAATTCGCCGGGCGCCGCCGCCTTCGCCCACCAAGATGCCGCCTGCCGCAGAGAGCGCCGCGGAGAGCGTCAGCTCGTCGCTTCGCAGCCGATGGACGCCCGCGCTACCCACCGCCCCGTATATCGTGATCGAGCTCAGGGTCGCCTCCTGGACAGAGACCACGATGGACGGGCGTTCGCTCAGGAGCTCGGGGTAGACCTTGTCGGCGATCCGGGCCTCGACCTCCTGGACGGAGAGCCCGGCGACTTGGGTGGTCCCGGCGAGAGGGACCTCGATGGAGCCTTCCTTCGAGACGCGGGCGAAGTGCTCGAGGCTGGTCTGCGGCAGACCCTCCACGACAGAGGTGGCCATGGACGGCGGCACCCGGATTACCAGCAGGTCGCCGGGGACCACCGTGTAGACACCCGGGGGCTGAATGGAGTCAATGAGTCTCTGCTCGTCGAATTCCGGCTGGATCGGGCCCGCCGCGTTGAACCGCGCGAGGCCCTCGGCGTCGGGGTGGTAGCGGGGTGCACTACACGACGCACCGGCGAGTGCCGTGACGATGGCGAGGCATATCGGGATCGATCGACGGTTGCTGGAGCGGGGCAGGGTGCTCATGGGTTCACTCTATCGATTGAAGGCGCGGGCTACAGAGCTGTAATTCAGGACGGGCGGGGCAGCTCTCCGCTCATCTCGCCCCGTCGGACTCGAGTTGCTCGAGGAGGCGGCTTGCGGCGGTCATCCCGGGGTGGAAGTTGAGGAGGTCCTTGAGCTCTCGCCGGGCGCCACGGGGGTCTCCCATCTGGACGAGGAGCCTCGCGTAGCTGAGCCGAGTCTTGGACGAGGGATCCAGGCCCAGGACCCGGCGGAGCAGCGCGGCAGCCTCCTCGAGGTTGTCGCGAGACGCCTCGATAGCGGCGAGGCGCTGCAGGTCGCTGGCGGCAGCGCTCGGGCGGGCGCAGGCGGCGACGAGGAGCTCCTCGTAGGCTTCCTGCAGCCGCACTTTGAGCTCGCCGCGCGCCTCGTCGCCTTCGACCACGGCGAGCAGGCGGTCGGTGAGGACCAGGTTGCCCTCGACGAATGGGAGGGCCAGCTCGGGCCGGTCCAGGCTGACGGCGAGCAGGTCCACGGCGGAGCTCGCGCCAGCTCCGATGCTCACGGCCCGTTCGATCTCGGCGACGCCCTCGGCTTCACGGTTCTTCCGCATGAGCTCGAAGGCCGACGCGAGGCACGTCTTGGGATGGTGGGGGGCCAGCTCGCGCCCACGGATGATCCACTCACCGGCCTCGTCGCTCTGATCGTCCAGCCAGACGCGGCGCAGCTGGCCTGCGACGGACCACGAGGGTCCATGGGTCGGAGCGACGAGGAGAAGCTCCTTGAGCTCCTCGAGCATGATGCGTGCCTTTCCGGCCAGTGCCGGGTGGTCGAGGGGATTCACCGGCGGCCCCTCGGGGTCGAAGCTGCCGGCCTCAGCGACGGCTTGGTTCCAGCCCGCGAGGGCGGATTGGAACCGGTACTCAGCGTTGCCGGGCTCGCCCTCGACCGCGAGTGCGGCGTGTAGCACGAGGTCTGCGTGCTGCTCGGCGGTGCCAATCCCGCCGCTCTGTTCCATCTCATGCCGGAGCCGCTCCGTGTACGAGAAGTGGTCCCATGCGCTGGTCTCCCGGGCTGCTCCCGGGACACTCGCCGCGAGGCACACGAGGGCCACGGCGGCCGATCCCAGAGCGTAAAGTCGCCGCGGCAGGCTGGCCGAGGCGCTCTGCCCAGAGCAGGCCAGGGCAGCGCCAGCGAGCGTCGCGGCAGTGAGGCCGACCGCCGGGATCAAGAGGCCGAAGTCGGTCAACGAATGGAACCCCAACGCGGAGAGCCCGAACAAGACCCCGAAGACCCCCAGCGCGCTCCGGTTGGACCGGGCTCCCCGAAGGATCGCCAGGGTGAGCAGGCCGAGGAAGGCGAAGCCGAGCAGGGCACCGGTCAGACCCATCTCGGCGAAGAGTTCGGCGTAGATATTCTCGGCGTGCTCTGCGGTGCCTCGGCGGACGGCTGAATCGAACCCAGGGAAGGCCAGCGCGAAGGCCCCGAGCCCCGCCCCGGTTGCAGCGAAGGCTGCGCCCATGCTCGCAGAGTCGCGGATCAGCTCGAGTCGAGTGGTCATGTTGCTCCCCTCGTCAGCGTTCACGGCCTCGAACTTCTCGATGACCGGGTCGACCCCGAGGAACAGAAGCATGGCCGTGGCGGCGAGGCCGGCGGCGGCCATGGACCAGCCCACGCCGTCGATCCTCCTGGAGTACTGCATGACCCCCGCTGTGACCGAGGCCGCGAAGACCATGGACATGAGGCCGTTGCGGGACGTCGACAGGACGATGGCGACGGTGCCCAGCACGAGGAACAGTCGCAGGGTCTTCTCGCTCCTCGACGCGCGGCGCCCTGGGCCCCCGGTGAGGTCCCGGACGTCCACGGGGCGGCCCCGTGCGCGCCCGCCAGCTTCGATGAGCAGACACCCGAGGGCGCACCCCAATGCGAGGTTCAAGAACTCGGCGTAGTGGCTGTATGAGGCGAAGGGCGCGCTCAGGGTCGCGAAGCCTCCGCCGTCGAAGACTCCGTAGATGAGGGGCTCTCCCAGCGCGAAGTGCCCGAGGCCTACGAGGGTCACGACGGATCCGATCAAGGAGACACCCAGGATGAGCCTCCTGAAGGCCGCGGGATGGCGATAGATCGTCGAGGACACCAGCAGGAGCAGCGCGCCCATGATCAAGAGGTCCACGCGGATTCCCGTCCCGTTGGGGTAGACGCTCAGCGTCATGGAAGCCGGTTCGGTGCCCGCGGCCTTGTTGGCCTCCGCCCAGGCCTGGCCCGCCGCCGGGGAGACTTGTTGGACCAGTGCAGCAGGGAGCTCGATGATCTGGGCCAGGGCGAGGGCGACCAGCCCGAAGAAGGGCAGCAACGCCCGAGGCGTACAGACCGCCTGGTCGGTCTCGGAGAGGCAGCGAACGGCGAAGCAGGCGCCGATCAGGGCTCCCATGCAGCCCATGACGACCCGGCTCATCGGCATGACACCGCCGAAGGCGAGCGGCAGGTAGAGGAGCAGGCCGAGGATCAGCGCCTCGATGACCTGGTCGATCCTCGGCGCCGGTGCGGGCTTGCTGCCACGGCGCTGGGCGGTTGCGTGGTCAGGACGCGGTGTCATGGGAGCAGTGGGGAGGCCGGGGTGCGGTGCAGATCACGGGCGCGACGGACTTGAGGCTGGTAGAGCGCAGGTCCAGCGCAGGGCGCGCGCCCTGCGGTTGGAGTCGATCGGGAGCACACCCCGTCGCCTGTCTATCGGCTCTCGAAGGTTCCGCGCGTGAATCCTATCCGCGTTCCAGAGGGGGACGATACGGCACCTGGCGCTTCAGCAGAGAGGGGTTCAACTCGCAAGGAAGTCCGATTAGGAAGGAGCGCGCCTCCGGCCATGCCGGGGGCGCGCTCCTTCCGGTCGCTCTGGCTCACGGGTGAGCCGAACCGGGACTCAACTCACTGGAACGTCACCGACAGGGCGTCGGAGAAGTTGCTGGTACTGCCGACGTCCCGGAACCAGTACTGGAAGTTGTAGGAGTCACCGGGGAGCACGGCGATGAAGCCCGTCGGCTGCGGCCACATGTTGAGGTCCGTGGGGACAGACACCGTGGTGCCCGAGCCCGTGTTGACCACGTTGGCGATGAACCGGCCTACCGGGCCGCCGCCGATGCAGAGGTTTCCGACCGAGGCGCCCACGTTGGGGACGAAGACCGACCCCTGTGAGACGAAGAAGTAACCGCTCGAGTTGTTGGGCAGGCACTCCGCGTTGAGCATGAAGGCGTTGTCCACGACCAGGTCGCTGCCGGTGCCGAACATGTGGGCGCCGAAGCCAGACGAGTTGAGCACGGCCGAGCAGAAGTTCGATCCGACCTCAGTCGATGCGCCGATGTCGTAGTCCAGCACGTAGTCGGCGCAGCTCTCGCCGGGCTGGAATGCGAAGGTGGCGACCTTGAGCACGTACGTCTGAGGCTGCCCCGACTTGTTCGTGTAGGTGATGGTCTCGACCGCACCGACGGAGAACGAACCGGTGATGAAGCCGGCGTTGGAGTCACAGTTTGCGTCGTCCGTGAACAGGAGCAGGTCGAGGTCCGCCTGGGAGGGGTCGAGCAGCATCGAGACGTTGATGGTCTCGCCGGGGATCAGGCTGAGCCGGAAGTAGTCCGCCGGCACGAGGCAGTTGACGACCAGATTGATCGTCTGACCCGTGGATAGCGGGAACGCCGTGGCGCAGGAGACGTTGCCAGCCAGGGGGTCGTCCGGGCACGGCGCGGCAACGGACAACTCGAGGTCGTAGTCACTGCAGTCGCCAGCGCTTCCCGCGAAGACCGTGACCTCAAGCTTCACCGGGAGCGGGGCTGAGCCGCAGTTCGTGTAGGAGACGGTCTCGTTGTCGGTGACGGAGAAGCCGAAGTCGTAGGCACCCGTGCAGTCATCGTTGAAGAGGATGATGTCTACGTCGGCCTGGGCCTGGGAGAACAGCGCGTTCGCGGTGAGCGTCATCCCTGCGGGGATATCGAACGAGTAGTAGTCCGGGTCCGTCTTGGTGACCACGAGTCCAGAGTTGAAGCTCGGAACAGCAAGGGGCGCCGCGGAGTTGCAGTCGTCGTTGTCCTCGAACACATCGTCGAGGCGGGCCAGGCAGCCTGAGCAATCAAAGCCAAGGTCGGCGCCGAGGACGAGCCAGAAGGAACCGAACGCGGGGTTGTTCGTGGCCGGGTCATACCCGCCTTCGTTGAAGCACTCGGTGCTCCCGGTGCCCAGGGTGAGCTCGAACCACTGGTCCAGCGTGCCGAGTCCGGAGCCGACGCTGCCGGGGTTCTGGAAGACCGTGCCGTCCCCAGTGGGCGCGAGAGGACCGGGACGCGCGCCGATCAGCGGGCCCATCATCGAGCCGGGGTCGGCGGACATCAGCAGCCCGAATCCGAACCGATCCACGTCGCCGTCGTCGTACTTGCCGTCCCCGTCTGCAAGCATGCAGAACTCGAAGCCGGTCATGTCGATGTCGAAGGTGTACGGCGTGATCTGCCCGGGGGTGATCGTTCCAGGGAGTCCGGAGATCGTCAGGTCTAGCAGCGGAGCGGAGCTCCCGAGCGGGTTGGTGCACGAGTCGTACTGGGCGAGGATCGTGAGCCTCGCGTTACCGTCACCGATCGAGTCGGTGGCGTAGCCCAGCTGGATGTCGTCGATGCGGTAGCTGTCGGCCGTTCCCGTGACGCTCACCGGGCTCGAGGAGACCGGGGACGTCGTACTCGGGATCCGGCCCTCGTCGACCACGAGGCTCGAGCCGTTGATGTCGAGGAACACCGCACCGTAGTGGTTGTTCGTGTAGACGTCGCCACCGGCACCCATGGCCGACTGTTGAGTCGGATCCGCGGGGATGAACTGTCCCGAGGCCGCGTGGAATGTTCCCGCGTGGATCGGAGCCCTGGCAGGAATCCGGTGGAGTTGGGCAGTGGATTGACCGGGCGCGCCCTGGGCGAGGGCGACCGCTCCGATCAGGAGGGATGCAGTCTTGAGCATTTTGCTCTCGGTGGCTGAGGAAATAAAAGGGCAGTGAGGGGCGAGCCGAGCGGGTAGAACCGCACAGGCCACTGCGGGACTTCCCTATCAGGAAATCACCGCCGCGGGCCGGCGCCACGACAACCGTCAGAGTGTACCTCAGGCGCGGGGTGCTGAAGGGATGGAGGGACCATTTAGAGGGTTGTCCAGGGTCGAGACACTCGGATCGGCGGCTGGGGGCTCCGAGGTCGAGGGCCCAGGACGTGTCCTGGACGGAGTTGGCGTCCGGCGGTCAGGCAGCGGCTTCGACGAGACCTGGGCGGCCGAACGCGTGGTCGCCGATTCCCCGCGGCCTTACCCAAGGCAGAGCCAGCGGCGGTGCTTCCAGCGGCGACATTGTCAGCCGCAGTGTTCTTAGCTGTAGAAGGCCCAGCTTTAGGCCTGCCAGCCGCAGTCTCCCCGACGGCCGTGTCCTCGGCGGCCGTGTCCTCAGCGGCCGTGTCCTCGGCGGCAGCCGCCCCTCTCAGCCGGGTGCCTTGATGACCCGACCGGGCGTTCCGCCCGTTCGAGGCTGGATCGCTGAATCGCTGGAGGCTGGCCAGGTGAGCTAGAGCGCGGGGCGCCGAGCGGTGACCGCGCGGATGGCGCGCTCCAGCTCGTCCTTCGAGAAGGGCTTGGAGAGGTAGAAGCTCATCCCAGCATCCAGGCAGACCTGCTCGTCCCCCTCGATCGCGTTCGCCGTGAGGGCCACGATCGGCAGTTGGCTCCCGGGCCCC
>CAJQPT010000338.1 GCA_905480285.1 uncultured bacterium
GCCGGGCCGGGCGCCGGGTCAGGCGTCATGGCGGGGCGGTCGGGTCCGGAGCATGTGGGTTAGCGTAGCGGACCGCACCGCGGCGCTGGCGCCGTTCCGCACCGCGGGCCCTGGCAGCCAGCCCCTGCCAGGTTGAGCCGCTCTCGCCTGGCCCGGCACAAGCCACCAGGGGCGGGCTGTCGGCGGTTACGTCTCGCGGGCCGGGTCTCGCTCACCTTGTCCAGCGGCTCGGGCGCTCCCAGCCTAGAGAGCCAGCCGAGAGAGCCAGCCGGAAGAACCAGCGAAGAGAGCCAGCCAGCAGAGCTGGTGACGGCGGCGCCCACCTGGGGCCTCCGGTCAACCGCGATGGACCGGGGCGCGGCGCACCAAGAGGAATTGATGGACCGCAGCGAGGAGGAGGAGCGTCCCGCCCGCGATCCGGAGCGCGGGCGCGTGAATGAAGTTCACAGTGCTCCCTCCGAGTTCGTTGGCCAGCAGTGCGATGGCCAGGAGCGTGAGGCCTGCGACGCTGGGACCTACGAACCCTGCGCTCTGCAGCGGCCCCGGGGCATCCGCCGACTCGGGGTCGGAGGCAGGTGGTGAAGGGGATCGGAGGAGGATCAGCGAGCTGGCCGCGGCGGAGACGATAAAGAGGATCCCCGGCAGCTGGAGCGGATCGTGCATGAAGCTGAGCTCCTCGGCGAAGGTCGCGGGGAACTGATCTTCGACCAGGCGATTCTCGATTCGAAAGCGTGTCGCGCGCAGACCCTCCCCGATCCCCAGGACCGCCAGGTACACCGACATGAGCAGCGAAGTCCGCCCCGGGACCCCGGCGGGACGCGCCCGGTGAGCCAGCAGCAAGAGAATGGACGAGACCCACAGCAGCACGCACACCAGCCAGCTGGGCGGGCTCCCCCAGTTCTGGCTCAGGCGGTCGGACCACGCCTCGTCTTCGATTCCAAGGGCGCCTTCGATGAGGTCGCTCCCCAGGATGGCGAAGCCAACGACGGCGACGACCGAGACCACGGCGAGGCGGAAGCCCCAGCCCTCGCGGGTAGGGGTTGAGCCCTCGCGGGTAGGGGTTGAGCCCTCGGTCCGAACCCGCCGCGCCTCGATGTCGAAGGCCTCGAGGGCCACCGTGAACAGGCCCGCGGCGGAGAGGATCTTGAAGGTCTCCTCCCAGAGGTCCTTGGCGGTGGAGCTCAAGAAGATGCTGTCGATCCCGGTGCTGATGCTCGCTAGACCGCAGGCCAGGATCCCCAGCCAGCGGAGCCTCTTCGCTCGCCAGAGGAGGGGGAGGCGCCAGAGCACCAGCGCGGCAGCGACCACGCCGTAGGAGAGCACCGCCACGTCGTTCCAGTTGCGCATCCCGAGCGGAGCGGGGGCCTGTATCTCCTCCGAGAGGAGCTCGTGACCCTGGAAGCGCTCGTCGATCCCGAGGAACAGGAGCCCAACAGACGCGACGAGCCAGAAGGCCCGCAGGCTGGATCCTCGGCTGCTCAGGTAGGTGAGACCGAACAGGGCGGAGGCGCTGAGGAGCCACACGCTGCTGACGAGGTCGATGGGGCCGCCCTCGCGAAAGAACAGGTTGGGCCGCTCGGCAGGACCCAGCGCGAACCAGGCGAGGCTCCACGCGAGGGTCGCGCCGTACGCCGCGGCGATGGCGGCGTCGCGGCTCCGTGAGGGGAGAGGCGTCAGCACTCGGTCCATGGGTGGACGCTAAGGGTCACGACATCGTGGTTCTAGACCTACAGCCATCGATGCTGGGGGATCTTTCCCGATCCGTTCACTCCGGGTCGTCTCGAGGGCGGGGCGGACCCTCCACGGCTTCACCCCTTGCCAGGACCTGTTCAAGAGATCCACACCGGCGCCTCGCTCCTCGCCAGGGCCCGCGGCCCTGAGGTCGGGTCAGGGGCGGGCGGCCCAGGCGATGGTTCGCCGTGTGGCCTCATCCAGGGAGACGGGTTCCTGGTACCTGCCGGCGCAGGCCCTTGTGAAGGGGACCATGTCGTAGGAATGGGAAGCAGCGAGCTGCCTGGCGACGAAGCGGGTCATGGGCGGCTCGGCGGCGCGGCGCAGCGAGCGGTACAGGAGCTCGAGGGCGGCGCCCACGGCGTAGGCGGCGGCCGCAGGGACCCTGCGAGTCACGGGCGGTCGTCCCGTCCCCTCGAGGACACGGTTGATCCAGTCCCACAGGCGGACGGGCTCCTCGTTGTTCACGAAGAAGGCCCGGCCGCGGAGGCCCTTGGCGCCCTCACGCAGCGCGTCGGCGGCGGCGAGGTGGGCGGCCGCGGCGTTCTCCACGTAGGTGAGGCTGACCTCGCTCTCGCCGTCGCCGACGATTCGCAGACGACCCGCGTCTGCGCGCTCGAGGAGGCGGGGGATCAGGTTGGGGTCTCCGGGTCCGAAGATGAGGTGCGGGCGGAGCGACACGGTCGCGAGCTCGGGGCCGTCGGCGGCGAGCACCAGCCGCTCGGCCTCCGCCTTGGTGCGGGGATAGTGGGCGAGGTATCGGTCCGGATACGGGAGGTCCGGCCCCGCGTTGACGTGGTCGCCGCCGCCGAAGACCACGCTCGGGGAGGAGGTGAACACGAGGCGTGGCACGCTCGCAGCGCGACAGGCGTCGATGACCCGCGTGGTCGCGACGACGTTGGCGCGCTCGTAGGGCTCCGCGGGGCCGAACACGCCGGGCCGCGCCGCGCAGTGGTAGACCGTGTCCACCTCACGGCGCCGGAGGAGCTCGACGAGGCCCGCAGGGTCGTCCGCAAGGTCGGCCTGCAGGGTCTCGACGCCCCGCGCGTCAAGGTCGGGATACGCGCCCCGCGAGATGCTCGCCACCCGCTCGCCCCGCTCAAGCAGGGCGTCGACCACGGCGCCGCCGAGGAACCCCCCGCCGCCGGTGACCGCGGCGCTGCCACTCATCGGACCTGCTGCTCCGCCCAGGTCTTCAGCTCCTCGCGGTGGATCTTGGCGTTGTGCCGGGGGTCCACGGGGAAGGCCGGGTGGAAGAGGAAGTGCTCGATGTCCGCCGAGCGAGGGACCTTCCGCCCGATCTCGCGCAGCTGCATGATGAAGCCCTGGGTCATGACGTCGCTCTTGGGGTGCTCCCCGGGGAGCGCCTCGACGATGCAGAAGGGCACCTCCTCGCCGGGGGGGCCGACGCCCACGAGGGCGGTGCGGGCGGCGCGCGGGTGCTGGTTGAAGATGTTCTCGAGGGGGACCGGCATGCGGACGCCCTTGGGGGTCTCGATCCGGTGGGTCTTGCGGCCCATGAACCAGAGCCGGCCTTCGCTGTCGAAGCGCCCGACGTCACCGATGCGGTGCCAAACGGACCCGTCAGCGCAGCGGAGCTTGGCGCCAGCGGTCGCCGCGGCGTCCTCCGCGTACTCGGCCGTGACCACCGGGCCGCGCACGCAGATCTCACCGACCTCGCCGAGGCCCAGGGCGAGGTCGTCGGACCAGCGCTCGATGGGCTCATCCGTGATGCCGATCAACTGGATCTGGATCGCCGGACTTGGCCGCCCCACGCAGGTGCCGGCGCCGTTCTTGAGCGCCGTCATGAGACCGGGGACGACCTCGCGCCCGGCGATGCTCGCCACGGGGAGAGACTCCGTGGCGCCGTAGGGCGTGTGGACGTCGGCGTCGAGCGACAGCACCGCGTGGGCATCCTGGATGAGGTCCGGGGGCACCGGCGCCCCGGCCATCAGCAGGCGGCGGAGCCCTGTGAGCTTGATTCCCTGCTCGCGGCAGTGGGGGAGCACCCGACGCCAGATCGCGGGGGAGCCGAAGGCCGCGGTGGCCCCGCACTCCTCGATGGCGCGAACGATCTTCTCGGGCTCACAGTGCGCGGGTCTCGTCACGTCCATGTCCGGGAAGACGCTGGTCATCCCGAACGCGATGTCGAAGAGCGCGAAGAGGGGGAAGCAGGCGAGGTCCACCTCGCCTGGCTTGAACCCGTACATGGCCCGCAGGGCGCTGACCTGCGCGTGGAACATCCCGTGGGTGTAGAGCACGCCCTTGGGCGGCCCGGTGCTCCCGCTGGTGAACAGGATCGCCGCGGGGTCGTCACGGTGAGTGGCCTCCATGATCGGGGCCGGCGAGCCCGCGCGCTCGAGGCGCGCGAGGGTCCTCCCGCCCCAGGCGAGTCGACGCCCGACGGTGACGAAGACCTTGACGCTCCGGAACGGGGCCCGGAAGAGGGTCCGGACCAGGTGGGCGGCGGGGACGCCGATGAACACCTCCGGGGCCATGCGCTCCACCGCGGCGAGCAGGCGCTGGCGGCCCATGCCGGGGTCCGCCAGGACGGGCACCGCGCCGAGCTTGAAGGCGGCGTAGGTGATGGCGATGAGGTCGGGGCCGGGCCGGACGAACAGGCACACCCGCATGCCCTTCTCCACGCCCTCGGCCGCGAGGCCGGCGGCGATCCGGTTGGAGCGCTCCTCCAGTTCGCCGTACGAGAGCGCGCTCCAGCCGCGGCCGCCGGGGCCTGGAGAGACGACGGCGGAGGCGTCGGGGTGGCGACTGGCGCCCTCCGGGAGGAAGGCGGCGATGTTGACCTCCTCCGGAACGCCGCCGAGGGCGGCGAACGGATCGGCGGCGCCCTCGGGCGAGCGCGCGGGACGCGGATCGTCGCTCATCCCTCGCCCGTCTCGGTGTGAGCGGGCTGCTGGCGGACGCGGCGGATCGCCTCGAGCACCTCTTCGGGCGCGTCCTCCATGACGTAGTGCCCCACGTCGTCGAGGCGTGTGACGGGGACGTCGGGGAAGCGCTGCTCCCAGCCGGCCAGGAAGAGCGGCGAGAAGCACCAGTCC
>CAJQPT010000339.1 GCA_905480285.1 uncultured bacterium
GGCAGCGGGAGGCGGAAGGCCCGAAGTCGGTCGAGGAGCGCCTGGGCACGCAGCTGGGCGCGGGGCAGGTGCCGGACGAGCAGCGCGTCCGGCTCCGCGGTCACCCGGTCGCCCTGGTCCCAGCGGTGGAGGTCCCCGAGGGCGTCGCCAAGCTCGTGGACAAGCCCGTCGGTGCCGCTGCGTGCCGTGCGATACAGCGGAGGGGGAACGGCGCCATCCTCGAAGTAGGGGACCGGGTCGAGGCGGAGGTCCTCGAGCCGGTACTCGAAGTCGACGGCGTGCTCCATGAGCTCCCCGAGGTCCGCCACCTGGACGGCGCCGTCCGCCACCTCCCACCGGGGGCGGCCCTCGGCGAGGCCGAGGGTCAGGGCGAGCCACCGGGCGAAGCTGACCTTGGTCGGTCGAACCAGCCACCGTGGGTCGGACGGCGTGGTCGCGCGGGCGGCGCCTTTCGCGACCACGATCGGCACCGCCGCGGCGCTGGACAGGCGGGTGAGCGTCGTGCCCAGGGGCTCCCCGGGGGTCCAGGTGGGCGGTTCGACCCCGAGCGACTCGACTCGCGTCCGCAGAGCCCGCTCGGCTTCGGGCTCGTCGATCACGTAGCGGGGGATCCCCGCGCGGGCCTCCCGCACGGCGGTCCAGTACGGGTGCTCCTCGGCGAGCAGGGCGACGCGCTCCTCCGGCTGCTCCGCTGGCGCGAGGAGGCCGCGGGCCCCCATGGGGCCGAGGCCGGCGAGGGCCACCGGCCCCCGGGCGTGCCCCGAGGGCACGGCCGCGTGCGCGCCTCGATCCGCTGGACGGCCCAGGTCGGCCCACGGAGAGGGGAGCCAGCCGAGGAGGAGGCCGGCGGCCAGGGCGCCCGCGACCGCGAGGGCCGCGCCGATCCCCTGGACGGAAGCGAGGGGCAGCGCCGGGGTGGCCGCGGCCAGGGCGGAGAGCCGCCCGCGGCTCTCATCGTCCGCGCAGAGCCGGCGCTGCAGCTCCTGGTGGGCGCGATGGAGGCGCGTTCGAACGGTGCCCGGGACGACCCCGTCCACCTGCGCGATCTCGGGGACGCTCATCCCCTGGTCGTAGCGGCGCACCACCGTGCTCCGATAGGGCTCCTTCAGGCCCAGCACGGCCCGAACCACCTCGTGGCGAAGCTCCAGATCGCTAAAGGGCTGGCACTCGTCCCTCGCCCCGCTCTGCTCGTGGAAGCGGCGGCGCCGGGCCGCCCGGTCGCGGTTTCGGCTCACGCCCCGGACCGCCGCCTGCAGCCAGGGACGCAGGCCCCGCCCCTCACGGTCCCGAGAGGGGGGCGGCCCGCCGGACGGGGCCCTCTCGAGTGCGCGGACCCAGACGTCCTGCGCCACGTCATCCGCCTCCGCGGGGTGCCGGGTCAATCGCAGGGCCAGCCGGCGGACGAAGTCCTGCTGCTGGATGAGGGCCTCGTGAAGGTCATTGGCGGTTCGCTGATGCATGGTCGTCTCTCCTACCCTGATCCCTCCGGCGGGTTTGCGAACGTTCCCGAGACGACCTTCTTTTCTCGGAGGCATCGCCGCGCGCCCCACTCGGCGGCCCGAAGGAGAAGCCTGAATTGGCTATGGGATCCGGCAGTGGCTCGCCACCCCTCTTCCATGCGAGCGGGGCCCACCGCCGGAGCTCCGAGGAGCCCCGGCCGCGACCGTCATTGGAACGTCACCGCCACCGCGTCCGTGAAGTTGGATGTGGTCTGCCCGCCGACGGCGTCCCGGTACCAGAGCTGGTAGTTCCAGGTCTCGCCGGGTTGGACGGTGACGAGGCCGGTGGGGGTGGGGTGGGTGTTGAGGTTGATGTCGAGGAGGATGCCGCCCGCGGCGCCGGAGCTCTTGATCTGCCCCGGGCCAACGAAGCGCCCCACGCTGCCGGAGAGGCAGAGGGTTCCCTGGCTGTTGGGGACGTTGGAGGTGAAGCCCGAGGTCTGCGAGGTGATGAAGAAGCCGAAGGAGCTGGCGGGCAGGGCTCGGGCCGTGAGCGCGACGTTGTTGAGAGAGCTGGCCCCGTCACCGATCACGGTCAGCTCACCGGGGAGGCCCGTGGAGTTGGTCACCGCAGGGCTGCAGTAGGTGGACCCGATGGACTCGCAGGCGTCGAAGGTCCCGTTCCCGTTGAGGTCGAAGGTCGGGTCGCCGGCCAGTTGGCAGAGGTCAGGGACGCCGTCCCCGTCGCAGTCCGTCACCGTGCCGCTCGTGATGTCGCAGCCATCCGGGATGCCGTTAGCGTTGCAGTCCTCGGCCTGCGGGATGAAGAGCTGGTTGCGGTAGGTGAGCACCTGATCACCGGTCCAGACCGCGACGGCGAGGTCCGGGACTCCATCCGCATCGAGCCGGGCGGCGCAGACGAAGCTCGCGCGGTTCAGGCCGGCACCCACGGTGACCTTGGGGCCGAAGCTCGCCGCTCCGAGGTTCTCGAACCACGCCACCTCGCCTGCCGGGGTGGAGCCGAGTCCGTAGGCGGAGGCCGCCAGGTCCAGGTCGCCGTCGAGGTCCAGGTCCGACACCGTGAGGCTCGAGGCCCGCGGCAAGTCTGTCGAGACGATCTCAGCGGGGCCGAAGGTGAGGCTGCCCTGATTGGCGACGAAGCCGAGTGAGCCATCTGCGACGGAGGTGAAGGCGATGTCCAGCTGCCCATCACCGTCGAGGTCCGAGGCGCGGACGAAGCTGGGCTGGTTCACGGAGGCGACGAGGTGCTCCACCCAGCCAGCGCCGAGGCCCAGGTTCTCGAAGACGCGAACGGCATTGTCGTCGCGCGATGCAGCAAGCACGTCGAAGTCCCCGTCGCCGTCCACGTCGGCGGCGTCGACGCAGAGCACATGGTCCGCCGAGCTTGTGATGGTCTGCCGAACGCCGAAGGAGCCGCCTCCCAGGTTCGGGTACCACGCCACCGTGTCGTCGTTGAGTGAGCCTGCGATGACGTCCACGCTTCCATCTCCGTCGATGTCCGCATGTCGGACCGTGCGGGCGCCATCCAGGGCGGTATCCAGGGGCAGGCCGGGGCCGAATGACCCTCCAAGGTTCAGGTAGAGGCTGATCGTGTCGGCCGCGGACTCCGCGGTGACGAGATCCTCGTCCCCATCCCCATCGGCGTCGAACAGGGTCACCGAGAAGACCCCCGGCGCCTGGCTGGTGATCAGGGTCTCGCCTCCAAACTGGCCGGTGCCGTCGTTCGCGAACCAGTAGACGCTGCTTCCACTTCGTCCGGCGACGACGAGGTCCAGGTCACCGTCGAGATCGACATCAGCTTCTTCGACCGCCCAAGGTGCGCCAAGCGGCCCGGCGTTGATCTGCGCGGCGCTGCCGAAGCTCGATATGCCGGCGAGCTCGCAGCTGTCTGGCGTTCCGTTCCCGTTGCAGTCGGCTGCAAATCCGCTCGTGATGTCGCACTCATCGGGCAGGCTGTTGCCGTTGCAATCGAAGCTGGTGCCGTTGGCGATGTCGACGCTGTCCGCAACGCCGTTGCCGTTGCAGTCCAGGAGGAGATTCTCGTACCACGCGAGCCTGTCGTCGATGACGCTCGTCGACAGCACGTCTGCGTCCCCGTCCCCGTCCAGATCCGTGGCGAAGACCGTCACGGCCCCGGTCGCCACCGTCGTGATCACCTGCTGGGCGCCAAACACGCCTCCGCCCTGGTTCTCGTACCACGCGACCTTGTCGTCGTCGCGACTCGCCGACAGCACGTCCGCGTCCCCGTCCCCGTCCAGATCAGTGGCGTACACCGACCAGGCAGCGTCCGCGCCCTGGGTGATCACCTGCTGGGCGCCGAACACGCCCCCGCCCTGGTTCTCGTACCACGCAATCTTGTCGTCGCCAAAGCTCGCAGACAGCACGTCCGTGTCCCCGTCCCCGTCCAGGTCCGTGGCGTAGACCGAGATCGCACGGTCCGCGTCCGTCGTGATCACCCGCTCGGCGCCGAACACGCCTCCGCCCTGGTTCTCGTACCACGCGATCTTGTCGTCGTCGCGACTCGCAGACAGCACGTCGGCGTCCCCGTCCCCGTCAAGGTCGGTCGCGTAGACGGACTGGGCCGCGTCCGCGACCGTGGTGATCACCTGCTGGGGCCCGAAGGCGCCTCCGCCGAGGTTCTCGTACCACGCAATCTCGTCGTCGAAGCCGCTCGCGGACAGCGCGTCCGCGTCCCCGTCCCCGTCCAGATCGGCGGCGTAGACCGAGAGGGCAAAGTTCGCGCTCGTGGTGATCACCCGCTGGGGACCGAAGGCGCCCCCGCCCAGGTTCTCGTACCACGCGATCTTGTTGCTGGCGAAGCCCGCAAACAGGACATCCGCGTCTCCGTCCCCGTCCAGGTCGGTGGCGTAGACCGAGGTGGCGCCGCTGGAACTCTGCGTGAGCACCTGCTGGGGACCAAAGGCGCCTCCGCCCAGGTTCTCGTGCCACGCGATCTTGCCGTCCAGGTAGCTCGCGGAGAGCACGTCCGCATCCCCGTCCCCGTCCAGGTCGGTGGCGTAGACCGAGAGGGGATCGTCTGCGCTCGTCGTGATGATCTGCTGTGGACCAAACGACTGGGGCGTCGAGACCGAGGCCAAGGCCACGGCGCCGATGCCGGACAGCGCGGCCTTCAACAGGCTCGGAGATCCCAGGCCGGGTGGAGAATCGGGGGACGGGTACACAAACGCCATACTTTGAGCGTAGCACCGGGCCCTGCTCCAGCGGCGAGAGGGGCGAGTTCTGGGCCATCCAGTACGCACGAGCCAGACCCAAGCCCCATGGAGCGCCTTGGTTCAGCCCTACCGTCGAGCCCAGACTCCGTTTCGGGACAGTCCCCCCCCGTCGCGCTTCGCTCAAGGCCGCTGGCGCCCTCCGGCGATCGCTGCTCCATGCTGGATCGATGCGAATCGCACACCGCTGGCAACGACCAACGGATGCGGTAGCCATCCCGCTGGAGGGTTCCCCGACCCGCCGGGGGAAGGCGGCGCCGTCCATCGGCGCCGCTCTCTCGAGCCCAGAGGTCTCGGCACGAAGATGGCGATCTTCCGGCTCAACGGGGCCAGCTACCGGCTCAATGGAGCCAGAGCGCGAGGCGACCGGATAGAGCCACCGGCCTGATGAGAAGGCCCCGACTTGGAGGGCTCAGGTCAGGCTACGGTGAACCGATTCACCGGCTTGACGGCTCGAGCTGCGATCCAGGAGGCCTCAGCCCTCCTGCACTCGGGAGGAGCCCTTGGGAGAGGAGCTCCGAAAAGACTCGGACGTCCCTCGAGCAGTCGGCTGATAGGAACAGGCAAGATCGGCAAGGCTGCCCCTGACGCTTTCGGTGATCATGGGCCAGGCCACGAGCAGGCGTTGAAGGTCCTGATCAAGGTGGGTGGCTGCATCGGAAGGCAGACGGCCACCGGCACCATCCGCCCCCAAGGCCCGGAGGATGGCGGAAGTGCCGATGCCGGAGCTCTGCTTTCCGCTGGGGCGCCCAGCTTGCCCAGGCGACGGGCCAGACTCCCATTGACCCAGGCCCAACCTGCTGCCGGCCCGCTCACCCACCCCGCGGGGCTGAGTGCACCGTCCTTCGGCCTGGTCGGGTCAAGGCGAGCCGCCGCCTCGAAACATCCCGGCGCGGCTCGGGGGACACCTCAGGGGGTGCGAGTCTTGGCATCCGGCCCCTGATCTTCGCTCGCCTTGGGCGCGAGGAACTCCTCAATGGTGGCCTGAAGGTCATCGAGCCGGATCGGCTTGGCCAGGAAGCCGTTCATGCCGGCGCCCTCGCAAGCCTCTCGGGATTCGACCAGGACGTTGGCGGTCACGGCGATGATGGGGGACTCATAGCCTCCGTCGCGCAAGATCCGCGTCGCCGTGAGGCCGTCCATCACCGGCATCTGGCAGTCCATCAAGACCAGCTGGAAGCTGCGCTGCTTGAGGATCTCCACGGCCTGCGCGCCGTTTGACGCGAGTTCAAACTGCACCCTAAGGCGGGAGAGCATGGCGGACATCACCCGTTGATTGACGAGGTTGTCTTCCACGAGCAACACCTCCCCTGAGAACCCGACCAGTGAGAGTCCGCTGGCACGCTCCCTCTCCCTGGCGAGAAGCGCCGCAGCGAGTTCACGTCGCGTGACCGGAGCCGCGAGGGCGCTGCCCTCAATAGAGCCGGCGTTCTCGCTGAGCCAGGCCCACTCCGTGATCACCACACGACGGTTCGGGATTCCGTCGAGCGTGGAGAGCGTTCGAACCAGGGTCGGGCCGCGGTTGATCACAACCACCGGGGCCTCGGGGGCCTCCTGGGGCGAGGAGACCTCGCTGGCGCCGAGGGCTTCCAGGTACCCCCGGGCGACACCCTGGTTCTCGGTCAGATCGCCCCGAAGGACGAACCTCATGCCCGTGAGTTGAGGGAGGGTCGTCGGTTGACCGCCGCTGGGCAGGTCGAGCTCTGCGATGAACGCCGCGCCCCTTCCGCGTCGACTCCGCACCTCGATGGAGCCGCCCATCAGCGCCACGAGCTCACGGCAGATCGACAGGCCCAACCCGGTGCCCCCGAAGCTGCGGGTGGTGGAGTCGTCGGCTTGTTGGAAGGGGGCAAAGAGCTTGGGAAGCGCCTCCTCGGCGATCCCCATCCCGGTGTCCGTGACCTCGAGGCGGAGGCCCACGCGCCCTGCTGGGGCGCTAATGCTGGACAGCCGGAGGCCGACGTGTCCCTGCTCCGTGAACTTGATGGCGTTCCCGACCAGGTTGACCACCACCTGCTTGAGCCGAGTCGGATCGCCCAGGACTGCCGCCCCGCCAATGGGCACCTCACAGGTGAGCTCGATCTCCCTCCGATAGGCCGCGTGGGCCATGAGCCGCGCGCAGTCCTCGACCAGCTGAGCAGCGTCGAAGGAAAGGCTCTCGAGGACGATCTTGCCCGCCTCGGCCTTCGAGAAGACGAGCACATCGTCGAGGATCTCGAGGAGGTGCTCTGCCGCCGAGACGGCTGTGGTGAGGTTCTCCTGCTGCGATGAGCTGAGCTGGTCCAGCTGCAGGAGCTGGAGCATGCCGAGGACCCCATTCATCGGGGTCCGAAGCTCGTGACTCATGTTCGCGAGGAACGCCGACTTCGCGCGCTGGGCCTCTCGCGCCGCCATCATGGCCTTGCGCGTCTCCTCCTCGACGCGCTTGCGCTCGGTGATGTCCCCGACGACCCAAAGGACAAAGTGAGAGGCCTCCGCCTCATCGCCCACGGGGGTCCGCGCGAGCTCGACGGAGATCGTGGAGCCGTCGCTCCTACGCGCGTCGACTTCGAGCTTGCGACCGTCGCCGGGTCCCGTCTGCCCGGCGGGGACGGCGACCCAATCGCTGAAGAGGCGCCCGACCACGGCCGGACCCTCCAGGTTGAACATGCGCAGGAAGGCCGGGTTCGCGTCCATGACGCGGCCCTGGCGGTCGACGCTGACGATGCCGTCGATGACGTTCTCCAGGATGGCCCTCTGGAGCTGATTCTTGCGATCAAGGGCCGCCTTCTCCGCGAGAGCTTCGACGAGCGCAGCGACCTGCGGGGCGACCCCGCTGACCGCCCCGAGGTCCTCATCCACGAATGCCTCGCTATCCCGGACCAGGATCAGGTTCCCGAACTCCAGCTCACCCTGCCGGAGCGGAATCCATGCAAACCAGCGCCCATCATGAGGCTCCAGCGAGGCCGCCCCGTTGGGGGCGAGGTGGGGAGGCCTGGGGGGCGCGGCTGTGCAGACTGCACAGCCGTCATGGTCCGCGTGCTTGAGGCAAACGGCGTCGCTCGAGGTGAGCTGGACCACGGTGGCCAGGAACGCCTGGTAGACCTCCGCTTCCCCGTACCCCAGCAGGTGGAGCTGCTGCGCGCGCGAGAGCGCTTCGAGTAGCTGCACGGTCTGCGCCTGACGCGACCGGGCGAGACCGAGCCGCTCCGCCATCGAGTTGAAGCTGGCGGCCACCCTCCCGATCTCGTCGTCCCTGTTCACCGGGACACGCGCCATGAAATCCCCGCTGGCCACGGTATCCACCGCTTCCTCCAGCCCCCGCAGCCGCCTCGTCAGGAGCGTCCCCAGGATGAAGCTGAACAGCGCAACCAGCGCCATCTCGAAGGCGACGATCTCCGTGGCGCGACGCTTGGCGGCGGAGACGATCTCGAAGGTCTGGGAGGTGTCGAGGCCGATCTCTACCCGTCCAAACGGCTCGCCAGCCACGCGAATCTGGCCGGCCGCGTCGAACACCCCGTCCTCAAGCGTGTCCGCGAGTGAGGTGTCAGGGGTGCGGGCGCCGAGCTCAATCGAGCTGCTGTGCGCGACGGACGCGAGCAAGCGGCCTCGGGCGTCGAGGACGCGCACGTAGAGCAGTGAGGTGTCCTTGAGCGCCGTCTCTGCGGTGTCATTGATGGTCGCCAGGTCCTCCTTGAGGACGGCCTCCTTGAAGGTGGAGGAGAGGAGTCGAACGGCGGTCTCCGCCCGGATTCGGATCTCCTGCTCCTGGGCCTGCTCGATGTATCGAACGCCCGTGACCACAAGAATCAGGAGCACCACCCCCTCGATCAGCGCGATCCCCAGGATCGTCCGCGCGCGGAGAGAGAGGCTTCGCGTCCGACGCGGCTGGGGGGCCCTGGTCATGGCGGCGTCCCTCAGAGCTCCTCGAGCCCAAGTGCGCGGACGTCGTCCCAGTCGGCATCCTCGCCGCGCTCGAAGCCCTTGAGGCGAATGGGCTCAAGCAGGCTCATGCCCTCGGGCGTCTCGTGCAGCGTCGCCAGCGCCGCCTGGACGGCTGCGACCACCTCAGCGGGGACGCGGGAGTGCGCTGCAATGGCGTGGGGCGTGAAGCCCTCACTGGTCCAGATGATCTGAAGCTGGTCTGAGACCTCGGGCGGCATCGCGTTGAACGTGCGAACCACGCCGCCGCCTGCAGGGATCGTCCCGGAGGCGACGTTGCGGTAGACCGAGTCGTGGGAGCTGACAAACTTCGGGCGGTACGTGAGGTCCGCCGCGCCCAACTCGGCGCGCGGTAGCAGCGTCGCCGCGAACGCCGCGGGCGCTGGGAAGGCCACATCCAAGCCATCGAGGTCTCCGATGGTCTGGATCTCGCTATCTACGCGCGCCACCAGGACCCCCTTGATGCGCTTGTCCTTGGCCCGGGCGAGGGCCTGGTACTCCGCGGTCTCATGAAACACCACGTAGTGGTAGGGGTTCATGTAGGCAAAGTCAGGCTCCCCCCTGCGGAGGCTGCCCTCGAACTCCGGGATGTCCTTCTTGGTCCGGAACCGCAACTCGACCCCTGACGCCTCCGAGACGGCCTTGAGCAAGGGGACCCACTGCTCTGCGGACTTCGACGCTGACTGCTGGGGCACCACGCTGAAGGTGTACTCCTCCACGTCAGCCACGGCGGCGTCCGCGGCGTTCTCCAGTGCTCGAGAGCTTGCGGGGTCCTTCTCCGCTGCCGGCGAGGGATCCTCGGGCCGGGAAGCTCGGTCTTCACCCGAAGCGGCGCTCCCCGGGGCCGCCGCTTCATGGCAGCCCAGGGACCACCCAGAGATCAGGATCAGCGTCGGGAGCAGAGCGCGAGGGAGCATGG